>DATHTR010000097.1:0-24747 GCA_035463095.1 Candidatus Angelobacter sp. | reverse complement strand
TCACGGGCTTTCCGGTCAGCGGCGCCTCGCCGAGCTTCACGGTGTTCTTGATCATCGTGTTGAAGACCCGGTGGTCGCCAAGCTGCCTCAGATTCTCGAGCATCTCCCGGGCGAGAACGGTGCGCCCGTCGAAGAAGGTCGGCAGCAGGCCGAGCACCTCGAGGTCGTGGTTGAGCTTGAGCTTGATGGTGTTGATGACCTTGATCAGCGCCGTGAGGCCCTTGATCGCGTAGTACTGCGTCTGGACCGGGATGATCACCCGACTCGAGGCCACGAGCGAATTGATCGTGAGCAGGCCGAGCGTCGGCGGGCAGTCGATGATCACCACGTCGAACTGCCGATCGGCCCAGCCCGAGACCGCATCGCGCAGCACCATCTCGCGGCCGATGGCGGTGAACAGCTCGACCTCGGTCGATGCCAGCTCCAGGGTGGCAGGCGCGACCCACAGTCCCTGGGTCTCCGTCTCGCGCACGACCTCGTCGAGCGCCACGCGGTCATCGGAGAGAACGTCGGCCATCGACTGTCGGACGTCGGACAGCGAGATTCCGAGACCGACCGTGAGGTTTGCCTGCGGATCCATGTCGAGGCAGAGGACGCGGTAGCCGCGTTCGGCCAGCGCACCGCCGAGGTTGATGGAGCAGGTCGTCTTGCCGACGCCGCCCTTCTGGTTCGCGATCGAGATTACCTTGGTCAACGCATCACCTGTTCGTGACTCGGGCGGCTGGTCGTCGCGACTGCGACGCCGACGATGATAGGGGAGCCGCCGCCCGACGGTCAGCCCGGTTATCCACAACGTGGAGAAATGTGGGCGTCGTTGTGCAAAGACATCGGTCTATACTCGAAGTTGTCCACCGTCGCAGTTCGGGGCCCGTAGCTCAATGGTCAGAGCAACCGGCTCATAACCGGACGGTCGCAGGTTCGATTCCTGCCGGGCCCACCAGACCCACTGCACTCGTACGGAGGCGTTGCGTGTCGACCGCTGACAAGCTGGACCGATTGCAGTCGATGCGCGACCAGGCCCGACACGGAGGTGGACAGCGGCGTGTCGAGCAGCAGCACGCGCGCGGCAAGCTGACGGCCCGGGAGCGGCTCGAGCTGCTCCTCGACGACGACTCGTTCACCGAGATCGACGCCTTCGTCACGCATCGGGCCAGCGACTTCGGCCTCGACGACGAGCGCTATCTCGGCGACGGCGTCGTCACCGGGTTCGGCCGCGTCGACGGTCGACTCGTCTTCGTGTACTCACAGGACTTCACGGTCTTCGGAGGCTCGCTGTCCGAGGCGCACGCGGAGAAGATCTGCAAGGTGATGGACCTTGCCGTCGAGAACGGCGCCCCGATCATCGGCCTGTCGGACTCCGGTGGCGCCCGAATCCAGGAGGGCGTCGTCAGCCTCGGCGGATATGCCGACATCTTCCTTCGCAATACCCTGGCGTCGGGCGTCGTGCCCCAGCTCAGCCTGGTCATGGGTCCCTGCGCCGGGGGAGCGGTGTACTCGCCGGCGATCACCGATTTCGTGGTGATGGTCGAAGGGACGAGCTACATGTTCGTGACCGGGCCGAACGTGGTGAAGACCGTGACGCACGAAGAGATCGACTTCGAGGGACTGGGCGGCGCGCGGGTGCACAACGAGACGAGCGGGGTCGCGCACTTCCTGGGGTCGTCGGAGCCGCAGGCCATCGAGCTGGCACGGACGCTGATCGGATACCTGCCGCAGAACAACGTCGATCTGCCGCCCCGCCACGACTCCTGGGACGAGCCGACCAGTGATGCCGCAGCGCTCGATGCGCTGATTCCGGACTCGCCGAAGCAGGGCTACGACATGCACGCCGTCATCGGAGGGATCGTGGACGGCGGCTCGTTCACGGAAGTTCACACCCACTACGCTCGCAACATCATCTGCGGGCTGGCGCGGATCGAGGGCCGGACGGTGGGGATCGTGGCGCAGCAGCCGGAAGTGCTGGCCGGGGTGCTGGACATCGATGCATCCGACAAGGCCGCCCGGTTCGTCCGGACCTGCGACTGCTTCAACATCCCGATCGTGACGCTCGTCGACGTGCCGGGCTTCCTGCCGGGGGTCGACCAGGAGCATCGGGGCATCATCCGCCATGGGGCGAAGCTGCTGTACGCGTACTGCGAGGCGACCGTCCCCAAGGTCACGGTCATCACCCGCAAGGCATACGGCGGCGCCTATGACGTCATGAGCTCGAAGCACGTCCGCGGGGACATGAACTTCGCGTGGCCGACGGCCGAAATCGCGGTCATGGGCGTCGAAGGCGCGGTGAACATCATCTTCCGCGACCGGATCGACGCGGCGGACGACCCGGACGCGGAGCGTGGCCGGCTCGTGGCCGAGTACGAGGAGCGCTTCGCGAACCCGTACATCGCGGCCGCACGCGGGTACGTCGACGAGGTGATCCTCCCGTCGGAGACGCGAGCCCGCGTGGCGGGGGCGCTGGGCATGCTCGAGAACAAGCGGCAGTCGGTGCCGGCCAAGAAGCACGGCAACATCCCGCTGTAGCCGATGCGAGTGTCGTTGCGCACGGACGCGGCCGATGGCTGACGCCCCGCCGTTTCGCCGGATTCTCGTCGCCAACCGCGGCGAGATCGCGATCCGGGTCATGCGCGCCTGTCGCGAGCTCGGCATCTCGCCGATCGCCGTCCACTCCGACGCGGACGTCGACGCGCTCCACGTCCGCATGGCCGACCGGTCGGAGCGGATCGGACCGCCGGCCCCCGCCGAGTCGTACCTGCGCATCGAGGCCATCGTCGAGGCAGCTCGCCGCAGCGGTGCGGAGGCCATCCACCCCGGCTACGGGTTCCTCTCGGAGAACGCGGACTTCGCCCGCGCGGTGACGGACGCGGGGCTCGTCTTCATCGGGCCGCCGGCAACGGCAATCGAGGCGCTCGGGAACAAGCTCGCCGCCAGGCGATCGGCAGTCGACGCCGGCGTGCCGATCGTGCCGGGCACGACGGTCTCGGTCGAGGACGACCTGGCGGAGCTCGAGGCGATCGGCTTCCCGGTGATGCTCAAGGCCGCGGCCGGCGGTGGGGGACGCGGGATGCGCCGCGTCGACGATCCGGCCGAGCTGGCCGCCGCGCTGTCCGCCGCCCGACGCGAGGCCATCTCCGCGTTCGGCGACGGGACGGTCTACGCCGAGCGGATGGTCGCGCCGGCGCGTCACGTCGAGGTGCAGCTGCTCGGCGATCAGCACGGCAACCTGGCGATCCTCGGCGAACGGGATTGCTCGGTCCAGCGACGTCATCAGAAGCTCGTCGAGGAGTCGCCGTCGCCGGCGGTCGATGCGCCGACGCGCGCCGCCCTGTTCGACTCGGCCCGCCGCGTGGCAGGGACCGTGGAGTTCCACAACGCGGCCACGGTCGAGTTCCTGCTCGACTCCGAGCGCAACCACTACTTCCTGGAGATGAACACCCGGCTCCAGGTCGAGCACGGCGTGACCGAGCTCGTCACCGGGCTGGACCTCGTCGCGTGGCAGATCCGGGTGGCGGCAGGAGAGCAGCTTCCGTCATCGGTGCTGGAGGCTCCGCGCAGCGGCCATGCCATCGAGGTCCGCATCTACGCCGAGGATCCGTACGACGGCTTCCGCCCGACCGCCGGTCGCATCACGGCCTGGCGCATGCCAGATGGGCCGGGCGTTCGAGTCGACGGCGGCGTGGAGGCCGATACCGACCTTCGCCCCGAGTACGACCCGCTGCTCGCCAAGCTGATGGTCCACGCCGAACGCCGGGAGGCGGCCGTCGATCGGCTGCGCCGAGCGCTCGACGAGACGCTCGTCGGCGGCCTGCAGACGGATCACGGGTTCCTGCGGTGGCTCGTGGACGATCCGGCGTTCATGTCCGGCGACTACGACACGTCGCTCATCGCCGAGCGGTGGGGGACAGGGCCCGACGCGGACGAGGGCACCATCGCGCTGCTGGCACGCGCGGCGCTCGACGCCCGGGAGCAGCAACCCCGACGGGGCGCGCTGTCCGTGCGCCCGGACAGCGGCTCGGCCTGGGGACGGGCCGCGCGTCGGGACGCGCTGCGTCGATGACCGACTACGAGATCCGGGTCGGCGATCGCGTCGTCTCACCGGCGGACGGCTGGAGGCTCGAGTCCGACGACGACGCCCATGGCACGGCCCGCCTCACCGACGGTAGGCGGTCGATCCCGGTGATCGTCGAGGGCAGCGGCCCGGATCGGGTCGTCACGCTGCACGGCCGCAGGTTCGAGGTCGGGGTCCGGTCCTGGCGCGAGCGACTGCTCGCCGAGGCGGAGCGGGCCACGCAGGCCCACGCCGGTCCGGTGACCGTGAAGGCGACCCTGCCCGGGCTCGTCGTGGCCGTGGTGGTCGGGGAGGGGGACGAGGTGGAGGAGGGTGCGGCCCTGCTCACCATCGAGGCCATGAAGATGCAGAACGAGGTCCGCGCGCCACGGGCCGGTCGGGTGATCGAGGTGGCGGTTGCCTCAGGCCAGGCCGTGGCGACCGGTGCCGCGCTCGTCCGGCTGGAGTGACCCCCGGCTACAATCGGTGCCCGTGAGCCCACCCCCAGACCGCGAGCCGCGTCCGTATCGGTCCGTGTCCGGCATCGAGATCAAGCCGGTCTACGGCCCGTCCGACCCGCCCGGCTTCGACCCCGAGGCGCAGCTCGGGGAGCCCGGCGCGTACCCGTACACGCGGGGCATCCACCCGACCGGGTACCGCGGACGGCCGTGGACCATGCGCCAGTACGCGGGCTTCGGGTCGGCGGAGGAGACGAACCGTCGCTACCGCTACCTGCTGGCCAGCGGCCAGACGGGGCTGTCGGTGGCGTTCGACCTCCCGACCCAGATCGGGTACGACTCCGACGATCCGATGTCGACCGGCGAGGTCGGCCGGGTGGGGGTGCCGATCGACTCCGTGGCCGACATGGAGGTGCTGCTCGACGGCATCGATCCCGGCCAGGTGAGCACGTCGATGACGATCAACGCCACGGCGGCCATCCTGCTCGCCCTGTACGAGACCGTGGCACGCCGTCGCGGGGCCGATCCGCGTGCCCTGCGGGGCACGATCCAGAACGACATCCTCAAGGAGTACATCGCCCGCGGGACCTACATCTTCCCGCCGGAGCCCTCGATGCGACTGGTGACCGATACCTTCGCGTACTGCCGGGCCGAGCTACCGTCCTGGAACACGATCAGCATCAGCGGCTATCACATGCGCGAGGCCGGAGCGACCGCGATCCAGGAGGTCGCGTTCACCGTCGCCAACGCCATCGCCTACAGCGAGGCGGCCCTGGCCGCGGGACTGGCCTTCGATGACTTCGCCCCGCGTCTCTCCTTCTTCTTCGCCGCGCACAACGACCTGCTCGAGGAGATCGCCAAGTTCCGAGCGGCTCGGCGGGTGTGGGCCACCGTCGCCCGGGACCGGTTCGGCGCCACCAAGCCGAAGAGCATGGCGATGCGCTTCCACGTCCAGACCGACGGCTCGACCCTCACCGCCCAGCAACCGGACGTGAACGTCGTACGGACGACGGTCCAGGCGCTGGCCGCCACGCTCGGTGGGGCGCAGTCGCTGCACACGAACGCTCTCGACGAGGCCCTCGGCCTGCCCACGCCCGCCACCGCCCGGCTGGCCCTCCGAACACAACAAGTGTTGTTCCACGAGTCGGGGGTGGCGGCGACCGTCGACCCGCTGGCCGGCTCGTGGTACGTGGAGTCGCTGACGGACGAGATCGTCGTTCGCGCCCTCGAGGAGATCGAGCGGATCGGTGATCTCGGGGGGACCCTGGCGGCGATCGCCGACGGCTATCAGCAGGACGCGATCGGTGACGCCGCGTATGACGTGCAGCGGGCGATCGAGGCCGAGGAGCGGATCGTGGTCGGCGTCAATGCGTTCACCGACGAGGGCGACGAGCAGCGGCCCGAGCCCCAGGCCATCGACCCCGAGCTCGAGGCACGGCAGGTGGCGCGGACCCGCTCCGTCCGCGAACGTCGTGATGCATCTCGCGCCGCCGCCGCACTCGACGGCCTGCGCGACGCAGCGTCGGGGACCGAGAACGTCCTCCCGCGGATCCGGACCTGCGTCGAGGCCGACGTCACCCTCGGCGAGATCGCCGGGACGTTGCGTTCGGTCTGGGGCGAGCATCGCCCGTGACCGCGCCTCGCGTCGGCCCGATCCACCACGTCGCCGTGGTCGTTCGCTCGATCGAGGATGCGCTGCCTCGCTACCGGTCCGTGTTCGGCCTCGAGCCCGAGGCCGACCCGGTGATCTTCGCCGCCCAGCGCGTCCGTCTCTGCTTCCTGCCGACCGGGCCTGATCCGGCCGCGCGGCTCGAGCTCGTCGAGCCGATCGACACCGAGTCGGGCGTGGCCCGCTACCTCGCGACCCACGGCGAAGGCGTGCACCACGTCTGCTTCCTCACCGATGACCTGCCGGCATCGCTCGAGGCGCTGGCAGCGGCCGAGGCGGAGCTGATCGACCGCGAGCCGCGCCCGGGGGCCCATGGGACGGTCGCCTTCGTCCATCCCCGCACCCTGAGCGGAGTCCTGTGGGAGCTGCTGGAGCACGCCGCCCGCGAGGATTGAACGCTTCGGAGGCGCCGCGACACATACCGGTGGACACCGGTGCGCGATGGCGGCCAGCACGGCCGGCGCGACGCCCGCCGAATCAGGAGGAGCATCCGATGCGGAAGCTCGTCGTCGCGTCCGCTGCCTCGGTCAGCGGGTCGATCGCCATCGTGGCGACGGTCGCCGCCGGGCTTGCCCTCGGCATCTCTGCTCTCGCCGTCGCCCCGGCCCCGGTGCGCGCCGAGACCGAGCACCAGGTCGAGATACACGGCTTCTTCTTCGCTCCGAGCACGTTGAGGATCTCGGTCGGCGACACGGTGACGTGGACCAACGAGGATTCCGCCTATATCCACACCGCGACGAGGTCCGGGGTGTTCGACTCGGGCCCGCTCAGGCACGGCGAGTCGTGGAGCTGGACCTTCACGGAGGCGGGCACGTTCAACTACCAGTGCACGCCGCACCCGTGGATGATCGGGCGGATCATCGTCGAGGCCGCCGACGGGGCATCGGATGGCGGCTCCGTCCCGAACACGGCCATGGCGAACGACGCCAGGCACATCGTCATCGTCGCGGGCCTGGCCATCGCGCTTGCCGCTCTCGCCGTCGCCGGGGTGCGAGCTCGCCGACGGTCCGCCGGTGCAGGACCGATCACGGGGAGCTAGGCGACGCCCGCCTCTCGAAGCAGCCGCGGGATGTCCGATGGCGAGTCGGCGACCCGGATCCCTGCCTCCTCGAGCGCGCTGCGCTTCGACTCGGCCGTGCCCTCGCCGCCGGAGCTGATGATCGCCCCGGCGTGGCCCATCCGGCGCCCGGGAGGGGCTGTGCGGCCGGCGATGAACGCGGCCATCGGCTTGCGCACCTCGCGCGCGCAGAACGCCGCGGCCTTCTCCTCCTCCTCGCCGCCGATCTCGCCGATCATCACGATCGCCTCGGTCTCCGGGTCCTGGTTGAACATGTCGAGCACGTCGATGAAGTTGGTGCCGATGACGGGGTCACCGCCGATGCCGACGCAGGTCGACTGGCCCATGCCGGCATCGGTCATGGCCTGCACGACCTCGTAGGTCAACGTCCCCGAACGGGAGACGAGTCCCACGGACCCGCGGGTGTGGATGTTCCCGGGAATGATCCCGACCTTCGCCTCGTCGACGGTCGTCAGGCCCGGGCAGTTGGGCCCGATGAGCCGCGTGCCATTCGCTCGCAGGACGTGGTACACGCGCAGCATGTCGAGCGCGGGAACGCCCTCGGTGATGCAGACGACGAGCGGGATCCGCGCGGCCGATGCCTCGAGCATCGCGTCGGGGGCGAAGGCCGCCGGCACGAAGATGCAGGACGCGTTCGCGCCGGTCTGCTCCACGGCGTCGGCCACGGTGTCGAATACCGGGACGCGGCCGTCGAGCGCTGACTGGCCGCCCTTGCCGGGCGTCACGCCGGCGACGATGTTCGTCCCGTACTCGAGCATGGCGGTCGAGTGGAACTCGCCCTCTCGGCCGGTGATGCCCTGCACCAGCAGGCGCGTGTCGCGGTTGACGAGGATGCTCATGCCGCCGCTCCCTTCACCGCTGCCACGGCCTTCGCCGCTGCGTCGTCCAGCGAGTCGGCGGTGATGAGGTTGGCCTCGGCCAGGATCGGCCTGGCCTCCTCGGCGTTCGTGCCGACGATCCGCACCACCATGGGGACGTCCCGCTCGAGGTTGGACCTCGCTTCCACGATTCCGCGGGCCACCTCGTCACCGCGAGTGATGCCCCCGAAGATGTTGATGAGGATCGCCTTCACGTTGGGATCGTCGAGGATGATCCGGAACGCGGCGGTCACCTTGTCGGCCTTCGCTCCGCCGCCGATGTCGAGGAAGTTCGCCGGCTCCCCACCGGCGAGCTTCACGAGGTCCATGGTCGTCATCGCCAACCCGGCGCCGTTCACCATGCAGCCGATGCTTCCGTCGAGCTTGATGAAGCTGATGCCCGCCTCGCGCGCCGCGACTTCCGATGGCTCCTCCTCGTTGAGGTCGCGCATCTCTTCGAGATCGGGGTGCCGAGGGAGCGCGGAGTCGTCGAGCACGATCTTGGCGTCGAGCGCGAGCAGCCGGCCGTCGGTGGTCACGACCAGCGGGTTGATCTCGGCGAGGTCGGCATCCGACTCGACGAAGGCGGCATGCAGGCCGCGCATCACGGTCGCGAAGTCCTTGCGCAGCTCCGCCGGGATGCCCAGGAAGAAGCCGATGCGCCGCGTCTCGTGCTCCTGCAGCCCGATGAGCGGGTGCAACGGCAGCCGCAGGATGGCCTCGGGGTTCGTCTTCGCGGTCTCCTCGATCTCGACGCCGCCCTCGGCGGAGGCGATCACGGTGATCGCCTTGTTCGCGCGGTCGAGGATGAGGCCGAGGTAGTACTCGTGCGCGATGTCCGCGGCCGGCGCCACGAGCACCGTCTTCACCGTCGTGCCCTTGATGTCGAGGCCGATGATGTCGCGGGCCTTCTGCTCCGCCTCGTCCGGCGTCTCGGCCAGCTTCACGCCGCCCGCCTTGCCGCGACCGCCGACGAGGACCTGGGCCTTGACGACGACCGGTCCACCGATGTCCTGTGCCGCGGCCCGCGCCTCTTCCGGCGAGGTGGCCGTCATGCCGGCGAGGAGCGGCACGCCGTGGCGGGCCAGGATCTCCTTCGACCGGTACTCCTGGAGCTTCACTCAGTTCTCCTGCTGCGTTCGTCGTCGGGCGCGCGCGCTCGGGAGGGTCGGCCGACGCGGGGAGACCCAATTGTAGTCGTCACGCCGGACCGCCACCGCTCGCCCTTCCGCCGCGAGATCGATCCGGCTACGCTCTGCTGATGGAGCCACTCGCCGCGCGCGGCCCGCGGCAGTCCCGCGTTCGGCAC
Source organism: Candidatus Angelobacter sp. (assembly GCA_035463095.1). Lineage (GTDB taxonomy): Bacteria > Chloroflexota > Limnocylindria > QHBO01 > QHBO01 > JACDBZ01. The sequence continues at coordinate 15,331 of DATHTR010000097.1, read as the reverse complement.
TGACGCATGCTCATCGAGGCGCTCCGCCACGTGGCGGGCAATCCGTCGATCCGGCGCGCGGAGGCGGCGTGGCTGCTCGGCATCGCCGGGCAGTGGACTTATCTCGTCTGCGTCCTGGTGTTCGCCTACGACGTCGGCGGCGTCGTGGCGGCGGGCCTGGCCAGCACGCTGCGGATGCTGCCGGCCGCGTTGCTCGCGCCGCTCGTCACCACCCTCGCCGATCGCGTCGCGCCGAACCGCGTGCTGCTGGGCATCCACGCCGGCCGGGCCCTGGTGGTGTGGGGCATCGCTGCCGTCATCGTCACCGGTCTGCCGCCGGCGCTCGTGTTCGGAGCGGTCGTGGTGGAAGGGGTGCTCGCCGCGCTGCATCGGCCCACCACCATGGCCCTCATGCCCGCGCTCGCGCGCTCGCCGCAGGAGCTGGTGGCCACGAATGCGGTCACGAGCACCGGCGAGTCCATCGGCACGCTGATCGGTCCGGCGATCGGCGGCATCCTCCTGGCGCTCGGCGGCCCGGTGCTCGGGCTCGCCGCGACCGCCACCGGATTCACCGTGGCCGCCTTCACCGTGCTGCGGATCGACGCTCGCCGCCCGATCGACCCGGGAGGTGACCGCAGGTCTCGGCTGCGCGAGGCGCTGGCCGGCTTCGCGGCTCTCCGCTCCTATCCGTCGGCCGGCTTGCTCATCGGCCTGTTCAGCATCCAGACCTTCGTGCGCGGCATCCTGACCGTGCTGCTCGTGGCCCTGTCGGTCGAGCTACTCGGAATCGGCGAGGCCGGGGTCGGCTACCTGAACTCGGCCATCGGCGCCGGCGGGCTCGTCGGGGCGTTCCTGGCGTTCACGCTCGTGATGCGGACGCGGCTCGCCACGCCGCTCAGCCTCGCCCTCGCGGGGTGGGGACTGCCGATCGCGATCATCGGCCTGCTGCCCGTCACGCCGGTCGCCTTCGTGGCGCTGGCCGTGCTCGGCGTGTCGAACGCCGTGCTCGATGTCTCCGGCTTCACGCTCATGCAGCGCTGCGTGCCGAACGCCCTGCGCGGACGCGTCTTCGGGGCGCTCGAGGGCATCGTCTCGCTCACCTTCGGCCTGGGGTCGCTCGTCGCCCCGGTGCTCGTCGGCGCGCTCGGCATCCCCGGCGCGTTCATCGCGGCCGGGGCGATCCTGCCGGTGCTGGCATTCGTGTCGGTCGGGGTGGTTCGCAGCGCGGATGCCGCGGCCGTCGTCCCGCACCGCCAGGTGGAGCTCCTTCGCGGCGTGCCGATGTTCACGCCGCTGCCGATGACCGCGCTCGAGCAGATCGCGGCGGGGATGGTCCACGAGCGTCACGAGATCGGCGCCGAAGTGATCCGGCAGGGTGACTCCGGCGACTGCTGGTACCTCCTCGTCGACGGGACGGTGGAGGTCGTGCACGACGAGCGTCCGGTGGCCCGCCTCGGGCCCGGCGATGGCTTCGGCGAGATCGCGCTCCTCAGCCAGAGGCCGCGCACGGCGACGGTCGTCGTCCGGGAGGCGCTCGAGGTCTACCGGCTGCCGCGGACCGTGTTCCTCGAGGCGGTGACCGGGAGCCCGCACGCGATGATCGCCGGCGAGGCGCTCGTCTCGCAGCGGCTGTCCGAGCTCGGTCACCCGCACGCAGGATCGGGCTAGACTTCACGCCCGTACGCCGGCGCTTTGACCGGCCGCACGTGGAGACCATCCGTCCGTGACCTACAGCGTGACCCTGATTCCCGGCGACGGCATCGGCCCCGAGCTCGCCGACGCGACCCGCGGCGTGCTGGAGGCGACCGGCATCGACTTCGCCTGGGACGTCCAGGAGGCCGGGGAAGCCACCATCGCGACCGAGGGCACGCCGTTGCCGGAGCGGGTCCTGGACTCCATCCGCGCCAACGGAGTGGCCATCAAGGGACCGATCACCACGCCGGTCGGCTCCGGATTCCGCAGCGTCAACGTCGGCCTGCGCCAGGCCCTGGAGCTCTACGCCAACGTCCGGCCCGCGCGCAGCATGGCTGGTGTCGAGTCCCGCTTCGAGAACGTCGACCTCATCATCGTCCGCGAGAACACCGAGGATCTCTACGCCGGCATCGAGCACCGCGTCGGGGCCGATGCGGCCGAGAGCATCAAGATCATCACCCGCCATGCCTCCAAGCGGATCGCCCGCTACGCCTTCGACTACGCGCTGCGCAACGGCCGCTCGAAGGTGACCGCCGTGCACAAGGCGAACATCATGAAGCTGTCCGACGGCCTCTTCCTGGAGAGCTGCCAGCAGGTCGCCGCCGAATACGAGGGCCGCGTGCAGTTCGAGGACCGCATCGTCGACAACATGTGCATGCAGCTCGTCCAGAAGCCGGAGCTGTACGACGTCCTGGTCCTGCCGAACCTGTACGGCGACATCGTGTCGGACCTGGCGGCCGGGCTGGTCGGTGGGCTCGGCGTCGCGCCCGGCGCGAACATCGGGGAGAAGGCGGCGGTCTTCGAGCCGGTCCATGGATCGGCGCCGAAGTACGCGGGACAGAACAAGGCGAACCCGACGGCGCTCATCCTGTCCGGGGCGCTCATGCTCCGCCACCTCGGGGAGACCGCGGCGGGGGACGTCGTGGAGCGCGCCGTGCGCGAGGTGATCGCGGCTGGCGAGACCGTGACCTACGACCTCGGTGGATCGGCCGGCACCCGCGAGTTCGGCGAGGCCGTTGCCGCCAGGGTGCGCGCAGCCGCCTGATCCTCGGTCCCACGCCGGGCGGCATCGGCGGCTAGAATCGGGAAGCCGCTAGTCTGCGCCGCCCCATCGGGCGGCGCCCCGTGGGAGATGCGCACCTGACGTGATCAAGCTGTTCGGCTACCAGGTCTCGTGGTCCCAGCTCGCCTGGTTCGGCCACCGGGCCAGCGGCATCGGCGTGCTGTTCTACCTGTTCATGCACATCGTCGAGACCTCGACGGTGCTGTTCGGGCCGGAGGTCTACAACGCTGCGGTCGGCATCTTCAAGAACCTTCCGGCGCGCATCGGCGAGATCGTCCTGATGGCCGCGGTCGTGTACCACGCGCTCAACGGGATGCGCGTCATCGCCATGGACTTCTGGCCGTCGCTGACCGTCTACTACCGCCCGCTGACCTACGGGGTCATCGCGGCCACGATCATCGCCATGATCCCGCTGGGACTGATCATGCTGCGTCCATTCGTGGGATGGGGCTGAGCCGATGACGACCACCGCCCGCCAGCCGCGCACGGTCTACACGAACCCGTCCCGCGCCGCCCGGCCGAAGCCGGAGGCCTCGGGCCGCGAACGGTTCTGGTGGTACTTCATGCGCCTCTCCGGCCTGGCGCTGGTGATCCTGCTTCTCGGGCACATGTTCATCATGCACGTGCTCGTGGAGCTGGCCGGCGGCGAGATCGACTTCGCGTTCGTCCAGAGCCGATGGGGCACCCCGTTCTGGCGGATCTACGACTTCCTGCTCCTCGTCCTCGCATTCGTCCATGGTGCGAACGGCGCGCGGGTGGTGGTCTCCGACTACGTGAGCCATCGGCGCGCACGGAGCCTGATCATCGGAGCGCTGCTGACCCTGAGCGCGATCTGGCTCGTGCTCGGCATGCTGATCATCGTGCTCTTCGATCCCGATGCGTCCGCCGCGGCGGCGGGGTGGCTGGCATGACGCTCGTCGCGCCGGGAGCCCGGCTCATCCCGCCGCACCGCGTCCACGAGATGGACGCGGTGGTGGTCGGCGCCGGCGGGGCCGGCCTGTATGCCGCGCTCGAGCTGAAGCAGGAGCTCGGGCCGACCGCGCGCATCGGCGTCATCAGCAAGCTGTACCCGTCGCGCAGCCATACCGGCGCGGCCCAGGGCGGGGTGTGCGCCGCCCTCGGCAACACCGAGGAGGACCACTGGGAGTGGCACTGGTTCGACACCGTCAAGGGCGGCGACTATCTCGTCGACCAGGATGCGGCGGAGGTCATGTGCCATGACGCGGTCGACACGATCATCAATCTCGAGCATCTCGGCCTGCCCTTCGACCGCACCGAGGACGGCCTCATCAACCAGCGGCGCTTCGGCGGCCACACGCGCAACTACGGCGAGGGCCCGGTTCGTCGCAGCTGCTTCGCCGCCGACCGCACCGGCCACGCCATCCTCCAGACCCTGTTCCAGCAGTGCATCCGGGCCGAGGTCGCCTTCTTCGACGAGTACCAGGTCCTGGACCTGCTCCTGCCCGGGGGCCCGACCGGCCCGGTGAGCGGGGTGCTCGCGCTCCAGACGGCGACCACCGAGCTGCATGCCTTCCGGGCGCGCGCCGTCCTGTTCGCGACGGGCGGCTACGGCAAGGTCTTCAAGGTCACCTCGAATGCCCACACCCTGACCGGCGACGGGATGGCGATCCCGTACCGCCGCGGCCTGCCGCTGGAGGACATGGAGTTCTTCCAGTTCCATCCGACCGGCATGTACAAGCTCGGATTCCTGCTGTCCGAGGCGATGCGCGGCGAGGGCGGCTTCCTCGTCAACAGCGAGGGCGAGCGCTTCATGGAGCGCTACGCACCGACCATGAAGGACCTCGCCAGCCGGGACGTCGTGTCACGCAGCATCTACCTGGAGATCGCCGAGGGGCGCGGGATCGACGGCGAGGACTACGTCCATCTCGACGTGCGCCACCTGGGCGCCGAGGTGCTCGAGAAGAAGCTGCCCGACATGAGTGGCTTCATCCGCACCTACTTCGGCCTCGACCCGCTGACCGATCTCGTGCCGATCCAGCCGACCGCGCATTACGCCATGGGCGGCGTCCCGACCGACATCGACGGCCGGGTGCGCGCCGACGAGGGGGACGGCATCGTCCCCGGCTTCTACGCCGCCGGCGAGGTGGCCTGCGTCAGCGTCCACGGGGCGAACCGGCTCGGCACGAACTCGCTGCTCGACATCCTCGTCTTCGGCCGTCGCGCCGGAAAGCGGATGGCCGCCGACCTCGCGTCGCTCCCGGAGCCGGCCCCGGACCCCGAGGCGGAGCTCGCCACGCAGTCGCGGATCTCCGATCTGCTCGCCACCCGCCAAGGGGAACGGCCGGCCGTGATCCGCACCGAGCTGCAGGAGGTGATGTTCACGAAGTGCGGGGTCTACCGCACCGAGAAGCTCCTGACGGAGGCGCGCGACGAGGTCGCGGCGCTCCGCGGCAGGGCGCGGCACCTGCTCGTCGACGACAAGGGCTGCCGTTACAACACCGACCTCGGCGAGGCGCTCGAGCTCGAGTACCTGCTCGACTGCGCGGAGGCCACGGTCGCATCGGCGCTGGCCCGCAAGGAGTCCCGGGGCGGGCACGCCAGGGAGGACTTCTCCGAGCGCGACGACGCTGAGTGGCTGAAGCACACCTTCGCCCGCCGCCATCCCGGCTCGGACGAGGTCGAGCTGGCCTATCGGCCGGTGACGATCACGAAGTTCGAGCCCAAGGCGCGGACCTACTGACATGCCGATGGACGTCAACCTGCGCATCCAGCGCTACAACCCCGAGCTCGACGCGGAGCCGCACTGGGAGGAGTACGAGGTGCAGGCCGAGCCGACCGACCGGGTGCTCGACCTGCTGCACCAGGTGAAGTGGTACCAGGACGGGACGCTCACCTTCCGCCGCTCGTGCGCTCACGGCGTGTGTGGCTCGGACGCCATGCTCATCAACGGCCGGAACCGGCTGGCGTGCGAGTACCTCGTCAAGGACGCCGGGACCCGGATCACCGTCGAGCCGATCCGGGGACTGGGCATCGTCAAGGACCTGCTCGTCGACATGGAGCCGTTCTGGGAGCAGTACCGCTCCGTCATGCCGTTCCTCGTCAACGACGAGATCCCCGACGACGGCAAGGAGCGTCGTCAGTCCCAGGCCGACCGGAACCGCTACGAGGACACCAGCCGCTGCATCCTGTGCGCGGCCTGCACCACCAGCTGCCCGGTGTTCTGGAGCGACGGCTCGTACGTCGGCCCCGCGGCGATCGTGAACGCGCATCGGTTCATCGTCGACACCCGCGACACGGCGAAGCAGGAACGGCTCGAGATCATGGCCGATCCCGACGGGGTGTGGCGCTGCCGGACGACCTTCAACTGCGTGGAGGCCTGCCCGCGCGACATCAAGATCACCAAGGCGATCCTCGAGGTCACGAGCGAGATCGGCAAGGCCGGCATTCGGTGAGGCTCGTCATCCATACCGACGGCGCGGCGCGCGGGAATCCCGGGCCGGCCGGGGCGGGAGCCATCCTGCGTGACGCAACCGACGGGAGCGTCGTGTCGGAGATCGCCGAGGGCCTCGGTCGTGCCACGAACAATGTCGCGGAGTGGACCGCCGTGCTGCTCGCCCTCGAGGAGGCGCAGCGCCTGGGCGCCACCCACGTCGACCTGCGCATGGACTCGCAGCTCGTGGCGCGCCAGATCAGCGGCATCTATCGCGTGAAGCACCCCGATCTCAAGCCGCTGCACACCGCCGTGATGACGCTCCTCCGCGGATTCGACGGATACTCGGTCGGCCATGTCCCGCGCGAGCTCAATACCGATGCCGACCGGCTCAGTAACGTCGCGATCGACGGCCGCTGACCGCCGGGCGCCCCCGATCCGTCGCGCCGCCGTTGCCGGCGCGCTCCTCGTCGCGGGCCTGACCGGCTGCAGCGGCCCGTTCAGTGACGAGCCGTGGACCGCGCCGGTGGAGTCCGCCGGGTCCATCACCGAGTGGGTCGAGCGAGAGCCGATCGGCATCGGCCCCGGAGGCGGAGGCGTGCGCAGTCCCGACGAGCTCCTCGACGCGCTCGAGGAGATCACCCTGGGGACCGCTCCCGCCGGTGAGCCGATCGTCGAACGGCGGCTGCTGCTCGACGACGCTCCGCCGCGAGCGTGGGTGCGCGTCACGCCCATCGGCGGGCGGCACGACGTTCGCGCCTACGAGGTCCTGGTCGAGATGCGCGAGACGGACGGGCATCGCTGGGTGATCGACCGCCTGCAGGAGCGCTATCACTGCGTCGGCGCCGTTGCCACCGAGTTCTGCGAGTGATCCGGTGATCCGAGCCTCGGCCCGGTGGTGGGGGATCGTCGGCATCGTGGTCATCGCTGCGTGCTCGGCAGATCCGGGCCCGACCCCCACGCCGTTCCCGTCACCATCGTCGACGGCGAGCTCACGTCCGACGAGCCTGCCGGTCCCGACTGCCGAGCCGCTCCAGACCGACGACGGCGGGGTCTACCTGGCGCTCGGTGACTCGGTGACGTTCGGGGTCGGCGTGCCACAGCCACAGCGGAACGGATACCCGGCCCGCGTCGTCGACCGGCTCGCGGGTGCGGGCAGCACCATCGGCGAGGCGCGGGTCCTCGCCGTGCCGGGCGAGACGGCGACCGGCTTCCTGGAGAACCGCATCGATGACGTGGAGGCAGCCATCGACGAGCTCGGGCCGCGGGTCGAGCTCGTGACCATCGGCCTGGGAGCGAACGAGCTCCTGCGCATCCGGCGCCACCCCGCGTGCGTGGAGGACCGCGCCTCGCCCGAGTGCCAGGGGATCGCTGCCGCGGCGGCAGAGGAGGCAGCCGCCGCGCTGGACGAGGTGGTGGCGCGCCTGCGGGTCGCGCTCGACGCCGCCGATGCCGAGCCGACCGTTCTCCTGCTGGCCTACTACAACCCCGACGTCGAGCCGATCGCCGTCGCGACCATCGTCGGCGCCGACGGCGTGGTCGCCTGCGATCCGGCGGACCCCGCACCGGGGCTGAACGATCGGATCGCCTGTGTCGCCGAGCGGCGCGAGGTCGGGTTGGTGAATCTGTACGCGGCGTTCCTCGGTCGAGAGGACGAGCTGACCGGCATCGGCCGCGGTGACGTCCACCCCAACGCCGAGGGCTACCGGGTCATCGCCGAGGCCATCCTGGACGCCCTCCCGACGCCGACGGGTGAGGCGTCATCGAGCGCACAGAACCGAACAGGCGTTCGAATCGGGTAGAATGGTCGGCCTGGAGGCGGCCGGATGGTCGCGGGCGCATCGGTCGAAAGGCCGCGTCCGAGGAAAGTCCGAGCTCCACAGAGCAGGCTAGCGGGTAACACCCGTCCACCGCGAGGTGAGGACCAGCGCCACAGTGACGATGCCCATCCCCAGCCGATGAGGCCGGGCCGATGGGAGTGAAACGGGCAAGCTCTAGCCGGAGCAAGACCGAATAGGGGAGCGCAAGGCGGCTTCGGCCGCAGCAGGTGGCTCGCTCAGCTCCCGGGTAGGTCGCACAGATGGATGGCCGTCCGTGACCGGTGCTCGCATCGGCTCACGACAGAACTCGGCTTACAGGCCGCCTCCAGGAACCTCGGCCGACACGCAGTGTGGTCCGGCTGCCAAGGCGAAGGCTCAGTCCTCGTCCTCGCGCCAGACCGAGCGCGCCGTGCAGGCGTTGCAGACCGGACGTGCCTCGTCCATGGTGCCGAGCGGGAGCGGGTTCTCGAGGCCGCCGAGCAGGCAGTCGACCTGGACGGAGGGGGGATCGGTGGCGAGGATGCTCACGTGTCGAACGGAGCAGCGTCGGATGCGACCCGTCCTCGGAATGGGTCGGCGCTCGTCGCCCCCCTCGATTGGGTTCAGCGCCATGGGGTCGCCTCGGGTTCCTCGCGGTGGTTGGCAGCACCGACAGCCTAGGCCGCGTGGCGTCCTGGCAACAATGACGCCTTCGTACCATCCGGGTCGTGGGTCGGCCGTGGCGTCGCGGCACGCGGGTTGCCCACGCTAGACTCTCGCCGACCGCGGGTTTCCGCGGCCGCCGCTGACCGGAGGTGCCCGTGTTCGGACGACGCAAGCGCGAGGAGGAGGCTGCCGCCGAGGCCGCCCGCGAGGCCGAGCGCCGCGCCCTCTTCGCGAAGCTCGCCGAGCGCCCGGAGCACATCTGCCCGTTCCTCGGCCTCGCCTCCGAGCGCACCGAGTACGTGGAAGGCATCAGTGACGAGCACCGATGCTTCGCCTTCGGCGAACCCGCCTCCATCTCTGCCGAGCAGCAGACACGCGTGTGCCAGGAGCGCGGGTACGGAAACTGTCCGCGCTACCTGCGCGGCGTCCTCGTCATCCCGACCGAGGAGCTCGAGGCCCTTCGCCGTCCGCGGGCGCCGATGGCCGAGCCGCCGCCTCCGCCTGCGCCGGTCGAGCAGCGCCGACGGCGCGCCCCGGTCCTGCTTCTCCTCCTGCTGCTCCTGCTGGTCGGCGGCGGGAGCGCGGGCGCGTGGTTCCTGTTCGGACGGGACGACGGCGTCGCGGTGACCACGCCGACCCCGACCGCCGAGCCCACGCCGTCCGACAGCCCGACGGCAGAGCCAACGCCGGCGCCGACCCCCAGCCCGACGGACGAACCGACGCCCGAGCCGACCCCGACCGGGACCGGCCCGCAGACCCCGACGCCCGAGCCGACCCCGACCGCCGGTGACTCCTTCGCCTTCTACGAGGTCTCGGTCGGGCCGGAGGGATACACCCTGTACGCCGTCGATGACGATGGCGATGTGACCGACACCCGCGGCACCAGCTTCCGCAACTTCTCCTTCGCGGAGGTGGAGCCACTCGAGGCGGCCGACGGCAACGTCTTCTGGGTCACGCAGGAGGGCGGCCTCGTCGGCTGGGCATACACCTATCCCGATTCGGGCGACTTCCGCATCCGTGCCGTCTTCCTCACCGCCGATGGCGAACGCCGCTCGGTATACCTCGACGAGGACGAGCTCGACGACTTCCCCGAGGCCACGCCCGCTCCGTAGTCCCTCGGGGGCCATCGTGCCCGACCAGGCCGGATCCCGCCGCCGCCGCGTCAAGCGGACGAGCAGTCCGTTGGACGAACGGCGGGTTGATCGTGCCCGTCGGGCAATGCGTTCGTCCCGCTGACACGGCAGGGCACCGAGGTGCCGGCCGTTCCGAGGCGCACCGGTCCGGCCGGCCCATGACCGACCGGGACCATCGGCCCACCCACGTCGCGTGAAAAAGCCTTGACGGGTTGCACTTGCCCTGTATAGTGGCGCCCTGTGGTTCCAAATGGGGCCAAATGGGGAGAAGTGGTGAGTCGCAGGCGACATGGATCGGGCCTCCTTTCTGACCGGCGAATTCCGGCACACGCTCGACGACCGCGGACGAGTCGCGGTCCCGATGCGCTTCCGGCCGCGCCTGGCGCAGGGAGCGACGCTGGCCCGGTGGCTCGACGGATGCCTGGCGATCTTCCCGGCCGAGACCTGGGACGACCTGGCGGCCAGGATCCAGGCCCTGCCCACCACGAATGCGGCGGCGCGACAGTTCGGCCGCTTCATGAGCTCGGGTGCGGTCGAGGTGGAGCTCGACCGGCAGGGACGCGTCCTGGTCCCGAGCTACCTGCGCGAGTACGCCGACCTGACCGGGGGCGAGGTGGTCGTGGTCGGCGCGCTGAACCGGCTCGAGATCTGGGCACCGACACGGTGGCAGCCGTATCGGTCGCAGATCGAGGACGAGCCGGAGGCGCTCGCCGAGCACCTCGCCGACCTGGGCATCTGACGGTGTCCCGGGAATTGATGCGTCTCCGGGCCGCTCGGCCCGCCGTCCGACAAGAGAGGTGCAACGCCACATGGGAGAAGGGCACCTGCCGGTCCTGGCCGACGAGGTCGTTTCCTCGCTCGGCATCGGTCCCGGCAGCTCCGTGGCTGATTGCACGGTCGGCGGCGGTGGGCACGCCGAGCGGCTCCTGGAGACCACGTCTCCGGATGGCCGCCTGCTCGGCCTCGATGCCGATCGGGCGGCCATCACGGAGGCGAAACGCGTCCTGGCGCGCTTCGGCGACCGCGTCGTGCTGCGCCACGCGAACTTCGAGTCGATCTACGACGCGGCGACCGACGCGGGCTTCATCCCGCTCGACGCCGTCGTCTTCGACCTCGGCCTCTCGAGCTATCAGCTCGCCGATGCGGACCGAGGATTCAGCTTCGCGGCCTCCGGGCCGCCGGACATGAGATTCGATGAAACGACTGGTCTTTCGGCTCTCGAGCTCATCGACCGCTCCTCGGAGCGAGAGCTCGCCGGAATCATCGCGACGTTTGGTGAAGAGCGCCGTGCTGGCCGCATCGCGAAGGCGATCGTGGCGGCGCGTGCGCAAGGCCGTCTCGTGACCGCGGCCGAGCTGGCGGCGATCGTCGAGTCGGTCGCGCCATCGCGCCACGGGCCCGGTGCGCGGATCCACCCGGCAACGCGGACCTTCCAGGCCCTGCGCATCGCCGTGAACCGCGAGATCGAGGTGCTGTCCTCGGGCCTTGCCGGCGCTCTGGCGGCGCTCGGGCCCGGCGGCCGGATGGCCGTCATCAGCTACCACAGCCTCGAGGACCGCATCGTGAAGCGGTTCGTCGCACGCGAGAGCCGCGACTGCATCGAGGAGCCCCCGCCGCCGGCCTGCACCTGCGGTCACCGCGCGCAGCTGCGCGCGATCACGAAGGGCGTGATCACCCCCGGCACCGAGGAGGTCCGGCGGAACCGCCGCGCGCGCAGCGCGAAGCTGCGCGTCGCCGAGAAGCTCGATGGGCGAGCCCAAGGAGGAGGGTGAGATGAGCAAGGGTCGTTCCCGACACCAGGCCAGCCGGCGCCGGATGTACTCCGCCCGCCAGCGCGACCTTCGCGAGCGTCGCACGCGCGCCGCGAGCGAGGAGCGCTACTGGCTGAGCGACGAGGTCGCCGCGATCGAGATCGAAGAGAGCCTCGACTTCGAGTCGCCGGTTGCCTTCGGCATCGCGGCGCGCCGCCGGGCCTCGGCGGCGTAGGACGCGCCGAGCATGGCGGTGATCGGCGCTCGACCGGCAACCGGCCCCTGGTTCCTGGGTCCGCTGGGCCGGCGCGCCCGCCCACGGCCCCGCCCCAGGACCCGGCCGCAGCCGCGGCGCGGACGGGGCAGCGGCGTGGTGCGTCGCGTCGAGCGCAGGCTCGACGTGCGGCCGCTGCTCGTGGCCATCGCGGTCGCCGCGGCGCTCGCGTTCTTCTACCTGAGCCAGTCGACCCGCGTGGCGGCGACCGGCTATGAGATCGACGGGCTCCAGGCCAGGCTGGCCGAGGCGCGCGCCGATCAACAGCAGCTGATCTGGGCGATCGGGCAGGCCCGCTCACCCGCCGAGATCACGCGGCAGGCGCAGCGGGAGCTTCGCCTGGTTCCTCTCGACCCGACCGCCGTCACGTACGCGACGGCACCGGAGTCCGAATCCGATTGACCTAGCCCGCGGCCGCGAGGCGGCCGTTCCATGGAGACGCGCTGAATGCTCGCCAGGACCGACAGTCGTGCCCGCGCACTGGTCCTCCTCCTCGTCGTGACCGTGGTCGCGACGGGCATCGGCGTCCGCCTCGTGTGGTGGCAGGTCGTCCAGGGCCCGGAGCTGGCCGCCATGGCCCAGCGCCAGCTGACCCAGCACGAGGAGCTCCCCGCGGAGCGCGGCGAGATCACCGACGTGAACGGCGAGCTGCTCGCGACGTCGGTCGAGCTGCAGTCGGTGTTCGCCACGCCGCCCACCGTCGTCGACACGCGGGAGACCGCGCGGGCGGTGGCCCGCGTGCTGGGCATCCCGTACCGCCGCGTCCTGGATCGGCTCGAGACCGATGCGGCCTGGGTCTGGATCACGCGCCGCGTGTCGCCGGAGGTGGCCAAGGAACTGCGCGAGCTCGACCTCCGTGGTATCGGCATTCTGCCGGAGACGAAGCGCGTCTATCCGGTCAAGGGCGTCGCGCGCGAGACGACCATCGCGGCGCAGCTCATCGGCTTCGTCGACGTCGACGGCCGGGGGCAATACGGCGTCGAGGGGCGGGAGAACGCGCTCCTCGCCGGCGCTCCCGGACGGGTGACCGCGCAGGAGGACGTGATCGGTCGCCGCATCGCCGACTCGGCGACGCTCCTCACCGAGCCGGTCGACGGAGCGGACCTGCGCCTCACCATCGACGTCGGGGTGCAGCACCTGCTCGAGCGGGAGATGTGGGCGACCTTCCGCAAGAACCGAGCGGTCGGCGTCACCGGGATCGTCATGGACGCCGACACCGGGGCGATCGTCGGCATGGCGAGCTACCCGTCCTACGACGCGAACGAGTTCGCCACCACCGAGGGCGAGCGCTTCGCGAACCCGGCCGTCGCCCGACAGTACGAGCCGGGATCGGTGATGAAGGCGTTCACGATCGCCGCCGCCCTCGATGCCGGTGCGATCAGCACCCGCGATACCTTCCTCGACGACAACAACCTGCGCATCGGCACCATCCGGATCCAAAACGCCGATCGCTACGACCACCCCCATGGTCGTGGGGAGATCACCGCCGGCGAGGTGCTCGCGCTCTCGAACAACGTCGGCGCCGCCAAGATCGGCCTCGAGCTCGGGCGGGGCGAGCTGTACCGCGCCTTCCAGCGCTACGGGTTCGGCTCGCCGACCGGCATCGAGCTGGCAGCCGAGGCGAGCGGGCGCGTGTGGGACCCCGACGGCCCGAATGCGTCCGGCGATCTGACCGCGGCCCAGACCGCGTTCGGCCAGGGGCTCAGCGTGACGGCGGTGCAGCTGCTGGCCGGATACGCCGCCTTCGCCAACGGCGGCACGCTGGTGACCCCCCACGTCGTCGCCGGCTGGACCGACCCGGACGGCTCCTCGCACGAGGCCCGCCATCCGCCCGGCGAGCGGGTCATGCAGGAGTCGACGGCCGATGCGATGGTCGATCTGCTGGTTGGCGCGATCGACGACGGCATCGCCAAGGGCGCCCAGATCCCGGGCTACACGGTGGCCGGGAAGACCGGCACCGCGCAGATCGCCGGCCCCGTCGAGCGCAAGGATGCCGACGGCGAGACCGTCACCCGCTGGGAGTACATCGACGGCTGGGTCGACTCGAGCTACATCGGCTTCCTCCCGCACGCGGAGCGGAAGCTCGTGACGCTCGTGCTCCTTCATCGCCCCAACGTGTGGGGCCGGTACCAGATGGCCGAGCGTCCGGAGACCGTCTACTCGCGCCTCATGGCGCAGGTGCTCCAGTACCTGGCGATCCCGCCGGACCGGCCGCTGGAGCCGGTCGCACAGCCGTGAGACTGCTAGACTCGCCGGTAGTCCGCAGCGTGGTCCACGTGCCTCCCATCCGCATCGACGAGCTCGTCCCCGTCGTCGACGGCCACCTCATCGGACCGACCTCGGTCACCGCCGTCACCGGCGCCTCCGTCGACTCCCGGCGCGTCACCCCCGGCAGCCTGTACGTCGCCCTGCAGGGTGAGCGCGTGGACGGACATGACTACGTCGTCGAGGCCCTGCGGGCAGGCGCTGCGGGAGCGCTCGTCTCGCGTCCCACGCAGCTTCCCCGCGGGATCGATGCGGCGGTGATCCGGGTTGCCGACCCTCTCGTCGCGCTCCAGGACCTGGCGGCATGGTGGCGCGATCGGCACGCTGTCCGGGTGGTGGGCATCACCGGCTCGACCGGAAAGACGATCGCGAAGGAGATCACCGCCGACGTCGTGAGCCGTGCCTTCGTCACGCTGCGCAACGAGGGCAACCTGAACTCGGAGACCGGCCTGCCCATGACCCTGCTGCGGCTCGAGCCGGCGCACGAGGTGGCCGTGCTCGAGATGAGCATGTACACGGTGGGTGAGATCGCGAGGCTGGCCGAGATCGCGCGGCCCGAGATCGGGATCGTGCTGGCCGTCCACCCGACGCACCTGGAGCGTGCCGGCAGCCTGGAGCGCATCGCGCAGGCCAAGAGCGAGCTGCCGGCCGCCCTGCCGTCGGACGGCCTGGCGATCCTCAACGCCGATGATCCGCGCGTCGCCGCCATGCGGTCCGTCACGCGCGCTCGCGTGCTGACCTTCGGCCTCGGTCCGGACGCCGACGTGCGGGCCGAGGAGGTGACGTCGCTCGGCCTGGCGGGGGCGGAGTTCACGCTCGTCGGGCCGTGGGGGACGCGCCGCGTCCGCAGCGCCAGCCCCGGCCGTCACCTCGTCCCGCACGCTCTGGCCGCTGCCGCCGCGGCCGATCATCTCGGCGTGCCGATGCCCGACATCGAGGCCGCGCTGGCGGCCGGCAGCCGGGCCGAGCATCGCATGGCGCCGGTCGAGTCGGCCTCCGGCGCGACGCTCGTGGATGACACCTACAACGCCTCGCCGGTGAGCGTGCTCGCCGCCATCGGCTTCCTGGCCGAGACGCCCCTTGCCGACGGACGGCGCCGGCTTGCCGTGCTGGGCGACATGCTCGAGCTCGGCCCGCAGGAGGAGGAGCTGCATCGCGCGGTCGGCACCCAGGCCGGGCGCGCCGTCGACGGGCTGGTGGCCGTTGGCGAGCGCGGACGCTGGATCGCCGAGGCGGCCCGGGCCGCGGGCCTCGACCGGGTGAGCTGGGCCGCGGACGCGGACGAGGCCGCTGCCGTGGTGGAGCGTGACCTCGCGCC
>DATHTR010000096.1:0-1789 GCA_035463095.1 Candidatus Angelobacter sp. | reverse complement strand
GGGTACGAGGCGGCTCGAGCGGCCTACAACGCGATGGCGACCGGACGTCCGGTGTCAATTCTCCGGCCCGCCGACCTGTCCGACATCATCGCTGCGGTGCGTTGGGCAGCGGAGTCGGGTCTCGCGATCGGCGTTCGGGGCGGCGGCCACAGCGTCGCCGGCCACTCCTCTCCGAACGGAGCGCTCCTCATCGACTTGTCGCGGTGGCGCGGAGCGACGGTCGACCTGGCTGCGAAAACGGCGGACGCGCTCGCCGGGTCCCGGTTGATGGACCTCGACGCGGCAACCTTCGCCCACGGCTTGGCTGCGCCGTCCGGGACCTTCATCGACACCGGGATTGGTGGCCTGACCCTGACCGGCGGGATCAGCTGGCTCCTGTCGTCGGAGGGGTTCGCGTGCGACGCGCTGATCGGCGCCCAGCTCGTGACGGCGGACGGCGACGTGCTCGAGGTCGACGAGCAGCGCGAGCCCGAGGTGCTTTGGGGCCTTCGCGGCGGCGGCGGCAACTTCGGCGTCGTCACGCACCTGCGGTATGCGCTGACGCCGGTGCCGGCGATGTTCGGCGGACGCCTCCGGTTCCGTGGCCACGCCCTCCGCGAGGCGATCCTTCGGACGTTCGAGGTCGAGGCGTCGGCGCCCGACGAGCTCGTCCTCGCGATCGTCGCGTGGCGCGCCGAGGACGGCTCGCCCGCCATCTCGGTGAACGTCGGATGGCGCGGCGATCCGGAGGGCGGAACCGCGGCGATCCGTGCCCTCGCAGACCACCCCGCCTGCTATGAAACCGACCTCAAGGCGATGAGCTGGCTCCAGCAGCAGTCCCTGTACCAGCCGATCCCGTTCGGGCTCCGGCAGTATTGGAAAGGCCATCTCGTCGGGCGTCTGGTCGAGACCCTAGCCGACGCCCTGATCGCGTTCGCATCCGAGGAGACGAACGAGTCATTCGCGCTCGTCGAGCTCATCCACGGCCGGGCGCACCGGATCCCGGAGTCGTGGGCTGCGTTCGGCGGCCGGGCCGCTGTGGCAAACGTGACCGCGCTCGCAATCTGGAGCGACCCGGCGGACGACGAGGCGGAGATCGCCTGGGCACGCCGGTTCGCCGATCGGGTCTCGCCGCTCTCGCTCCGAGGCGGCGGCTACCTCAACTACCCCGAGCTCGACCAGACGGCGGCGCGCGTGGCGGCGGCATACCCGCCGGACTCGTGGGCTCGGCTTCAGCAGCTCAAGCGGCGCCTCGATCCCGCCAACCGCTTCCGCTTCAACGCGAACATCCCGCCCGCGGATGCCTGATCTGTCCCTTGGGTTGTCCCAGCGGGCGGGTTCACGTGACATTCAGCGACGCTGACTGAGTGCCGTGGGCGAAGCGTTGACGGCCGTGCTCGCGATTGATCATGTCGTCGTGCCAGTTGCCGACCTCGTTCTCGCGGCCTCCGAGATCGAGTCGCGGTACGGGTTGGCCTCGATCGATGGTGGTCGGCATCCAGCGTGGGGTACGGCCAACCGCGTCATCCCGCTTGGCGACTGCTACGTGGAGCTCGTCGCAATCGCAGATCCCGAGACGGCGGCTGGGACCGCGTTTGGCAGCTGGATCGCATCGGCCGAAGTCGGACGCCCGCTGGGTTGGGCTGTCCGAACGACTGCCATCGACGCCGTCGAACGCCGACTGGGCCTGACAGCCGTTCCGGGGTTCCGAGCCACGCCCGGAGGTATGCAGATCACCTGGCGAAGCGCCGGTGTCGACGTGGCGGCGCGCGAGCCAGCGCTTCCCTTCTTCATCCAGTGGGGAGATGGG
>DATHTR010000095.1:0-26097 GCA_035463095.1 Candidatus Angelobacter sp. | reverse complement strand
CGACGAACTACGCCAGTTCGTGCAAGACCTTGAGCTTGGAGATCACCAATGGCGGAGCCGCGAAGACGGCCCTCTTCCAGTTCCGTAAGTAATGCATCTCCGTCCCAATCTGGGATTCGGAAGGCCGGGCCGAAAGGCCCGGCCTGCCTGCGTTGCGCTTGCTACCTAGTGCGACAATCCGGCCGTGCCCGGACCCGATGAACGGGTCGTTGTGGGGGAGCGCCGGCTGAGGCTGGCTCTCGGCACTCTCCTCATCGGCCTGCTGGCGATCACTGCCCTCGTCTTCACCTCGCCCGCGATCGGCATCGCGATCGTGGACGAGCGGCTCGACCTCATCATCAGCACCGCCGCCACGCTCGGCGCGCTGGCCATCTCGGCCCTCGCCTGGGCCAGGTACCGGGTCACGAACGAGGGGTTCGCGTTCGCCCAGGCGGCCGCGTTCCTGGCCCTCGGCACCGTCAACGGCCTCGTGCTCATGGCGCTCGTCCTGGACCGCGGTCCGGAGCTCGGCTTCACGCTCGAGGATCCGGGCCCGATGCCGGTCATCGCCTTCGTCCTGGCCCGATTCATCGCCGCGGCCATGCTGGTGGTGGGCGGGATCGCGACGCTCCGACGGGCGCGCCTGCGGCCCCGATGGTCCGTCGCCCTGGTGCTCGCGCCAGCGCTCATGACCGTCGCGCTCCTGGCCGTCTTGCGCCGACTCGACCCGCCGTCGCCGCTGACCCAGCAGGCCATCGAGCACTTGCAGCGAGTGCCGCGGGAGCCGCTTGACCTGGCATCGCTCTCGCCGGGGCTGCTCGGGCTCCAGCTCGTCATCGGCGCGATGTTCCTGGTCGCCGCCTGGATCGCCTACCGCACGACCATCCGCGACGATCGCCCCGCCGATGCGTACCTCGCCATCGGCCTCATCCTGGCGGCCTTCAGCCAGGTCCACTACGCCCTGAACCCCGGGTCGTACCTGGCGCTGGTGACGACCGGCGACCTGCTCCGCGTCGGCTTCTACGCGGCATTGCTGGCCGGCGTGATCGTGCAGAGCCGTTCGGACGTGAGTGCGCTGCTGGACGCCAACGTGGAGCTGCGTCGCCTGCGGGAGGCTGAGGTGAACCGTGCGCTGCTCGAGGAACGCGGCAGACTGGCGCGCGAGGTGCACGACGGCCTGGCACAGGACCTCTGGTACGCCCGGCTCAAGCAGGGCCGATTGATGGGGCAGCTGGTCGACCAGGAGCAGCGAGAGCTTGCCGGCGACGTGATGGACGCCATCGACTCCGGTATCGCCGATGCCCGACAGGCGGTGATGGCCATGCGGGCCGGAAGTACCGATGCGCCGCTGCTCGATGTCGTGGAACGCTACGTGGCGGACTTCGCGGACCGCTACGCGCTGGACGCGAGGTTCGAGCGGGACGGCGACGCGCCGGCGCTGCCGGCGCGGACCCAGGCGGAGCTGCTGCGGATCGTCCAGGAGGCGCTGAACAACGTGCGCAAGCACGCCGATGCGACCGTGGTGCGGGTCAGGACCGCGGTGGAGGGAGGAACCTTGGAGATCACGGTGGGGGACAACGGGCGCGGCTTCGATCCTGGGCGGACGCCCGATGGCTACGGCCTGGCCGGGATGCGGGAGCGCGCGCAGCTCATCGGCGCCACGGTCGAGATCGAGTCGGAGCCGAGCGACGGGACGTGCGTGCGGGTGAAGGTGCGCTCCACGGGGACGCCCGAGTGACGGCGCGGCCGCTGCGCGTCCTGCTCGTGGACGATCACGCGCTCGTCCGATCCGCGGTGCGCGGCGCGCTCGAGGCCCCGGACATCGAGGTCGTCGGCGAGTCGGCCAGCGCCGAGGCCGCCTTCGAGGAAGCGCTGCGCACCCGGCCGGACGTGATCCTGCTCGACGTCGACATGCCCGGCATGAGCGGGCTCCAGCTCATCCGCGAGCTGCGCCCGCGCCTGCCGGAGACGAAGATCGTGATGCTCAGCGTCAGTGGCGACGACCGCAACGTGGTGGAGGCGATGCGCCACGGGGCCGCCGGCTACCTCACCAAGGACCTCGGCCCAGAAGCGCTCCAGCGCACCATCCGGGGCATCAGGCACGGCGACCTGCCGATGTCGCGCCGGATGGCGGCGCGCACGCTGCGTCGCTTCATCGAGGGCAGCGCCCAGGGCGTGGAGGGGGAGGGTTCGCTGCTCGGCATGCTGAGCAGCCGCGAGACCGAGGTTCTCGCCCATCTGGCCGAGGGGCTGACAGATCGCGAGGTCGCCGCAGCGCTCGTCATCTCGCCGCGCACGGTCGAGACGCACGTCAGCAACATCCTGCGCAAGCTCGGGGTGCGGAATCGCGCCGAGGCGGCCCGGACCTATCGTGAGGCGCGCGAAGCCTCGCCCTGAGGTGCCGGCCGCGCGATCCGTGCCGGGAGGGCTCGGGCAGCACGCTCCAGGGCGCGGACCAGGGTCCGTTCCGACGACGGCACCACGGCCAGCCGCGCCGGGGCGGTGGGAATGACGATGACGGTCGAGATCGGTGCCAGGCGCACGACGTCCAGCGCCTCCTTCGCCGGCGATCGGCCGAGCCCGATCTCGATGCCGAAGCCACCGAGCTGGGTGCCGAAGATGCCCTTGCGTGGCTCCACTCGCAGGCGGGTGACGGGGCCGTCCTGGAGCGGGTAGCGACGCCGCACGAGGACCGACGCCACGCGCACGTCGTCCGGACGCACCTCCAACCGCAGGCTCAGGACATGGAGCGCGAGCAGCGCCACGTACGCAAGGACGGCAATGCCGGCGATGATGACCGCGACGCCGATGGCACCTGGCGTCTGCAGGCCCACCACCAGGCCGATCTCGGCGATCACGAGCCGGACGCCGAGCCACGCGATGATCCTGGCCGGGTCGCGGGCCAGCTCGACGCGGATCGGAAAGCGCCCCCGCGCCGCCAGATCAGCGCCCTCGGAGGCGCCGAACCAGGCCCCGCAGCCCCTTCGGCCGATCCTCGGCCCGCTCGTGCTCGTGCACGCGGCGCCAGGAGAGCTCCTGGCCGACGACCGCCTCGATCCCCGTTGACGGATCGGGCTCGACCGGGATCGCGACGCGAGGGACCGCGCTCCAGCGCTCCTTCTCGGCCAGCGCGGCCTCGTACGCCTCCTGGGCGATGGCCAGGGCGGCCAGGTCCGCCGCCGTTCCGCTGCTCGCCTTCCGCATCGCCGCGGTCCACGCGTCCCGCGCAGCGACGTAGCGCTCATCGGCCTCCTCGTGCGACTGCGGACGCGCCGATCGATGCTCGGCGATGCCGGTCGGACGGGTGTGGCTGTGCCGGAGGTCGGGGCGCTCGCCGTCCTCGGGTCCGGTGATGGGGGCGGGAAGCTGCCGTCTCGTCATCGGCGGGCCTCGCGCAGTGCGGCCCCGATCTCGACGCGCAGCACGCGCGGCCGATCGACGTCCAGGGAGATTCCCTCGCCCTCGCGCAGGGTGATGAGCAGCCGCTCGCCGGCGAGCTCGGTCTCGAGGATGTTGCTGAGGGGCACGTTCACGGTCACCTGCCCGAGATGGATGAGCCGATGGGAGGTGACATACAGCGTTCCCCCATACCCCAGGGCTCGGTCGTCTCCGGGCGCCCTCAGGATGGCAGACCGACGCAAGCCGTGCACGATCTCGCCCTGGGCGAGGAGGCCGGCGATCTCCTCATCGGCCTCCAAGGCGGGAAGGGGAGCATCGCGCAGACGGTCCCGGGTGGCGACGGCTTCGGTCTCGTCGGCGTCGGCGCGTGCAGCGGCAGCCGTGGCGTCGCGCAGAGCGGGACCCTCCTCCGTGGAGCCCCGGACACCAACCGGCCGGTCCTGGTCTCGCTCTGCTGCAGCCATCCTCCGACGATACGCACGGCCGGCGGGTTCGGCATCGGGAGAACTACGGATCGATGTACGGAGCCCGCACTCCGTACATGGCACGGCCGATGCGGTGAAGCGGCCCATGGCAGATGCACGACAGAGCCCGATCCCGCAGGACCGGGTGAACCAGAACGTCGACCAGCGCGAGCGAGCCCGGACGTCGAAACACGAGAAGCGGCAGCAGGAGCGGTACCTGGAGGACCAGGGCGTCGACGAGCGGCCCGGCACGAATCCGAAGGAGCAGCCCGGGATTCCCGAGGGTGAGACCGGACCCGCAGAGGGCGGCGACTGACGCAGCTCGGCCCGTCGGCGGTGTCGGCCTCTTCCCCGCACCGTTCACGGGGTGGTCATTGCGGGGATGGCGGAGCGGCGTTCGTCAGACTGCGCGTTGGGCGAGCGGTATGGGAGCGTGGGCAACCGCGACGAGCGTGGGCGAGCCCTCGAATGCGCCGATCCCTCTCACAATGCGTGCCGGGCGTGCAACGCGAGGAATCCCGCGGCGAGCGCCACGCCGATGGCTCAGCGGCGGCCCTTGCTCGGCGCCGATGCGGCCTGACCACCCTCGGCCGCCTTCAGCACGGTCTCGATCTGGCGCCGGAATCGGATGCCCGATGAGTGGCGGCTGAGCCAGCGCAGGTAATCGGGGTCGTGGCGGGCCAGCTGGCTGATCGACCAGCCGGCGTACCGGCCGAAGTCGATGATGCCGGGACCGGATGCCCCCGCGCCGCCGGGCGGGGGTGCCGTCGCCGGTCTCGCCTCCGGCCGAGGCGGCACCACGACCGCCGGCTCGCTGGCCGTCCGGGGTGCCCGCTGCTGGCGCCCGCGGTCGTAGGCGGCCCGCAACTCGGCGGTGCGCACCTGCGAAAAGGCGAAGTTGAGCTCCGCCATGCGCCGCGTGGCGGTCGGGGAGGGATCGCGATCGGGGTGGTAGATCGCGGCGAGGGCCCGATAGGCCGCACGGATGACGATGTGGTCGGCCTCGGGGCGCACCTGCAGGATGCGATACGCGTCGCGATCGTCATCCATGCAACGTCCCTCCCTCGGGGCTCGGCGCGAGATGTCCGGATCTCGGCAGGCACGAACGAGCCCGGCACCATTGTGCCGGGCTCGTCCACTCCGCGGGGGAGGTTTTCGGTCTAGCGCCCTCCGCGGCCGTTTCCGCCTCCGCCCTTGCCTCCGCCCTTGCCGTTGCCCTGGCCGCCGGCCTGCGAGGCCTTCTGCTGGCCAGGGGCGTTCGCCTTGCCGTTGGCCTTGGCCGGTCCGCCGTTGCCCTTGGCAGCGGCCGCGGCACCTTCGGTCTCGGACTCGTCACCCTCGGCATCTGCCTCCTCGTCGGCGGCGTCTTCCTCGGCCTCCTCGTCGTCCCCGTTCTCGCGGCACAGGACGCGAGAGGCGTGGCTGACGCGCTCACCGTGGTTGCGGTACTCGGCGCCCACGGGATCGTTGTCGCCCTCCTTGTCCTGGGCGACGGCGGAGACGCAGGCACCGTGCGAATCGGACTCCTCGTCCTCCTCTTCGGTGACCTGCTCCTCCTGCTCCTCCTCGGCGACCTCGTCGTTGGACTCCTCGTCCTCCTCATCGGTCGGCCAGCACAGGAACCGGGCGGCCTCGCTCACGCGCTCACCGTGGTTGCGGTACTCGGCGCCCTCGGGATCGTTGTCGCCCTCCTTGTCCTGGGCGACGGCGGAGACGCAGGCACCGTGCGAGTCGGACGCTTCGTCCTCGTCCTGCTCGACCTCTTCGTCGAGCTGCTCGTCGAGCTCCTCGTCGGCCTCTTCCTCCTCCTCGAGGTTCTCCTCGAGCTCCTCTTCCTCGGAGCCCTCCTCGGTCTCCTCCTGCTCCTCCTCGGACTCGTCGACGTCGTCCGCCGGCTGCTCGCCGAAGATCAGGGAGTGGACGTAGGCCGCGACCGACTGGCCGCGCGGGCCGTCGTCGGTCGCGGACGGGGGAGCGCCGAACGCGCTCGAGATCGACAGCGTGACGAGCAGGGCCCCGCCCATCAACGCCATCCAGGTGCTGCGCAGTCGCTGCATGACCGATGCTTCCTCCAGGTCTGGCGACGCCCGCGGGGCAGCACGGGGGCGCCAGGCTGTTCGGTGGGCGCGATACCACGCCCGTTGATATCGGACCGAGCATGGCAGCCGATCCGCCGCATGTGGGACGTACATCCGGTCATCGGGGACCGGACATTCGTCACCCGTTCGTGCTCACATGCCGATCGGCATGGTCAATTCAGCCCCGATGCTCCTTGGCTCGATGCGCCCCGCTGACGGAGTCTGCGGGCGATTGCAGCGGAGGAGGAATCGGGTCGTGCTGGGCATTGCGATGGCCGTGGTCCTGGCGGCACACGGCATCGGTCACGCCATCGGCGTGGCGGGAGGATGGGCAGGCAACGCGTGGGGCGGCTCGGGGGAGTCGTGGCTGCTGAGTCCCGCGCTCGGGCGGCTCACCGGGGTCGTCGAGGGAGTCATCTGGCTCGTGCCGGCGCTCCTGTTCGTCGCCGCTGCCGGCGCGGTGGCCGGCGGGCTGGACCTGTGGCGTGCCCTGGCCGTGGCCGGGGCGCTGACGTCGCTGCTGGCCATCGGGCTGTTCCCGATGCAGCTGCAGACGAGCTCGCTGATCGGGGCCGTGGTGATCAATGCGGGCGTGCTGGTGAGCCTGCTCGTCCTGCGCTGGCCGGCGGCGGAGGCGCTCGCCCGGTAGGTGCCGGGCCGTCGCCCGTGGGGCGAGTCACGGTGAGGCGGAGCCTCCGGTTGGCGGGGGTTCCCGCAACGGATCGACTCGTCCCGCGGGCCCTAGCGGGCGTAGCGGTGCTTGCGCAGCAGGACGTCGATGACGTCGCGGTAGCGAGCACCCGACGGGTGGCGCCGGAGCCAGTCGAGGTACTCCGGATCGCGCCGCACGACCTCGCCCAGGGTCCAGCCCTCGTACCGGCCGAAGTCCAGGCGCAGCTCGCCGCCGTCGGCGTCGAGCGGCCCGCGCGGAGCGCCATGGGTCGGGTCCTGGCGTGGGGTCGGCGGAGCGGCACGGCGACGATCCGACTCCCAGCGCGCCAGCTTCACCGGGTCGCGGACGGTCGCGTACGCCCAGTTGAGGTCGGTCATGCGACGCTCGGTGTCGGGATCCATCGGCCCCGGCGCCCCGTCCGGATGGAGCTTGCGGGCCAGCACGCGGTAGGCGGCCCGCACGACGTCGGGATCGGCGCCCGGCTGGACCTGGAGGATGCGGTGTGGGTCGCGGCGCTCCGTCACGGAACGATCCTTCAGGCGAGCTCGCGCTCCACCACGCGGCGGAGCACGGGAAGCGGGAGGGCACCCTCGCCGAGCACCGCGTCGTGGAACCGGCTGATGTCGAACCGATCGCCCTGCCGGGCCCGCGCCTCGTCGCGCAGGCGCAGGATCTCCAGCTGGCCGAGCTTGTAGGCGAGGGCCTGGCCGGGCCAGGCGGTGTATCGGTCCACCTCGTTGGCGATGTTGTTCAGGCCGAGCGCGGTGTGATCGGTCATGAAGTCGATCGCCTGCTGCCGCGTCCAGCCCAGGGCGTGGATGCCGGTGTCGACCACGAGCCGCGAGGCGCGCCAGGCGTCGAAGGAGAGGACGCCGAACCGATCCATCTCGCCCGAGAGCAGTCCCATCTCCTCCGACAGGCGCTCGGTGTACAGTCCCCAGCCCTCGATGAACGCGGTGCTGCCGTTGAAGCGGCGGAAGTCGGGCAGGTGATCGAGCTCCTGCATGATGGCGAGCTGCAGGTGATGCCCCGGCACCGCCTCGTGGAAGGCGAGCGTCTCCGCCTCGTACCGAGGCCGCGTCTCGGGGGCGAAGGTGTTCACGTAGTACTGGCCCGGCCGCGATCCATCGGCCGATGGTTCGCGGTAGTAGGCGATGGTTGAGTGCTTCTCTTCGTGGGAGGGCATGCGCACCACCTCGCACGGGGCCTGTGGGAGGCGGCCGAACCAGCCGGGGACCTTGGCGTTCGCGCGCTCCAGCGAGCGCGCGGCGGTGTCGAACACCTCGGCCGCGGACGCGAAATGCAGCGCCGGGTCGTCGCGCAGCGCCTGGAGCGTGTCGTCGAGCCCACCACTGTCGAGCAGCCGGGCGCCCAGGTCGATGAACTCGCCGTCGATCCGCTCGATCTCCTCCAGGCCGATGCGATGGACGTCCTCGGGCCGCAGGTCGAGCGACGTGTGGGCTCTGGCCAGGTGCTCGTAGGCCTCCGCCCCGCCGGGGACGTGCATGAGCCCTGGCCGTTCGGCGGGGCGGGCCCGTGGAAGGATCTCGTCCGCCAACATCGCGCGATATCGCTCGATCGCCGGGCGGATCTCGTCGCCGATGACCCGCAGCAGCTCCTCGCCGATGGCCGGCCACGCGTCCCGCGGCGCAGCGAGCGACCACTCGGTGTCGGGCTGCTCGAGGACCTCGTCGATCTGCTGGAGGACCTTCTCGACGAGCGGGGCGACCGCGAACCGGCCCTCCGCGGCGCCGCGTCGCAGGTCGTCGCCGACCGCGTCCAGGAAGCGCGGCATGTCGCGCCAGCGGGCCACGAGGGCCGCGGCCTCCGCATCGGTCCGGACCGACTGGTAGTTCGGGATGTTGAGCAGGTGGGTGATCGGGCCGTCCATGGGGTCGACGCTGAACGCGTCGAGGTCGGCGTCGAGGAAGGCGTGATCGCTGCCGATCGACTCGCGCAGGGCGGCATGGGTGATCCCGTCGCCGGGATCGACCGCGCCCAGCCGGTTGCCCAGCTCCTCGAGTTCGGCACGCCAGCGCGCGTTCGCCTCGGCAGAGTGATCCTCGAGCCGATCGTCGAAGCGCCGCTCGCCGATGGCGGTCGCGAAGGTCGGGTGGCGGCGGAGCCACGCCTCCCAGTAGTCGGCCGCCAGCCGGTCGAGCGCGGGGTCGGTCATGGCGCCATCATGCCTGACCGATCAGTGCGGGCGCGGTGTCAGCGGGGCATCTGGTTCGCGCGCGGTGCCGGTCCCTCGAGATCGTCCTTGTCCCGCTCCGGCTCCTCGCCCTCGGGGACCAGCGCGTCGCCGGCCTCGCCGAGCGCGATGTCGTCGTCGGTGATCGGGTTCGGCATGTCGCGGCCCTCGAGCTGCTCCACGCTGTCCTTGGTGCGGTCCGAATCGTTGCGATGGTCCACGGTCCGGGTCCTCCTGCGTGACCGGCCGATGTGCAAGCCGCGCGCCGGAACGGGAGACGCCGGCGGCACGGGCGTCGCGCTCGAACGACGTCCGTGCCGCTCCCTCCGCCGGCGCTCAGGGATCGGTGAGCTCGATGCTCGCCATGATCCGGTGCAGAACGGCCTTGTGCAGCTCGTACTCGGCCTCGGTGGCCGCATCGAGCGTGCTGGTCCCGGCGTAGATCCATTCGGCCTCCGGGTCGAGCACCGGGATCCTGGCGTTCAGCAGCAGCTCGTAGTGCAGCATGCGCTCACCCTCCGGGATCACCCCGCCGCCGGTGCCGAGACGCTCGGCCCAGAAGGCGTCGACGCCGGCGAGGGTGGCGCCCATGCCGAAGATGTGCTCCAGCCCGATCGGCTCGATCGCGTCGCCGATGCGGCGTTCGATCACGATCGCCACGCCATCCGGCGGCGTCGTCGGGTCGCCGACGTCGAACGGGACCGATCCGAACCAGCTGCATGCCGGGAGGCCGTCGGCCGCCGCGTTCGTGAACCACGTGCCGGGCAGGTCGACCGCCCATCCGTCGCCCGACTCGCAGCGCCGGACATCCTCGAAGAGGGCCTCGGCCTCAGGATGCGGGGAGGGAGCGTCCAGTGGAGGAGGCGTCATGCCCGGCGGCGCCGTCCATGCCGGGGACACGCCGACCGGCTGGCCCGGCTCGCGCAGCCGGATCTCGGCGAACGTGCGCGCCTCGGTCTGCGGCTGGACGGTGCGATCCATGTACGCGAGGTTGATCGGGAATTCGGCGGCTTCCGACGGGACGGCCAGCACGAGCCAGCCCTGCATCGGCACGTCGCCGCGCTGGCGATTGGGAAGGAGCGGCGGCAACGACGCTCCGGTGAAGTCGACGTTCAGGTACTGGCCGATGAACCCGCCGGCCCCATCGGCCCGGAAGCTCCAGTCATCGCGGCCGTACGGCAGCTCGGTCGCCCGATCGAGCTCGTAGCTCACCCGCACCTCGATGAAGAAGGACTCGGTGAACAGCTCGGTGTGGGGCGGCGGATAGCCGGCCACGTCGTCGCCGCGCTCCAGGGTGATGGTGCCGTAGCGTCCGTCGCCATCCATCGCCGCAATGCGCACGACGTCGCCCGGCTGCGTCAAGGAGAGCTCCGAATCGGCGGTGAGGGTGGGCGCCGGCGTGGCGGTCGGCGACGGCTGGAGGCTGCCGGAGGGAACGGGCACCGGCCCGACGTTCCGCGGCCCGCTCACGATCAGGGCGGCCGCCAGCAGCACGGCCACCGCCGCCACCGATGACACCCCGATCAGCATCGGGCTGAACCGATGCGTCCGGGTGTCGGCGGCCCGCTCCACGGCCCGCATGACGTCATCGGTGAGCGACGGCGGCACCGGCACGCCGAGGCGCTCGCGAGCCAGCGCGCGGATCGGCTCGTCGGCCGGGGGGACGGTGAAGGTCATGATGCGGTCTCCGCCTCGTCGGGCGAGGCTGTCGGGATCGGGGCGGTGTCGGTCGCGCCAAGGGCGCGGCGAAGGATCGTCAGGCCGGCGTTCAGGCGTGATTTCGCGGTGCCGGTCCGAATGCCGAGGGCATCGGCGGCCTCGTTGATCGTCAGGCCGCGGCCGTAGTGGAGGACCACCATCGCGCGCTGATCGGCGTTCAGGCGGCCGAAGTACCCCGCCAGGAGCGAGCGGTCGTGGACCTGGTCACGGAAGTCGGGTCGTGGATCGCGCTCCGCATCGCGCGGCAGCTCGTCGAGCGAGGCGTGGCGGCGTCCCCTGGCCCGCAGATGGTTGCGGCATCGGTTGATGCAGATGCGACGCATCCAGGCCGGGAACGCCTCCGGGTCCCGAAGCTTCGGGAGCTCCCGCCAGGCCGTCACGAAGGACTCCTGCACCAGGTCCGATGCATCGGCTTCGCTGACGATCGCGGCCGCGAGCCGGTACAGCTCGGGGCCGAAGCGGTCGACGAGCGCTTCGAACGCCTCGAGATTGCCGGACTGGGCGTACCTGACCAGGTCCACGCGGGGGTGCCTCTGAATGGTTCCGGAGAGAGGACACGCGAGGAGGGCCCCAGTGTTCGCCCATTTTTCGCCGATGGGAAGGGGGCGTGCCGCTACTGCGTGGAGCCGAAGAACTCCATGGTCGACATCATCCGGTCCATGACCGCCACGTTGAGCTCGTACTCACCGCCCATCTCGGTCGAGGTCTCGACGACGAGGTTGGGGCCCCGCTCCGGTGTCGGGCCGAGCTGGATCACGTAGCCGTACCAGCGGTAGTCCTCCGGCTCCGTTCCGCCGGGGCCCTGCGGACCCTCGAGCTCGACCCGCACTGCCGGCTGGGCGCCGACGACGATCTCCTCGTACGTCGCGGGCGGCTCGAGCCATCCGAAGCCGCCCTCGACCCAGGTGATCGTGATCGCGATCTCGTCCGGCACCGTCACCGGGCTCGGCACCCGGTAGGTGGTCGGCGAGAACCAGATGCACGCCGGGTAGCGTCCGTTGCCGAACTCGGTGTTCGTCCACCAGTCGTCCGGGAAGGTGACCTGGTAGTTGTCGCGCTCGTTCAGGCAGGTGTCGCGATCGAGGAACAGCCCATCGGCATCGGCGTTCGGGCGAACGGTGAACCCACCGGGGAGGCCGCCGAACGGAGTGGGCGTCGGCGTTCCCGACGGCTCGTCGCTGGGCGTGGGCTCCTGCGTCGGAGTCGGGTCCTCGGTCGGTGTCGGCGTCGGCTCAACCGATGGGCTGGCCGTCGGCTCGACGGTCGGCGTGGCCGAGGCACCGGTCCCGGGATCGGATCCGCACGCCGCCAGTGCCAGGCCGAGCGCCATGAGCATCGGCAGGAGGCGGGTGCGCGATCGGGACATCGGTGACCTCAGGTGCGGTGGGTGCGGACCTGGATGGTAGGCGGTGCTCCGCATCGGCACCCTGGTACGAAGGAGCCGGTCCGACGCCATGGAACCATGGGTCAGGCCATGCCACGCAGGCGGAGGAACTCGTCGGAGGAGAAGTCGCGCCCCAGGAACGAGCGCACGAGCTCCTGGGCATCACGTGTTCCGTTCGGCTCGAGGATCTCGCGGCGGTAGTCGGCCCCGACCGACGGAGAGGCCACGCCCTCGCGGGCGAAGCGGCCGAACATGTCGTCGCCGATGACCTCGGCCCACAGGTACCCGTAGTAGCCGGCGTCGTACCCGCCGAGGAGATGCCCGAAGCCGGCGAGCATGAAGGTCCCTTCCGGATACGGCATGCCGGTGACCGCGTACGCGCGCCGAAGCGTCTCGTCGAGGTCATCCGCCGCGCCGGGCTCGCCGTGGATGGCCAGGTCGACCTGGCCGTAGAACGCCTGCATGCCGATGGAGAGGCCGACGTTCAGCCAGCGGGCCTCGCGCATGCGCTCGACGAGCTCGGCCGGGATCGGCTCGCCGGTCTGCCAGTGGCGGGCGAAGCGGCGCAGGATCTCCGGCTCCCAGGTCCAATGCTCCATGATCTGCGACGGCGCTTCGGTGAAGTCCCACTCGGTCTCGGCCGCGCTGAATCGCGCGTGGGCCGCCTGGCTGAGGCTCATGTGCAGGATGTGGCCGAACTCGTGGAACAGCGTCTCGACCTCGCCGTGCTTCAGGAGCGCGGGCCGGTCCGCCCCGGGCGGCGTGAAGTTGGCGAGGATGGCGCTGACCGGGGCGACGCGCGCGCCGTCGGCTCCACGATGCCCGACCACGAGCGGGAAGGCCGCGGCATGGCCGAACTTGCCCGGGCGCGGGTGCCAGTCGGCGTAGAACCAGGCGAGGACCTCCCCGGTTTCGCGGTCCCGGATCTCGTGGAGGGTGACGTCCGGGTGCCAGGCGCGCGCATCGGCCACCTGCCGGTACTCGAGGCCGAGCACCTCGCCGGTGAGCGCGAACATGCCGCCCAGCACCGCGTCGAGCGGGAAGTACTCGGCGATCGCGTTCTGGTCGAGGCCGAACATCGCGCGACGCTTGGCCTCGTGCTCGTACCGCCAGTCCCAGGCGGTGACCGGGCCGTCCTGCCCGCGGCCGTGCATCTGCTCGGCCAGCGCGTCGAGCTCCTCGCGCACCTGTGACGAGAGCCGCGGCAGGAGGTCGCGGTAGAAGGCGCGGACCGTGTCCGGCCGGCGCGCCATCTTCACCTCCATCGCGAAGTCGGCCCAGGTTGCGTGGCCGAGCAGCTCCGCCAGCCGATGCCGGATGCCGATCGCCTCCTCGAGCAGCGGTCGGTTGTGCGCCACGGCCCGGTTCCAGTGCTTCATGAACAGCTCGCGGCGCCGATCGCGGGCATGGGCCTGCTCGAGATAGGGGTTGAGCTGCGGGTAGTCGAGCGTGACCCGATACGTGCCGCCGCGTTCGCCGGGATCGAGGCGCGCGACGTACTCATCGGGCAGGCCGTCGAGCTCCTCACGCGTGACCTCGATCCAGTCGCGGTACTCGTTCAGGGTGCGGCCGAACTCGACCTCGATGTCGACCAGCCGCGTGCGCAGCCGCTCGAGCTCCGCCCGGGCCGCGTCGTCGAGCTCGTGGCCGGCGCGGCGGAAGTCGCGCAGCCAGTGCTCGAGCAGCCGGGCGTCCTCGGCCTCGAGCCCGGCGGCATCGGACGTCGAGGCGAAGGCGCGGATCGCCAGGTAGAGGTCACGGCGAAAGACGACCGCGACGCGCCAGGTGCTCAGCCGTCGCTCGGCCTCGATCCCGGCCTTGCGCACTGCTGGATCGGGGTGGCACTGGCCCAGGAACGCGCCGCGACCGTATCCGCCGGAGACGGCCGCCGAGGCGAGCTCGAGCGCGCCGAGGGTCGTGGCGAAGGTGGGGGAGCCTGCGGCGGCCGCCACGCCGTCGACGAGGCGATCGGCTTCGCGCAGGGCTGCGTCGGTCTCGGCGCGGACGGAGTCCGGGGAGACGGTGGTGAAGTCGTAGGGCATCGGCGCGCATGGTACGCGGCCCGACGCGCGGGTGCCCGCGACGCGCGAGGCGGGAGTTCCGCCGGCCTGGCCTGCTAGGCTGCCGCTCGCATGTCCACGTTCACCCGCTCCGTGACCCACCTCGCCCAGGGGCTGGCCATGGGGTCCGCCGATGTCGTCCCGGGCGTCAGCGGAGGCACCGTCGCCCTCGTGGTGGGCATCTACGAGCGGCTCATCCACTCGATCCGGGCCGGCGCATCGGGCCTGTTCGCTGCCGTCCGGCTGGATCTCGCCGGCGCGCGTCGACGGCTCGGCGAAGTGGAGTGGGGCCTCGTGCTCCCACTCGGGATCGGCATCGTCACCGCGCTCTACATCGGCTCGCGCTTCGTGCCGCATCTGCTCGAGACGTATCCGGTGCAGGTGCGGGCCCTGTTCTTCGGACTGATCCTCGGCTCACTCGTCATTCCGCTGCGCCGGATGCGGCACATCGGCATGGCTGAGCTGGGCGTCATGGCCGTGGCCGCGGTGGCCGCGTTCCTGTTGGTCGGGCTGCCGCCACGCGAGATCGCGGACCCACCGCTGCCGCTCGTCTTCGGCTTCGCGGCGATCGCCATCTGCGCCATGATCCTGCCCGGGGTGAGCGGAGCGTTCCTGCTGCTGGTGCTCGGCATCTACGAGCCGACGCTGCGCGCCCTGTCCTCGCTCGACCTCCCGTACGTCGCCGTCTTCGTCGCCGGAGCGGCGGTCGGCCTGGGGCTGTTCAGCAAGCTCCTCGAGTGGCTCCTCGAGCACCACCACGAGTGGACGATGGCTGCCCTCGTCGGCCTGATGGCCGGCTCGCTGCGCGCACTCTGGCCGTGGCTGACCGAGGAGCGTGGCCTGCTCGCGCCGCCGGACGCCGGCTCTCTGTGGGTGGCGGCCGCGCTGATCGCATTGGGGGCGGCGGTCGTGCTGATCGCGGCGTGGCTCACCCGTCATCAGCTGCTCGAGGTCGCGGCCCGGCGGTAGAGGCGGACGATCCGCGCCGGAGGGCGATTCGTGCGCCCGGAGCCCGCCAGATGGGTCGGGGGGCCCACGGGCAGCAGCCCCAGAGCAGCAGCCCAAAGAGCGGCAGCCGCAGAGCGGCAGCCGCAGAGCGGCAGCCCACCGCCGGCCCAGATCAGCGACTCGACGTGCGTCAAACGTCCCTGTCCAGGCTGGTGCCTTCGTCCATCGGCCCCCACGCCGGCGCTCGATAGGATGGCGCCATGGTCCTGCGCCGCCTGATGCAGCTTCTGCTGGTGATCGGCGTCGTGATCGGGGGAACCGTTGCGGCACCGCCGGCCCCCGTCGCGGCGGCGAGCTTCACCGACATCGCCGACTCGAAGTTCCGCGCCGACATCGAGTGGCTCGCCGCATCCGGCATCACCTCGGGCTGTGGCGACGGTCGCTTCTGCCCCGATGGGCTCGTCACGCGTGCCCAGATGGCGACCTTCCTGGTGCGGATGTTCGGGTACACGGCCGTCCCTCCCGGCGACCCGTTCGACGACGACAACGGGTCGAAGCACGAGGCGAACATCAACCGCCTCGCGGCGAGCGGCGTCACGACTGGCTGCGACACGCGCCGCTTCTGCCCGAGCGGTCTCGTCACGCGCGCCCAGATGGCGACCTTCCTGTCGCGTGCCCTCGGCCTGCGGTTCGGCGCCGGCAACGACTGGTTCGCCGACGACGACGGGTCGAAGCACGAGGCGAACATCGACCGGCTCTTCTTCGCCGGCGTGACCCGTGGATGCGGGACCGACGCGGTGTGCCCGAACGGCTCGGTGACCCGGGGCCAGATGGCCGCCTTCCTGCGCCGGTCCGCCGCACTCGCGCCCATCGGCGCTGCGGGGATGACCGAGCTGGTCTCGTATCCGAGCCCGATCACGGTCGCCATCACCGGCCCCGCCCGCTACCGGGGCGTGACCTTCAATGCCGATGCCTCGGTCGCCTCACGCGCAGCGTCCTTCGGCACCATCCTTCCGGCGTCCGCCCGCGCCGATGCCACAGCGCTGGTGAGCGGGGTGCGCTACGCCCGGTTGCTCGACGGTCCGATGGCGGGCGCATGGGTCAAGGTGGACGGATCACTGGCGCGCGCCATCGGTCGCGCCCCCCGGCCGCCGGCGTGTCGCTACGACGACATCCTGACCAGCCGCCGCGCCTATGACCAGCACGCGATCACGCTGCTCGACCCGATCTACATGCTGCCGTCCACCTACGCTCCAACCGATCTCGTGGACACCGGCGGGCTGGGGCTGAACGGCGGGTACCGGGTGCGCACCATCCTCGCGTCGGACCTGGCGGCCATGGCCGGCGACGCGCGTGCCGCCGGGGCCGCCCTGCAGGTGGTGAGCGCCTACCGCAGCTATGCCGCGCAGGTCGCGACCTTCAACCACTGGGTGAGCGTCCACGGCTACGAGGCGGCGCTGCGCCGCAGCGCACGGCCGGGCCACTCGGAGCATCAGCTCGGCACCACTCTCGACTTCACCTCGGCCGGCGGTACAGCGCCATGGAACCAGGCGGACTGGGCCACGACCAAGGCCGGCGCCTGGATGGCGGCGAATGCATGGCGCTACGGGTTCGTGATGACGTACCCGAAGGGCAAGAGCGCCGCCCATTGCTACGACTACGAGCCGTGGCACTACCGCTACGTGGGGCGCGAGCTTGCCGCCGCCGTCCGAGACTCGGGGATGACCCTGCGCGAGGCGATCTGGGCGGCCTACGGCCCCTGACCGGTCCCGACGTCACTCCGGCGGCTGCGCCGTTCCCCGCGACTCCGGGTGGCCGCGCTCCTGGACGACCCAGCCGTTGCCGTCCGGATCGCTGAAGGTGACGTACGAGGCGAAGTCGCGGTGCTCCGCATCGACGCCTGGCGCCTTCCCGTGTGCCCCGTAGTGGAAGGGCTCGCCGCACTCGACGCCGCGTCGAACGAGGTCGGCGTGGGCGGCGGCGACGTCCTCGACGACCAGATGCATGCCCTGGTACGTCCCGGGCGCGACGTCCGCGGTGCCGAGCCCGACTCCGAATGTCACCGAGCACGCCGATCCCGGGGGCGTGAGCTGCACCACCCGGAAGTCGTCATTCGGCGCGTGGTCGACGTCGAGTGTCCAGCCGAGCGTGCCGGCATAGAAGGTCTTGGCCCGATCCACGTCCGCGACCGGGAGGATGACCACTTCGAGCTTCCAGTCCATGAAGGCGCCTCCTACGTCCAGAGCGACACGATGGTGGCGACGATGAGCAGCTTCAGCAACCAGTCGCCGGCGTGGATGGTCGCCAGCGCGGGAGCGACGTTCTCCCAGATCACCGAGCCGACCAGGAGGATGACCGGGAAGCCGACCCACAGGGCCAGCCCGAGCTGCAGCGCTCCGCCGAGGTCGGTGATGTCGAGCAGCCGCGCCAGGCCGGCGATGACGGTGGCCAGCACCAGGCTGCGCACCAGCTCGACGCCGATCTTCCAGGGCTGGACGCCACCGGCATCCTCGTTGCCCTGGCGCAGCTCCACCATCCGTGCGGCGAAGACGATGTAGTACACGGTGCTGACCACGAAGACGGCAAGGGCCGCGGCCGCGATGGCAAGCCAGTTCAGCTCGGGCATGGATGCGCTCCTGTTGTGAGGTCCTGCATCGACTCTGACCGCGGGATCCGGCGTTTCTCATCGGCCGGGGCACCGATACCATTGCTCCATGCAGGACAGCCCGATGCGCGTCGCGATCACCGGAGCCAGTGGGCTGATCGGCAGGGTCCTCGCCGGCGGGCTCGACCGCTCCCGCTTCGATCCGATCCTGCTCGGGCGTGATGACGCCGATATCACGGACCTCGTCGCCCTCACGCGAGCATTCGCGGGGTCCGACGCCGTCGTGCACCTCGCGGCGAGCTCGCAGATCGATGCCGGGTGGGATGAGCTCGTCGGACCGAACCTCATCGGCGCGCGCAACGCCTTCGAGGCCGCGCGCCGTGCGGGCGTGCGCCGGGTCGTGTTCGCCAGCTCGAACCACGCGGTCGGGATGTACCTCCTCGACCCGGAGACCTTCGCCGACCCGGACCGGCCCCGGCTGGTCACGGCCGGCGACCCGGTGCGGCCGGATTCGCTGTACGGCGCCTCGAAGGCCTGGGGCGAGGCACTCGGGCGCATGTACGCGGAGCTGCATGGCCTCGAGGTGGTCTGCCTCCGCATCGGATGGGTCACCGACGACGATCGGCCGCCGCAGCCTTCGCAGATCGTGCGGCACACGCCGGAGGCCAGCCGGCGCGGCCCGGCGATGTGGCTGAGCCACCGTGATTGCGTCTCGCTCATCGAGGCATCGCTCACCTCGGACATCGGCTTCGCGATCGTGAACGGCGTCGGCGACAACCCGGGTCGCTGGTTCAGCCTCGAGGAGGGGCGAGACCTCCTCGGCTGGTGGCCCGAGGACTCACTGGACCGATGAGTTCCACCCTCGTGTGGCGTCCGATGAGCGACACACCCAGGCATCGGAGGAGCGACCGTGAACCTGAACAGCATCCTCGTCGGGTCCGATGACCCACAGCGCCTCGTCGAGTACTACACGCGCCTGTTCGGTGAGCCGGCCATGGCCGAGGGCGGCTACACCGGCTGGCAGCTCGGAACCGGCTGGCTGACCATCGGTCCGCATTCGGAGGTGCACGGACCGAACGCGCACCCCGGCCGGCTGATCTGGAACCTCGAGTGCGACGACGTGAAGGGCGAGTTCCAGCGCCTGGTGGCCGCGGGAGCTCGCGTCGTGCGGGAGCCCTACGGACCGGATGGCGGCGAGAGCGGCTGGATCGCCACCCTGGCCGATCCGGACGACAACTACTTCCAGCTCATGAGCCCGATGTAGCCGGTCGCATGGCCGCCGCGACCCCGAGCAGGGTCCAGAACAGGACCGAGCCGGTGGTCTCGGCGGTCATGAATCCATCGGTCACCAGGTGACCGGCGATGGCCGCCAGGAAGCACGCGCCGATCACCAACGTGCGACGGTCGGCGGCCGGAAGAATCCGGCTCGCTCGCCAGGCGGGGATGGCGATCACTGCGAGGTAGGCGGCCAGCGCCGGAAGGCCCGCCCCACCGGCGATCGCGAGGTAATGGTTGTGCGGGCTCTCGGGCCGGTAGCGCTTCCACATCTCGGCCCGTTCGGAGTCGTCGATGACCTCGTCGCGGTACGCATCGAACATCCGGGGATACGTCTCCGGCCCGGTGCCGACCAGCGGATGGTCGAGAGCAATCGCCAGCCCGACGGCCCACTGGTCGAGGTGCGCGCTCGTGGAGGCCTCCTCCACCGATCCGGGGCGCAGCACGCGGTCGACGGCGCGCTCGGCGCCGGCCCGCAGGTCGGGGACGAGCAGCACGAGCGCCGCGCTGGCCACCGCCGCAACGGCAACGATGGCCACGGCGTGGCGGCTGATCACCTCCCGGTGCCGCCGCCAGAGCAGGGCGATGAGAACCACCGCCGCCACGCCGATCCCGAGGAATCCGCCGCGGCTCAGGGTGAAGGCGAGGGCCACCAGCTCGAGGATGGCGAGCGCGGTGACCCCGGCCTGGACCGGCAGGCTCCGCCCGATGGCGAGCGCGAGCGTCAGCGGCACGGCGATGACGAGGTACGCCGCGAGCGCATTCGCCTGTCCGATGGTCGAGAACGCGCGCTCGTCGTCGAGGTCGGTCCAGATCGGGTCGAGATTGGCGCCCTGGATCACGGCGTAGGTCGAGACGATGCCGGCTGCCACCGCGGCCGCGACGAGGAGCATCGTCCGTCGACGAGGCGTCCGCACCGTCGTCCATCCCGCGGCCAGGTACACCGTGTAGGCGAGGGTCGTGCCGAGCCCCTGGAACTGGCGCGGCTCGCCCACCAGCGAGCGGCCGGGGTCGACCGAGAAGATCGTCGCCAGCGCCGTCCAGGCCGCGAAGCCACCGACCGCCCAGGCCAGCGGCTCGCGCACGAGCTCGGGACCCGATCCACGATGCGTGGCCGCGCGGACGCCGAGCAGCCCCAGCAGCACGACGGCCAGGCCGACGGCGACGATCGTCTTCGGCATGGCGAACACGTCCGGGTTCGCGATCGAGAAGGTGACCGGGATCGCGACCACCGACACGAGCAGCACGCCGAACGCGGCGGCATCGCTGAACGAGGCGGCCGACACGTCGACCGATCGGCGCGCGGGCACCGCTCCGGCATGGATGTCCATCGAGGTCGCTCTGCTTCTGGGTGGGCCGTGCTGGTTCCGCTGGGGCCACGGTCGCAGAGCGATCCGTGGCGGGCAAGCGCGCAACGCATGTCGCGTGCCGGATCCGATGGCCGCCGATCGTGCCGTTCGGCCCCGTCAGCGCCCCCCGGGCGGCCCTCGTCGGTGCCGATGCCGCGCCCTAGCGTCCGTGGTGAGACAGACTCGGAACGGTAAAGGAGCCGATGATGGCGACCACCACTCTCGACCTTGCGCACGCCCGCGATCGCGGGCGGACGGGCATCGACCTCGGCCGGGCGGTTCCCGGCATCCTTCTCTTCGTGCTCGCCGGCCAGTTCATGACCGCGATCATGCTGGCCGCTTCGATGGCGCCCGGCTATGACATGGCCGGCGGCGCGATCAGCGATCTCGGCGTCATCTCCCAGACCGCGCTGCTGTTCAACACGTCCCTGGTCGCCGTCGGCATCCTGAACCTGGCGGCCGGCGTGGTCCTGTGGCGACGCGGCGCGCCCGGATGGCTGCTCGGGATCTTCGCGTTCGCCGCCATCGGCGCCGCCGGTGCCGGCCTCGTCCCCCTGGGCACGAGCGACCTGCACTCGATCTTCGCGCTCGTGGCGTTCCTGTTCTTCAACGTGCAGGCCATCGCCTGCGCCACGCTGGTCACCGGACCGATGCGCCTCGTCTCGATCCTGGCCGGCGTGGTGGGCCTGGCGTTCGTGGTCCTCATGGTCATCGGCGACTCCGGCAATCCGGCCGTCTTCGGGGCGATCGGCCACGGCGGCGCCGAGCGGATGATCGTCTATCCGCCGATGCTGTGGATGCTCGCCTTCGGCGGCGCCCTGATGGCGTCGACGAGCCGAGAGGCGGACGAGCGCTAGTCGGTCGAGCGCGTCTGGATCAGCGCGAGGACGTTCCGCGACGGATCGGTGAACCACGCGATCGGCGGACCGAACTCGCGCATGATCCCGCGCTCGTCCTGCGAGAAGCCCTCGTAGCGCTCGAAGGTCACTCCGCGCGTCGCGAGGTCGTCGACGGCCGCGTCGATGTCATCGACCTCGAAGTTGAGCACCGTGAACGTCGCCGGCTGGTGGTCGTCCTTCGGGTAGACCACCACGCGGCTCCGGCCCTCGAGATCGAGCATCAGCATCCCGTCCTCCTCGGTCACGTCGAGCCCGAGCGTGTCGGCGTAGAAGGCCCGCATGGCGCCGATGTCGGACGCCGAGAAGCTCGAGAAGGTCGGTCGATGGCGGAGCATGGGGTGTCCTCCTGGTGGATCAGTCTCCCATTCGACGCCGTTCGCGCCCGGGAATCATCGGTCAGGCGGGTGTGGCCGCCTGCCTCGCCACGTCGCCGATGATCTCGGCGAGCTCGGCGGGGCGCGACCACATCGGCCAGTGGCTCGTCGGCAGGTCGATCCAGGTCGCGTTGCGGATCTCGGGGATGCCGGCCAGGAACGCCCACTCCGGGTGCTCGCGGGCGTAGGCCTGGTACTGCTCAGCCGTGAAGCCGGTGCAGATGAAGGTGCTGGGGATGTCCCGCCGCGCGTCGTTCGTCAGCGGCATGCTCTCCCGGAGGAGGCGGCCCGGCACCGGCACGGCCCGTTCGCGGAAACGCACCCTGTCCTCATCGGAGAGGCCGTCGAGGTTCTCCTCCGCCTCGATCTCGTCCCAGACCATCGGCTTCTCGTCGGCGTCGAACTCGGGATCCATCGCGCCCACGCCGGGCGCCGTGTCGACGTACACCATCGCCGCGATCCGCTCCGGCAGCCGGTCGCTGGCGGCATAGCCGGTGAAGCCGGCGGCGCTGTGGAGGACCAGCACGACGGGGGCCGCGTGCTCACCGATGGCCTCGCAGATCGCATCGACGTGGTCGGCGAAGCTGATCGTCGACCGGTCCGTGTCGGCCGAGTCGAGGCCGGGGAGCGTGAGCGCGGTGACGTCATGTCCCTCGCTGCGGAGCGCCTCGGCGACCTCGTCCCAGGCCCAGGCCCCGAGCCAGAAGCCGGGGACGAGGATGATCGGTGCGGACTGCTCAGCCACGTGATGCCTCCAACTGATCGAAGTCGATGCGCATGACGATTCGGCGCTTCCCGGGCCGGCTCACCTCGCGCAGTCCGGCCGCCCGGTAGATGCCCTCGGCGCCCGGATGGATCTCGTCCCAGGTGATCTCACCGACCTCGCTGCGATAGGGGTACGCCTCCATGGCTCGGGCGCCGCTCGCATGCGCATGGTCCACGGCCGCCGCCGCGAGCGCGTAGGCGATCCCGCGCTTCCGGTATCCGGCCCGAACGAGGACGCAGGTCACCGACCAGATGCTCTCGTCGGCCTTGTCCTCGTTTCGGCCCTCCCACGGCACTCGATACACCCGCGCCAGGCCGACGTACGCCGGCCGCGGCTCGATCGCGCACCATCCGACCGGCTCTCCATCGAGATAGGCGACGAGACCGCTGGTCGTCTCGGCCGTCGGGTCACCGCAGCGCGTCTGCTCGAGCAGCCGGGCCCGCCGCTCGGCACTCGGGAAGCGCGAGAACGCCTCCCGCGGGGCGAGCTTGTAGCGCTGACAGAAGCAGGTCGCCGACGCCCCGCGGTCGCCAAAGACCGCGACCAGGTCCTCACACGGCGCCTGGTTGGCCGGGACGACCCGGACCTCGAGGTTCATGCCGGAGTGGCCTGCTCACCGGCGGGGGACCATCGCCCGGCCCACCGCAGCGTCCGGAGGGCGCGCAGCGTGATCCATCGGCTCGGCCCACCTTCGACCTCGTCGAGGTCGACGTGCGACGCGTCGTGGTAGGCGTGGTCGAGCGGCCATCGGCCATCGGCCAGCCGCTTCGACTCCACGATGTCGAGTGCCTCGGCCATCCGTTCGTCGGGTTCGTGACGAGCGGTGCGGAAGTAGTCGAGCACGCGGACGACGTCGTAGAACCAGGCGTTCGGGAAGCCGACGTACAGCCACCGCTTCTGCGGGATCTCCCCGTCGGACAGGCGACGCAGGAGGCGGCGCTCGAGGAGGTATTCCTCGCCACGACGGCGCGCGGCCGTCACGTCACCGTCGTCGCCGGTCGAGCGCTCGTACTCGAGCAGGCCCTCGAGCACGTTCAGGGTCGTGTCGAACGCGCCTCTCGTGGAGCCGTTCTCCTGCTCGCAGTTCCAGCCGCCATCGGCCATCTGCTCGGTCAGGAGCCGATCGACGATGCCGCGGACGTCCTGCCCGAAGTACGCGCCGATGGCCACGGTCCGGCCGTTGATGCAGGGCTCGACCTCGCCCTCCCAGAAGCGCAGGTTCGGGTCGTAGTCCCAGCGCGCGGCCTCGTGGACCGGTGCCAGGGCCTGCCGGACGCGCTCGTCGGCGGGATCAGGCCCGAACAGGGAGAGGAGATGCAGCGTGTCGGCGGTGGCGATCCAGCGCGGGAAGAACGTGCCGGCGGCCCACCGGCCGTCGGGGTCCTGCGCGTCCAGGAGCTGTCTGCCCCATCCCTCCCGGGCGACACGCACCCGCTCGGCGGCCACCTCGTCCGGAGGCGCGTCGAGGAGGTCGCGCATCACCTGCCAGCGGATCGCGGGGTCCGACTCCATGAGCCAGTCGATGACGGTCATCGATCCATGGTGCCGCACGGACATGACACGGGGTGTCACGAATGAGCCTGGTGATCGGACTTGCCCCGACCGGGGACGCGGCGTCGAGCTTGGTAACGGAGTCGTAACGGCGGCGCCGCAGTCTCGGTCCATCGCTGATCGGCCATCGATCAGCGAGGCACGACAGGAGGAATCATGGGCCGACGACTGACATGTCTGGCGCTCGCGGCGATGCTGGCGGCATGCGCGGCCAATCAGCCTGCCTCCACCATGGACGTCGGGCCGACGCCAGTGCCCGGGACCGCATCGCCGACCGGGACGCTGACGCCGACCGCGACCGCGACGCCGGCCGTCATCTCGATCGAGGGTGCGTGGATCGCCTACCAGGCGCTCTTCGGTGGAGCGACCGACCTCGGTCTCGTCCGATCAGACGGCTCGGACAGTCACCGCATTCCGGGTGGGCCCGGCAATCGGTGGCATCCGGACTGGTCACCGGACGGCAGGTGGATCGCCTACGACCACGACCTGCCGACCGACGTGGACGAGATCTGGATGGTGGCGGTGGACGGCTCGGAGGAGCGAGCGCTGACCGATTGCATCGGCCCGTGCTTCGGCCACCAGGGTGCGGCGTGGTCGCCCGACGGACGCTGGGTGGCATTCGACTCCGCGGACGGACCGACGGACGAATATCCCGATGGCCTCTGCTACGTCGGCCAAGTCGAGATCAAGTCGGGCGAGGTCAGCCGGCTGCTTGAGTTCCCCGGTTGCTCCGGCGCGGGGGAGGATGGCGAGCTGCAGGAGGTGATGTTCGTCCGATGGAGCCCCGACGGTGAACGCCTCGTCGGCCAGGGCGTGGGATCCGACGGACAGCTGGCGATCTTCATCGTGACCATCGAAGGGCAGAGGCTGACCCAGCTCACCGACTGGGGCCTCGGTGCTCGGCCGGACTGGTCTCCGGATGGCGAGTGGATCGTGTTCCAGAGCCTTCAGCCCGAGGAGCATCCAGCCGAGCCGATCAGCCTGCACCGTATTCGCCCCGATGGCAGCGGGCTTGAGCAGCTCACCGATCCGGCCGGTACGGCCGTGGATCTGTACCCGCGATATACACCCGACGGAGCCGGGATCCTGTTCAGCCGATGCCCCGGTGCGGGCGCCGCCGACTGCGAGGCCCGCATGCTCGCCGCCGATGGCAGCGACGACCGCCTCCTGTTCGCCGGCTACGGCGACCACGCGGTCCACGTGATCATGCGGCCGGCCGGCGAGGAGTGAATTGAGGGACGGTGGCGAGGAAGCACCTCGCCGCCGTCGACGAGGTCAGGTCGGCGTCAGCACCTCGCGCAGCGTCGCGGCGAAGGCGTCCGGCTGACCGTTCTGGCCGTACTCGCCGCCGAGGAAACCGCTGTGGTTGCTCGGGAAGATGACCGGTTTCGTGCCGAGCCGCTCAGCGACAGCCTGGGGACTAGTTCGCCAATTCGCCCTCCGGCATGCGCCGGCCGCGACGACGATCCGCGTGGAAGCCGCACACATCCCGTGGAGCCGATGGCGACGGTCCGGCCGTCGATGCAGGGCTCGACCTCGCCCTAGGAAGGACGCGCCGGCGCCTTCGGTAACGGACTCGTAACGGGAGCGCCGCAGTGTGGGGTCCATCGCTGATCGGCTTCGATCAGCGAGGCACGACAGGAGGAATCATGGGCCTACGACTGACATGTCTGGCGCTGGCGGCGATGTTGACGGCGTGTGGGGCCGCCCCGGTGGCGTCGGACGGGACACCGACTTCCGGGAGCCCATCCAGTGCAACTGCGAGCGTAGCATCGCCAGACCCGAGCACCGAGGACGTCGGAGACCGCCAGCCTCACCCGGATGGACGGATCGTGTTCGGTCGCATCACCAGCCTCGATCCGGTGTACGGACAGGTCGTCGCGCTGTGGGCCGTGGACCCTGATGGCGCGAACCTGGTCCAGCTCAACGACGGCGGGTCGGCGTTCCCGGCGTGGTCGCCCGACGGCTCGCTGATCGCGTACACCCTCGCGTTGCCCGACGGCTCCGTGCAGATCGGGACCATGGAGCCGGACGGGTCCAACGTCCAGGTGCTCACCGAGGGACCGGGGATGCGCGCGTGGCCGAGCTGGGCTCCGGATGGCTCGTGGATTGCCTACGCATACAGCCCAACCCTCCCGGATGACCCGGAGTGGCGCACCGTCATCTACCGCATGAACGCCGACGGATCCGGTCAGGAGCTGCTTGGTGACGCCGATACGTTCGACATCGAGCCGGCGATCTCGCCCGACGGGACCTCCATCCTCTTCCGGCGCGATGACGACGACGCGAATACGTCGGTGCTCGTCGTGCGCGAC
This sequence comes from Candidatus Angelobacter sp., assembly GCA_035463095.1. Taxonomy (GTDB): domain Bacteria; phylum Chloroflexota; class Limnocylindria; order QHBO01; family QHBO01; genus JACDBZ01. The sequence continues at coordinate 65 of DATHTR010000095.1, read as the reverse complement.
CTCCAGACGGGAGAGGAGCGAGTGATCGAAGCCGCCGGGACGGCTGCCGACCATCCCAGCTGGTC
>DATHTR010000094.1:0-10480 GCA_035463095.1 Candidatus Angelobacter sp. | reverse complement strand
GCCAGGTCCGGCGTCGCGTCCGGCCAGCCGAGCGTGCTGAACGGCCACAGGCCGGAGCTGAACCAGGTGTCGAAGATGTCCGTCTCCTGGCGCAGCTCCGCCGCCGGGCGGCCGCACTCGTCGCACGCCTCCGGCCCGTCGGGGGCGTCGGAGACGGTGATGTGCTCCTCGGCGCAGTACCACGCCGGAATGCGGTGGCCCCACCACAGCTGGCGTCCCACCGCCCAGTCGTGGATGTTCTCCATCCAGTGGGCGTAGACCTTCTCCATGTGGGCGGGCAGGATCCTCGTCCGCCCTTCCCGGACCGACGCCAGCGCACGCTCCGCCAGGGGCTTGACGCGCACGAACCACTGCACCGACAGCCGCGGCTCGACCACGGTGTTGCAGCGCTGGCAATGGCCGACCACCATGCGGTGCTCGGCGACTCGCTCGAGGTCGCCGTCGGCCTCGAGCCGGGCGACGATCTCGCGCCGCGCCTCGTGGCGGTCCAGGCCGGCGAACTCACCGCCCGCCTCGTTGACCCGTGCCTGCTCGTCCAGCACGTTGATGGCCGGCAGGTCGTGGCGGGCGCCCAGGGCGTAGTCGTCGGGGTCGTGGGCCGGGGTGATCTTGACGGCGCCGGTGCCGAACTCGCGCTCGACGTGCTCGTCCGCCACGATCGGCAGCCGCCTGCCGAGGAAGGGCAGGATGGCGTGCCGTCCGACGAGACCCGCATAGCGCTCGTCCTCGGGATGGACGGCCACCGCGGTGTCGCCGAGCAGGGTCTCGGGGCGCGTCGTCGCGACGCTGATCCAGGCGTCGGGATCGGGGGTGCCGTCCTCGCGCTCGAGGTGGTAGCGGATCGTCCAGATGCTGCCCGTCTCGTCGCGGTGGATGTTCTCGAGATCGCTGATCGTGGTTCGGCAGCGCGGGCACCAGTTCACGAGCGCCTCGCCGCGGTACGCCAGGCCGGCGTCCCACAGCCGCTTGAACGCGACGCGCACCGCTCGAGCGCTGCCCTCGTCCATCGTGAACCGGAGGCGGCTCCAGTCGGCGCTGGCCCCGAGCCGGTGGTGCTGGTTCGCGATGACGTCACGCGTCTCGTCGATGAACAGCCACATGCGCTCGAGGTACCGCTCGCGACCGAGCGACGCGCGGCTCTCCCCCTCCTCGGCGAGGATGCCGTCGAGCACGAACTGCGCGGCGATGCCGGCGTGGTCGACGCCGGGCAGCCACAGGGTGTCGTCCCCCCGCATGCGGTGGAAGCGGACGAGCGTGTCCTCGACCGTGGCCCGTGCCGCGTGGCCCAGATGCAGGGCGCCCGTCACGTTCGGCGGGGGCTGGATGATGACGAACGGCTCGGCGTCCGGCGGTCGCTCGTCGGCAGGCCGGAAGGCGTCGGCGGCCAGCCAGCGCGCGGTGATCGCCGGCTCGACGGCGGCGGGATCGTAGCGGGGCTCGAGCTCGCGTCGCGTCGTCGTCATCGGTCCTGCTCCCGTCTCCTGAATGCAACGAACCCGTTCGTCGAAGGACGAACGGGTCGTGGTACCACCTTCGTTCGCGACCGCCGTGGCGGTCGCCTCGTTCCCGCGCTATCGGGCGGACCCGGCCGGCTCGCGTGCGACCTTCCCCCTCTCGTGTCCGGGCGGGATCTCAGCCGATGGCCCGCCCTCTCTGATGGCCGATGGAGGGGTACTCCTCACGGTCAGCGCCGTAGGTGGAGTCTACCAACCGGCGGCCGAACCGGTCCAGAGCCCGACGATCGGTTCAGCGGGACCGCTCGAGCGTGACGCGCATGCCGCCCTCCGGCCGCGGCTCGACGGAAGCCCCGTCGCCTTCCATCGAGCGGATCGCCGCCCCCAGGTCGAAGCCGGGCGCATGGGTGGCGCGGAAGACGAACTCGCCGCTCTGGCCCAGGCTGAGCGCCACCGCGCTGACCCCCGGCTGAGACGAGAGCGACTGGCGGAACCCGGTGATCGCCCCGAAACTGCCGAGACCCTTCACCACGATGTCGGTGGTGACCTCCGGATCATCGGCCGGTGACGTCGCGGCCGCGTTCGCAGGGGCCGGCGCGGGGTCGCGGTCGGGAGCCTCGAGCTCCTCGTCCAGCTCCGCAAGCCGCGCCGCGAGGACCTCCTCCTCGGCCGGATGCACCTCGTGCTCGGCCTCGGCCGTCGCGCTCTCGGCAGCGGTCGCATGGTCGGCCGGAGGCTCGGCGGCGGTGTCCTGGGCCCCCGGCGAGACCGTGGCCGGGTCCGGCGAGGGGTCCGGTGGCGCACCGGTCGCTGCCGGCACCGCCGCCTGACCGGCGGCCGCCTCGCCCCCGGGCCTGAGCGTCGGGGCTGCCGGCATGCGCTTCGCGGCTGCGGCGAAGGCGGCGGGATCGTTGATCTCGGACAGCTGTGCGTGGAACGCCTCCAGCTGGCGCTCGTACTCGGACACGCGGTCGCGCAGCGCCTTCGCCTCCGCCTCGGCGCGCGTGCCCTCGGCGGCGAGCTGCTGCTCGAGCTGGGCCCGACGCGAGGCCACCCGCTGCTCCGCCTCGACCTTGATCCGTTCGGCCTCGGCGCGGGCCCACTCGCCCACGCCGTTGATATCGGCTTCGGCGCGCTCGCGGAGGTCCTGGCGACGCTTCTCGGCATCGGCCTCCAGCGTGCGGACCGCCTCCTCGGCATCCGCCTTGAGGCGCTCGACACCGGAGGTTCGCGCTTCGTCGGCGACCGTGCGCATGGCGGCGACGAGGTCCCGGATGAACGCGTCGGGGGGCTCGGATGGCGCCGGCGGCGGCGCGTGACTCGATGCGGCGGCGGACGGATCGGGGGCGGACTCGGCCTGGGGCGATGACACTGCGGCCGGCGCGTGCGCGGTCGTGCCGTTCCCGCTCGCAACGGCCGGGGGCGCATCCGCCGCGGGCGCGGTGTCGCTCACGGCCGGAGCTCCGTCGGCCCGAGCCGATGTGCTCGCGGGCGCATCGGCCACCGCCGGCTCGGGCTTGACGTCCCCGGCGGCGGAGGCAGGAGCCTCCGGCTCGTCCTCATCGGCGAGCCACGGAAGCCGGAACCCGGATCGGCGCTGGTTGGCGGACATGCGTTCTGCGAGCTCCCTCTCCTGCGTCTCGGCCCACGGGTGGTGCGGCCGGTCCACATCCTAACGCCATGCCGATGGTCGGCCGCACCTCCCTGAAGTACTCCCCCGCTCGGGACCGCCGTACCACCCGGGGCGTTGCTACCATGCCGGCCATGCTCGAGATTCCCGACCTGCCGAACTCGCTCGATGTCGGACTGCGCGTGCTCCTCGTCGTCGTGGCAGCGCTCGTGGCCTTCGCGCTGGTCCGCACCGCCATCCGGGTCGGAGTCCGCCACCTGCTCGAGCGGAGCAGCGCCGAGTCCGGCGTCGATGTGCTGCCGGCGGCGGAGCTGGAGCGCCGCGTCACGACGGTCGGCCGCCTCCTCGTCCGGGTCGCCGGGAGCCTGCTGGCCGTGATCGCGACGCTCATGGTGCTGAACCTGTTCGGCATCGACATCGGGCCGGCCATCGCCGGGCTGGGCGTGGCCGGGATCGCCGTGGGCCTCGGCGCCCAGACGCTGGTGAAGGATTGGCTGGCCGGCATCTTCATCGTGCTGGAGAACCAGTACAGCCAGGGTGACATCGTGCGCATCGCCGGCGTCGACGGCGTCGTGGAGGACTTCAGCCTACGGCGCACGACGCTGCGCGACCTCGACGGCACGGTCCACAGCGTCCCGAACGGGCAGATCGCCGTGGCGTCGAACATGACGCGCCTGTGGGCTCGCGTGAACCTGGACGTCGGGGTGGCCTACGACACCGACATCGACCGCGCCACCGCGATCATCAATCGCGTCGGTGAGGAGCTCCACGCCGACGAGGCATGGGCGGATCGGTTGCTCGAAGCGCCGACCGTGGTGCGCGTCAACGCCCTGGCCGATTCAGCCGTGACCCTCAAGGTGCTGGGCCAGGTGCGTGCGGCCGAGCAGTGGGCCGCGGCCGGGGAGCTCCGCAAACGGATCCTCGCCGCGTTCGCGCGCGAGGGGATCGAGATCCCGTTCCCGCATCGCGTCGTGGTCAGCCGCGGCGGCGCCCCTGCGGAGCCCTCCGCCGAGGATGCGGCCGCGGCCGCGGACTGACGGGGTGGGGCGTCCCATTCCTGGCCCGGCACAGACTGACTTCCTCCGATGCCTCATGCCCCGATGCCTGCGGTGGCAGGCGTATGCGAGGCTGATCCCCTGCTCTGCCCGCCGCGCCATGCGAGCCGGGGGTTGACCCCTGGGATCGGCTGCCAGGGACGGCACAGGAGGGACTGAGCCCCCCATCGGCCTCCTGCGCGCCACGCGCCGCGGCCCGCCAGGGACGGGCTAGGCCGATTCTTCCTCGGGCTCGGCGTCGGCGACGGCCTGCGCGCGTGACCCGCGCCCGCGCCGGCGCGGCTCCGCGTCGTCGGTCTCCGTCACGAGCATCGGCGGCTGGCCGTGCTCGATCGTCTCGGCGGTGATGACGACCTTCGTGACGTCGGTCCGCTCGGGGATGTCGTACATCACGTCGAGCAGAGCCTCCTCGACGATCGTGCGCAGCGCGCGGGCTCCGGTCTTTCGATGGATCGCCAGCTTGGCGGTCGCCTCCAGCGCCTCCGGCGTGAAGACGAGCTCCACCTTGTCGAGTGACAGGAACTTCGTGAACTGGCGCGTGACCGCGTTCTTCGGCTCGGTCAGGACCTTGACGAGGTCCTCCTGGGCCAGTGCGGCAAGGCTGACCACGACCGGCAGCCGGCCGACGAACTCGGGAATGAGTCCGTACTTGAGCAGGTCCTCCGGCATGAGCTTGTCGAACAGGGCCTGGCGCCGCTCCTCCTTCGAGTGCTGCGCCTGGGAGCCGAAGCCGATCCCGCGCCGGCCGACGCGCTCCTCGATGAGCTTCTCGAGCCCCTCGAAGGCGCCGCCGCAGATGAACAGGCTGTTCGTGGTGTCGATCTGGATGAAGTCCTGGTGCGGGTGCTTCCGTCCGCCCTGCGGCGGCACGTTGGCGACCGTGCCCTCCAGGATCTTGAGCAGCGCCTGCTGGACGCCCTCGCCCGACACGTCGCGGGTGATCGAGGGGTTGTCGGTCTTTCGGGCGATCTTGTCGATCTCGTCGATGTAGATGATCCCGCGCTGGGCGCGCTGCACGTCGAAGTCCGCGGCCTGGATCAGGCGCAGGAGGATGTTCTCGACGTCCTCGCCCACGTAGCCGGCCTCGGTCAGCGAGGTCGCATCGGCGATGCAGAAGGGAACGTCCAGCACCTTGGCCAGGGTCTGGGCCAGGAGCGTCTTGCCGCTGCCGGTGGGCCCGACGAGCAGGACGTTCGACTTGCCGAGCTCGACATCATCCACGCTGTGGCCGGCGTTGACCCGCTTGTAGTGGTTGTAGACGGCGACCGAGAGGACCTTCTTGGCCTGCTCCTGGCTGATGACGTAGCCGTCGAGCTGCTCCTTGATCCTGCGCGGGCTCGGCAGCGGCATCGCCTGCGCCTTGCCGTTGGCGCGCGGCGACTCGAGCATCTCCTCCTCGATGATCTCCTGGCAGAGGTTGATGCACTCGTCGCAGATGTAGACGCCCTGGCCGGCAAGGAGCTTGCGGACCTGCTCCTGGCTCTTGCCGCAGAAGCTGCAGCGGTACGGAACCTTCGACTTCGTCGTCACGCGGCCTAGGGTAGCACGGGGGTGCGACGCCTCCCCCCTCCCCCATTGGTGGTGGCCCGTACCGGCGTGTGCTTCGTGCTCGCGTGGGATGGGTGCGGTACGCGGCGTGCCAGGGAGCAGCGGCGGCGTGCCGGTGAGCAGTGGTGTTCGTGCTACGCAGACGACCTGATGCCAGGCCCTCTGGCTGAGCAACCCGGTTGCTGACCGCCAGGCGGGAGCACGGCCCAGGGGTGCGCGCGCCACGCGGGCATTCCGCACGACGAACCCGGTTGCTCGCCAGCACGCCCAGACCCCAAGACCCCCAGCGGCATCGCTCGCCTACCATCGGGGACCGATGACCAGGATCCGCTTCGGGCGAGCCGACTCCGCCATCGGGCCGGTGTGGATGGCCGAGACCGATGCCGGGATCGCTGCGTGCTCACGCGCCGATTCGCCCCAGCCGATGGTGGCGGCCCTCCGCCGCCGCTTCCCTGGCGCGGAGGTGGAACCGACGCGAGGCGACCCGACCCCCACCCTGCGGGGGGAGCCGCGCCTTGACCTGCGGGGGCTGTCCGCCTTCGACGCCGCGGTCTACCGTGCGGTCGCCGCCATTCCGCGGGGCCAGACGCTCACCTATGGGGACGTGGCGCGGCTCATCGGCTCGCCCGGCGCCGCCCGCGCCGTGGGCGGGGCCATGGCTCGCTGCCCGCTCTTCCCGGTCGTGCCCTGCCACCGGGTCGTGCGCGCCTCCGACGGATGGTCGGGCTGGGGCGGCGACGTGGAGCTCAAGCGGCGCCTGCTGGCGGCCGAGCAACGACGTCGGTGACGTCCCCGCCGAGCGTCAGATCGGCCCGGCGAGCTCGTCGACGAGGAGCGCGGTCGCCGCGGCGATCCGCGAGAGCGTCTCGTAGTCCAGCGTGTCGGGCGTATCGGTCGGCTGGTGGTAGTGGCGGTTCCGGAAATTGGCCGTGTTCGTGACGTGGATGGCCGGCAGGCCGGCGTGCCAGAAGTTCACGTGGTCGCTGCGCGAGAAGTTCCGCGCCGCTGGATGGAAGGCGAGGAGCGGGCCCGCCAGCGGGAGGTCGAGCGGATCGCGCAGCTGGAGCACGCGTTCGCCCCCGAGCGTGGCGGCGAGACATCGGCTCCAGCGGCGAACGAGGTCCGCCGAGCGACGGCGGTAGATGGCGACGACCGTGTCGCCACGCCGCTCACGCGCGGCCAGGCGCCGAACCTGCCCGGGATAGAGCCGGTCGATGCCGGCGGGAACGGACTGTGACTCCGGCCGGGGATCCATGAAGCCGATGGGGTCGAAGACGACCGCCGCACGGACGTCGTAGGTGGCGCGCAGCCAGCGGACCAACGGCCGCGAGCCCAACAGGCCGATCTCCTCGAAGTCGGGCGCGGCAAGGATGACGGTCCGCCGGAAGCGGCGGTCCCCGAGCTGCGTGGCGAGCTCGAGGAGCATCGCCAGGGCGGCGCCGTTGTCATCCGCACCGGGTGAGCCCAGCACGGTGTCGTGGTGCGCGACGAGGACGACCGCCTCGTCGCTCTGGCCCTCCGCGATCGCCACGAGGTTCATGCCCGCGAGGTCCTCGTACGTCCGGACGCGCGGTGGCCGCCGGCCCGGCTGAATTCCCGGCGGCAGGTGGTCCAGGCTGCCCTTCACCCGGCGCCATCGGATCCGCTGGCGTCCGACCGTCCACCCCGCCGCGCGCCAGGCGTCGGTGACGAGCTCATCGGCTGCAGCCATGGCCTCGGGCGCGTGCAGGCGGCTGCGCGGGGCGGGGAGGGACTCGACCAGCTGGCGCAGACGCGCCGGCGAAAAGCGAGCGAGCCAGGCGTCCGCGGTCGCCCGCAACGACGGGTCGGGATCGGGGTACGGCTCCTCGCTGGTCCACATGGATGCCCGGAGTCTGCCAGATGCCCACCGGGTGAGCGGTCCCGCGGGCTCACCGCCTGAGCGCGTGGACGGCTCGGGGAGGACGGACGGCCGCGAGCTCCCCCGCGAGCGCAGAACGCTCGCTACTTCTTGGCCTTCTCCGTCGACGGCTCGGACGTCTCGTCCGCCGTCGGGACCTCGCCACCGGCGGCGTGCGCCATGCTGATGAGCGACTCGGCGTTGCCCTCGAACACCTCGTCGATGAGCCCGTACTCCTTGGCCTCCTCGGCGGACATGAACTTGTCGCGCTCGGAGTCGCGCTTCACCTTCTCGAAGTCCTGGCCGGTGTGATCGGCCAGGATCTGCATCAGCCGATCGGTCAGGTGCATCATCTCGCGCATCTGGATCTCGACGTCCGGCGTGTTGCCGCGGAAGCCGCCGGAGCCCTGGTGGATCATGATCCGGCTGTTCGGCAGCGCATAGCGCTTGCCAGTGGCGCCGGCCGCCAGCAGCACGGCCCCCATCGACGCCGCCTGGCCGATGCAGATCGTGGAGACCGGGGCACGGAGGTACTGCATCGTGTCGTAGATCGCCATTCCGCTCGTCACCACCCCGCCGGGCGAGTTGATGTACAGCTGGATGTCCTTCTCCGGGTCCTCCGACTCGAGGAACAGGAGCTGGGCGATGATGAGGTTCGCGACGTGATCCTCGATCGCGTCGCCCAGGAAGATGATGCGGTCCTTCAGGAGCCGCGAGTAGATGTCGAACGCGCGCTCGCCGCGGGCGCTCGACTCGATGACCATCGGGACGAGCATCGGTCTAGCTTGACTCCTCGGATCCTGCTTCGGTGGGGGCGGTCTCGGGCTCGGGTTCGGCCGAGGTCTTGGCGGACGCATCGGTCCCGAGCGCCCGGTCCATGAGCGTGTCGACCAGTGTACGGTTCCGGATCGTCATGCGCAGGTAGCTGCGGCCCCGACGCGAGGTCAGGTACTCGCGCAGCTTGGCGTCGTCGTCGTAGCGGGCCAGCTGCTCCGCGATCTCCGCGTCGATCTGCTCGTCGGAGGCGTCGATCCCCTCCTTCTCGGCGATCGCCGACAGGACGAGCAGCGTCTTCACGCGGCGCGTGGCCGGCTCACGGAGCTCGGCGGCGAGCTCCTCCGGCGACTGCTTGGACAGCGCCAGGTACTGGTCCAGGCCGATGCGCTGCTGCGCGAGGCGGGTCTGCAGCTCGTCCCGCATGATCTCGACCTCGTTGGCGATCATGACCTCGGGGATCTCGACGGTGGCGTTGCTCACCGCGAAGTCGATGATCCGGTCTCCGAACACGTGGCGCGCCTCGGCCGCCGCCCGCTTCTCCATCGCGTCGCGGATCTCGGCACGCAGCGCGTCGACGGTCTCGACGTCGCCGGTGCTCTTCGCCCACTCGTCGGTGACCTCGGGCAGGACCTTCTCGCGCAGGTCGAGCAGCTCGACCTCGAAGTGCGCCTCCTTGCCGCGCAGCTCCTCGACGCGATAGTCGTCGGGGAACGTGATGTCGAACCCCTTCGTGGCGCCGATCTCCATCCCGACCAGGTTCTGCTCCCAGCCCGGGATCATCCGATCCTCGCCGATGACGACCGGCAGCCGATCCGCCGATCCACCCTCGAACGGCTCCCCGTCGACGGTGCCCGCGAACTTGACCGACGCGATGTCGCCCTCGACCGCCGCGCGGCCGTCGATCGGCTTCAGCGTCGCCTGCTGCTCACGAAGCTCCTCGATGACCTGTGCCACCTGCTCCTCGGGGACCTCCGGCGTCTCGAGCTCGAACGAGTAGTCGGTGTAGGCGCCGAGCTCCACCTCCGGGCGGACCGGGACGGTGGCCGTGAATGTCACCGTCTGGCCCTCGACGATCGCCGCCGGGTCGATGTCGACGCTCGGCTGGTCGATCGGGATGATGTCGGTCTGGGTCAGCGCGGCCTCGTAGGCGTCACCGACGAGGTGGTCCATCGCCTCGGCCAGGACCGAGCCGCGGCCGACGAAGCGGTCGATGACGTGACGCGGTGCCTTGCCCGGGCGGAAGCCGGGCACCTTCGTGCGCTCGGCGACGTGGCGGTAGGCGGTCGCGAAGGCGTGCCCGACCTCATCGGGCGGGACCTCGATCTCGAGAACCATCTTCGAGCCCGGTTCGGGCCGGGTGGATACGGTGACCAATGGTGTTTCCTGCTGCTCCTGGTGGCTGTGGGCGGCCGCGGCAATGGGACGCGGAGCGGGGGCTCGGCCAGTCTAGCGGGGTCCGGTCATTGCCGCCGATCGGGCGGAGTGCACGAGCGCGTCGTCACTCCTTGCGTCCTCCGCGTGACTGGCCGTGGCGCGCGTCTCGAGCCCGCCATCCCTGCCCCACGGGCATGTCCAGCTGGAGACGGGGGCCGGCTCAAGCCGCGCACGCAGGCTGGTGGGCGAGGCGAGATTCGAACTCGCACGTCTTGCGACACCGGCTCCTAAGGCCGGCGCGTCTGCCGTTCCGCCACTCGCCCTCGGGATGCGTTCTGCGCGGGGTCGTCGTGGAGTCTACCAATGCAGGGGGCCGGGCTCTCGCCCGTGGGCTTGTCCGTGCCGGCGTTCGGCATGGGTGCCAGGTTCCCACCACCGGCGTCTGAGGCGGAGCTGGCCGATGCTGTCGTGCCACAGTCCCACCACGACGTCACGTGGCGAGCCGATGGCCGGCGGATGAGCACGAGCCCGCCAGTCCGAGGCGATCGGCGGCTGCCGAAACGTGCCTCAGGTCGCGTGGGTGGGAATCTGGCGTGGCTCGAGACACCGTGCATCGCCGCAGGGGCAGAGCCCGGCAGGTGTACAGCGCGAAGACATGGCCGGCAGACGCGGGTGGGGCTGAGTGCCGACCAAGCCTCGGGCGTGGATCAGCCGGCGCCGCGGCGCAGGGTGTCGCCCGACGCCAGCTCGGTGACGCGCGCCC
>DATHTR010000093.1:0-1510 GCA_035463095.1 Candidatus Angelobacter sp. | reverse complement strand
GAGGAGCTGAGCGAGCACACTTCGGCCCGACCGGTGATCGTCCACGTCCTGCGCGGCAGCGGCCGGCTGAGCGTGGCCGAGGACCGATGGGAGGTCGCGCCGGGCGCGTGGCTGCGCATGCCGGCTCGCACGCCACACTCGATCCAGGCCGATTCGGAGCTCGCCTTCGCCCTGTACCTGCTACCGCGAGGAAGCTGACTCGCCCGACGCGCCGCCCGAGGGAGCGGCGGTCGGTGGCCGCAGGGAGCTGAACCCGGCGGCGCGCTCGTAGGCATCGGCGACGCGCAGGACGGTTGCCTCGTCGAAGGCGCGTCCGATGACCTGCAGGCCGACCGGCAGCCCCTCGGACAGGCCGCACGGAACGCTGATGCCGGGCAGGCCCGCGATGTTCACCGGCAGGGTGCACGCGTCGTTGAGGTACATCGCCAGTGGATCGTCCATCTTGGCGCCCAGCTTGAAGGCGACGTTCGGCGAGGTCGGGGCGAGGATGGCGTCGACATCGGCGAGCACCTGATCGAACTCGTCCTTGATGAGCGTGCGGACCTGCTGCGCCTTGACGTAGTACGCGTCGTAGTAGCCGGCCGACAGCGCGTACGTGCCGAGCATGATCCGACGCTTGACCTCGGCCCCGAAGCCGGAGCCGCGGGTGCGCTCGTAGTTGTCCCACAGCTCTTCGGCGCCAGCGGACGACCCGTACTTCACGCCGTCGTAGCGCGCCAGGTTCGCCGATGCCTCGGCCGGGGCGATGATGTAGTACGTCGCGAGGCCCCGGTCGGTGGACGGCAGCGAGACGTCGACGATCTCCGCACCGAGGTCGCGAAGCGTGTCGATCCCCGCCCTGACGGCGGCCTCCACGCCCGGCTCCATGCCGTCGACGAAGAACTCCCGCGGAACGCCGAGCCGCAGCCCGCGGACGTCACCGGTCAGGGCGGCGGCGTAGTCCGGCACGGGGGTGTCGACGCTCGTCGAGTCGCGTGGATCATGGCCGGCGATGGCGCCGAGCACGAGCGCCGCGTCCGGCACCGACCGGGTGAACGGTCCCGCCTGGTCGAGGCTGGAGGCAAAGGCCACCATCCCGAAGCGGCTGACGCGGCCGTACGTCGGCTTCAGGCCGATGGTGCCGGTGAGCGACGCCGGCTGCCGGATGCTGCCACCGGTATCGGTGCCGAGCGCGAAGTACGCCTGGCCTCCGGCGACGGCCGCCGAGGAGCCGCCGGACGATCCGCCCGGCACGGTGGTCTCGTCCCACGGGTTGCGGACCGGCCCGTAGGCGCTGTTCTCGTTCGACGAGCCCATCGCGAACTCGTCGCAGTTCGTCTTGCCGAGCAGGATCGCCCCCGCCCGCTCGAGCGCCTCCTGTGCGGCCGATGGATACGGGGACCGATACCCCTCCAGGATGAAGCTGCCCGCCGTCGTCGGCAGGCCTCCGGGGAGCTCACCGCCGTCCCGGTCGACGGCCCGCGTCACGAAGATGTCCTTGAGGGCGTAGGGCACGCCGAGCAGCGGCCGG
>DATHTR010000092.1:0-4805 GCA_035463095.1 Candidatus Angelobacter sp. | reverse complement strand
CATCGATCAGCACGCGACGAAGGAAGTCCTCGAGCTCCGCTTCACCGATGCCGTCCTCGGATCGCTGAACGGCCGGCTCGATGGCCTGGCGGATCGGATCGAGGACCTGCCAGATCGGCTCCTCCTCTACACCGACAACGGCGAGCACGCCCTCGAGCAGGTCCACCAGCGCAACATCCCGGTCGAGTCCGCGCTCGTCCGCCGCTCGAGCCTGGAGGACGTCTTCCTGCGCCTGACCGGCCGCTCGCTGGTCGAGTAGGAGGCAGGACCGATGACGGTGCTCGCCGCCTCCGGCCGCGTCTGGCAGCGCAACTTCCTCGTCTACCGGCGCCTCTGGCACCGATCGATCGCGTTCGGCTTCCTCCAGCCCGTCCTGTTCCTGACGGCCATGGGCATCGGCGTCGGCACGCTGATGTCGGCGGACGACCTGTCGGCGTTCGGCGGCGTGCCGTACATCGACTGGCTCGGCCCGGGCCTCCTGTCGGCCATGGCCATGCAGACCGCGACCTTCGAGTCCACCTACCCGATCATGAACAAGATCATGTGGGGGCGGAATTACGAGGCGATGCTCTCGACGCCGCTCACCACGCGGAACCTCGTCATTGGCGAGCTGTTCTGGGTCGCATTCCGGATCGGGACGCTCGCCGCCGTGTTCCTCGTCGTGCTGACCATCTTCGGCATCGTCCGCTCCCCGTGGGCGGTGCTCGTCGTTCCGGTCGCGATGCTGATCGGAACCGCATTCAGCTCGTGCCTGGTGGCCTTCACCGCCACGCAGAAGAACGACGTCGGGTTCAGCGCCCTGTTCCGGTTCGTCATCAACCCGCTCTTCCTGTTCAGCGGCACCTTCTTCCCGCTCGAGCGCCTCCCCGACGCGATCGAGTGGGTCGCCTGGCTCACGCCGCTCTACCACGGCGTGCAGCTCGTGCGTGGCCTGACTCTCGACACGCTGAACCTCGCCGCCGCACCGATCCACCTCGCCTACCTGCTGGCGATGCTGGCCCTCGGCGTGGTCCTTGCCGACCGCACCCTGCGCCGCCGGATGGCCGGGTGAGCCCATGACCGCCATCGCACGGACCGATGCGCCCCGCGTCCCGACCCCCGGGCCGCTCGCCACCGCCTGGGCCCGGGTGTGGCGCGCGCGACGCCTCGTGGAGCGCAACATCCTGGTGTACCGGCACCAGTGGATCATCATCGTGTCCGGCGCCTTCGAGCCGGTCTTCTACCTGCTCGGTATCGGTCTGGGCCTGGGCGCCATCATCGACACGGTCGAGTTCGCGGGGCGAGAGCTGACGTATGCAATGTTCGTGGCGCCGGCGCTCGTGGCATCGGCCGCCATGAACGGCGCGGTGTTCGAAACGATCTTCAACGTCTTCTTCAAGCTGAACTACGCGAAGACGTACGACGGCGTGCTCGCCACGCCGATGGGCATCAGCGAGATCGCCATCGGCGAGATGCTGTGGGCCCTCATGCGGGCGACTCTGTACGCGGTCGCCATGTTCGTGCTCATGCTCGCCTTCGGCCTGATCCTGTCGCCGCTCGGCATCCTGATGATCCCGGCCGCGCTGCTCGTGGCGGCGGCCTTCGCGGCCGCCGGCCTGGCGGGCACCTCGTACCTGCGCACGGTGAACGACTTCGACATCCCGCTCGGCCTGATCGTGATGCCGATGTTCCTGTTCAGCGGCACGTTCTTCCCGATCACCGTCCTGCCCGACTGGCTGCAGACGGTCATCACCTTCACGCCGCTCTACCACGGAGTGTCGATCATCCGCGGGCTGTCCACCGGGATCGTCGGGCCGGAGCTGCTCGTGAGCCTCGGCTACCTGCTCGTGTTCTTCGTGGTCTGCATGTGGATCGCGATGCGCCAGATGGAGCGCAAGCTCATCAAGTAGGCCGGCCGACCAGGATCGGCCAGGCGTTGCGGAGGTACTCGTAGCCGGAGACCACCGTGAGGGCAGCCGCCGCAACGAGCGTCCAGTGCCCGAGCGCCAGGAAGATGTCGCCGGTCCCGGTGCCGGCCATCGGGCCGCCGGTGGCGGCATCGGCGGCGAGGAACAGCCAACCCAGGCCCGTCAGCGTGGCGAGCGTCTTCGCCTTCCCCAGCCCGCCAGCGGGGACCACCACGTTGGAGGAGGCGGCCAGCTGGCGCACGGCCTGGACGATGAACTCGCGGATCAGGATGACCGCGGCGATCCAGGTCGGGACCAGCCCGAGCTCGACCATCGCGATCAGGACGCCGGCGACGAGCACCTTGTCCGCGGCGAGATCCATGAACACCCCCAGCGGCGAGACCTGGTTCCGTGAGCGCGCGATCCGTCCGTCGAGGAAGTCGCTGAAGCCGGCGACGGCGAAGAGCACGCCAGCAGCGAGATCGGTGCCCCGCCCGTCGAACAGGAGGAGCGCCATGATCACCGGCGTCGCCGCAATCCGGCCCAGCCCGAGCAGGTTCGGCAGCGAACGGACCGATGGCCCGCGTGGCGCGGGGGCCTGCTCGTCAGCCACTGCCCAGCCTCCGCTCGGTGCCCATCCGCAGCCGCGAGATGTTGTCGGCGTGGGCGATCACGACCACCGCGCCGATGGCCACGGCGGCGACCGCAGCCCCGAGCCCGGTCCAGCCCAGCAGGTGCAGCACGACCGATGCGCCCGCCACGGTGAGGGCCGCCAGGATCGAGCCGAGCGAGACGTATCGCGTCAGCGCGATGGCCGCCACGATCACCGGGACGGCGACCAGGACCGCCATCGGCGCCAGCACCAGCATCGCCCCGCCGCCGGTCGCCACGCCCCGCCCGCCGGTGAAGCCGATGAAGACAGAGCGCACGTGGCCGATCACCGCGGCGACGCCCGCGAGGGCGCCGCCCCACGCGTCGGAGGCGCCGAGGAGGCTAGCAAGCCAGGCCCCGAGCACCACCGCGGCCACGCCCTTGAGGACATCCGACAGCAGGACCACCGCGGCGAGGCCGGTGCCGAGCGTGCGCATCGCGTTCGTGGCGCCCGTTCGACCGGACCCGGCGCTGCGAGGATCCACGCCCCTCGACCGGCCGACGATGACCCCGGACGGGATCGCGCCGATCAGGTATCCGACGATGGCGACAGCGACCAGCCCGACGATCGGCACGACGCGGCGTTCAGCTCGCCGGCGGCTGCGCGCGGCGGCCCAGCAGCCGCAGACCGGTGAGGAGGGCCAGGACGACGGCGCCGACGATGAGGCCCACGTAGAGCGCGAACGGCATCTGCGGCCACTGGAGGCTGAACGCGATGAAGCCGGCGACGAAGGTGAAGATCGCCGTCCGGATCAGCCAGCCGCGGCTGAAGGCTCCGGGCGCGTCGGCCTCCTTCTGCCGGCGCCGAGCGCGTCGAGCGGCATTGCGCTCGGCCCGGGCCTTGGCGGCGGGCGGCAGCCCCGGGCCGCGCTCCATGGTCTTCATCTGGCGCTGATAGGCGCGCCGCTCCTCACGTGACATGGTGTCGCAGTCTACCGACGCTCAGGCACGCGGGTCCACCGTGCGCGGCGGCGGTCGTCGGCGTCCCGACGGCCCCATGCCACCTTCGCCGGCGTCAACCTTGAGCTGCACGGGGTCGGAGCCGAACAGGAAATTGAGGAACCAGTCGAGCGCAACGCGCGCCTTCCCACCGATGCCCGGCACCAGGCTCCAGTAGTAGCCGCGCCACATGAACCAGGCGAGCCAGCCGCGGACCTTGATGCCGTACACGACCCCGACGCCGGTGTGGGCGCCGATCGAGGCGAGCACCCCGATCACGCTGTAGCGGAACGGCCGGACGTCGGCCGGGCGTCGGTCGACCGAGGCGATGATGTTCCGCGCCAGTCGCTTCGCCTCGCGCACGGCGTTCTGCGCGGTCGGCGCATGGAAGGCACCTTCCTCGTCGACGTTCGGCAGCCGGGCGCAGTCTCCGAGCGCCCAGACTCCCTCGCGACTGGTGGCCATGGTCGGGGCGACCACCGCGCGCCCGCCACGGTCGACCTCGATCCCCGACTCCGCGACCACGGGGGCAGGCTGGACACCGCCGGTCCAGATCACGGTGCGTGACGGGATGAACTCGTCCTCCCCCACCACGACGCCATCCTCCCGCACCTCCTTCATGGCGGTACCGAGGTGGATCCGGTAGCCGCGGTCGCGAAGCTTGCGCGCGGCGTATCGGCCCATGTCCTCCGGCATCTCCGGCAGGACGCGGTCCTTCAGCTCGACGATGTGGAAGCTGAGGTCCTCGCTCGGCACCTTCGGGTAGAAGCGCTTCCGCACGCGGCGCACGAAGTCCTCGACCTCGCCCGCGGTCTCCACTCCGCTGAAGCCCGCCCCGCCCACGACGAAGGTCAGCTGCGCGCGGCGCTCGTCGGGGTCCTGCTCGAGATCGGCCCGCTCGAGCATCTCGATGATCCGGTTGCGGAGCGCGAACGCATCGGCCAGCGTCTTCATGCCGACCGCGTAGTCGGTGATGCCCTTGATGCCGAAGGTTGCGGTCTCCCCGCCGAGCGCGATGACCAGGCTGTCGTAGTTGAGCCGATGGAGGTCTCCGTCCCCGCCGGTCACGATCACCTGCCTGGCGTCGAGGTCGATGTGCTCGACGTCCGCGGTCACGGCCCAGCTCGACGGGCGCCGCAGCTGGGCCCGGAGCGCGGTCACGCAGTGCCTCGCCTCGAGGTTGCCGGAGCACACCTCCGGCAGGAGCGGAGTGAACAGGGTGAAGTTCTCGCGGCTCACCAGCCAGACCTCGACGTCATCGCGGCCCCGCGTCAGCCTCTCGAGCTGCCGGGCGGTCTCCACCCCGGCGAACCCACCGCCGAGAACCAG
>DATHTR010000091.1:0-14484 GCA_035463095.1 Candidatus Angelobacter sp. | reverse complement strand
TCCGCGGAGGTGGCCGACGAATGCTCCGACTCCAGCTCGAGGAACGAGAGTGGCGTGCCCCACAGGTTCGTGCGCCCGTCGGCCACGGCCGCCTGGAACACCGCGGCCATCGTCGTCGATGGCGTGATCGGGTAGGCGCAGGCGCCCTCGGCGATCTTCGTCTCCACCGCGGCGATCGCCTCGGAGCCGTCCATGACGATCGGGATGCCGGGGAAACGGGCAGGGTCGTTCGAGCTCATGCCGGCATGGTCCGTCGCAGGCCGGGGCCCGATGAGGGTCAGGGTGACCGATCTCGACGGGCCGTTCGGCCCGTCGAGCCGGACGTTGGGTCAGACGCGGCCCTTGGGGACGGTGTGCCAGTAGGTCCGGTTGAAGACGACCTTGCCGAGGTGCCAGAGCCGGTTCGGCGCGGGCGGATCGGGCGGGTGCTCGTAGTCGAACTGGAGCAGCGTGCCCTTGCCGTCGCCGACCTCGAAGAAGCACATCACCTTGCCGGTGTACGTGCCGAGCTTCGCGTCGGGCGCCCGGCGCTCGATGGCCGCCATGATCCGCTCGACGACGACCGGAGCCTCGAAGTGCGCGGTCGAGCCGGCCTTCGAGAGGGGCAGGTCCGTTGCATCGCCGATGGCGTGGATGCCCTCCTGCCCCCGCACCTCGAGCGTGTGCGGATCGGTCGGCAGCCACCCGGCGGCCGGGGCGAGGCCGGAGTCGACGACGAGCTGCGCCCCGCGGTGCGGCGGCACGAGCACGAGCAGGTCGTACGGCAGCTCCTCTCCCTCCAGGCTCTCCACGACCTTGCGCCGCGGGTCGATCGACTCGACGTTGAAGAAGGTGTGGAGCTCGATGCCCTTCTCGGCCAGGATCGGCGTCGCCATGTCCGAGACGCTCTCGATCGTGAACGCGCGGCCGATGGGCGAGCAGTAGTGCAGCTCGCTCCGATCGCGCAGCCCGCGGTCGCGCAGCTCGGACTCGATGAGGACCGCGACCTCCAGGGGCGCCGGCGGGCACTTGTACGGCATGCCCGCGATGCCGATCACGATCCGGCCGCCGTCGAAGGCGTCGAGCGCGGCCCGCAGCCGCGCCGCGGCATCGGCGCCGTAGAAGTGGTGTGCCTCCGCGTCGAAGTGCTCGATCTCCTCGGGCACGATCCGCGAGCCGGTGGCGATCACGAGGTGGTCGTACGCCAGCCGTTGCCCCGACTCGAAGTCGACCAGCCGTGCCTCCGGATCGATGCGCGTGGCCCGGTCGACCGTGAGCCGCACGCGCCGGTCGAGCAGCGAGCGCTCCGGCCGGCGAAGGCCCTCCGGGCGCTGGTTGCCCATGGCGATGTACATGAAGCCGGGCTGGTAGACGTGCTCGCCACCCTCGTCGGCGAGGAGCAGCTCCGCGCTGCCGTCATCCAGGCGCCGGCGAAGGCGGCGGGCGAGCAGGTTGGCGGCGAGCGTCCCGCCCACGCCGCCGCCCAGGATCAGGATGCGGTCCACGTCCGGCCTACCGCAGCTTCTCGACGACGATCTCGTCGTAGCCGTCGCGTTCCGACAGGCTCGCCAGCCGGTGGCCCGCCTTCTCGACCCACTTCGGGATGTCGGTCTTCGATCCTGCATCGCTGGACCAGACGGCGATGACGTCGCCCACGGCGCCCTCGCGGATGGCGCGGATCAGCTCCATGAGCGGTCCGGGGCAGTAGCTGCCGCGCGCATCGATCGTCGTGGTGATCTGGGGTTCGTTCTCGGTCACGACCATCGGAATGCCTCCTCTCATCGGTCCTAGATGAAGATGGCCGGCGTGCCGGCGGCGATCTGGCCGAGCACCGTGGCGGCCCCGGCGGGCTCATCGAGCCCGTCGATGAGGTCCTCGCGGTGAAGCCCGAACATGTCCATCGTCATCTGGCACGGGACGAGTCGGACGCCCATGGCGCGGGCGACCTCCAGCAGCTCGCCTGGCGAGGCGACGCCGTGCTCCTTCGCCAGCCGCTTCGCCATCCACGGGCCCATGCCCGCGAAGTTCAGGCGGCTCATGCGCAGGTGATCGATTCCCGGCCGGTTCAGGACCGAGAGCATCTTCTGCATCCAGTTCTCGCCGGTGATGCGGACCCCCGGCTTCACGAGCGGGTAGAAGCCCCAGAAGGTCAGGAAGATCGAGACCTTCATCCCCGATGCCGCCGCCGACGTGGCCAGGATCAGGGTGGCCCAGGTCCGCTCGAGGTCACCGGACTCGAAGATGATCAGCAGGTCATCCTTCGCCGGCTCCTCGCTCGCCGCGGACGGCGCGGGTGCCGGCGCGGGCGACGGTGGTGCCGGGCGTTCGGCAATGGTCATGGCGGTCCTCACTTCTTGCGCAGGACGAAGCGGTACACCCCGTCCTCGACGGTCTGCTCGACGAGCTCGTGGCCGGTCGCGCGCGACCAGGCGACGAAGTCCTTCGTCGAGCCCGGATCGGTGGCGAGCACCTCGAGCAGGACGCCCGATGTCAGCCCGGCGATGGCCTGCGCCGTGCGCACGATCGGCATCGGGCAGGCGAGCCCGCGGGCGTCCACCTGGTGGGAGATCTGGAGGGTCATGGGGCACCTCGTGGCGCTTGGGAACTCAGATGAACAGGACCTGGCCGCGCTCCGCGCTCGACCAGAAGGCGGTGACGCCCTCGACGCCGTCGACGAGAGGATCGAGGTCGTCCACCTCGATGCCGAGCAGGTCCATCGAGAGCGAGCAGGCCTGGATCTCGACCGGGCCGATGTCCTTGGCCTGGCGCAGGGTCTCGGCCCAGCTGGCCTGGCCCGCCTCGCGCAGGGCGCGGACGGCATCGGCGCCGGCCTCTCCCGCCTCGGGAGCCAGGCCGTGGTCGCGGTCGATCCGATCGGCGCGGAACGCGTCGAGCGCCCAGTACTGAAGGAACAGGTGGACCGGGCGACCGAGCGCGGCCGCGCCGGCGACGAGGACCGCGGCGGCATTCAGCCGGTCATCGGTCCCGGAGAAGAGGCTGATGGCGAGCGGCTCGTCCATCGCGTGAACACCTCGACGGTCTGGGTTGTGATGCGGTCAGCCTGCACCCGGCACCCGGCCCGCCCCAGAGCCGCCCGGCCCCTTGCCGCGGGCCATCCCTCCCGCCGCGCTCGCGCGGGACACAGGGCCCGGATGGGCCGGCAGGCCCATTCCGAAGATGCCATTCGACCCCGGCTGCCGAGGTCACGGTCGGCGAGCATGGAGGCACGCACACCGAAGGGAGGCACGACATGCTTCGGCTCGTCTTCGCGGCCCTGGTGGCCGCCCACGGAGCCTTCCAGCTGTTCGGCGCGTCCGTCGCGTTCGGGCTCGTCGACGCCGAGCGTCTGTACGAGAACCTGCTCCTCGGTGGCCACCTCGAGCTGGCATCCGCTGGCGGCGCTCCGGTCGGCTTCGCACTCCTCGGAACGGGAATCGCCTTCATCGCCGGCGCTGCGGGCCTCGCGACGCGGAGCGGCTGGGCGCTGCCGACGGTGGGCATCACGATCCTGATCTCGCTGCTCGTCACCGGCCTCGGGGAGCGATCCGCGTCCGGCGTCCTGGTGAACATCCTGCTCCTCGTCGGTCTCTGGCAGCTCTGGCGCAGCGAGCCCGCCTGGGCCTTCCGGACCTGACCGATGCGAATCCTCCTGTCGATCGACGGGTCCTCCCCCGCGGAAGAGGCGGCGGCCTGGGTCGCCGGCCGGCGCTGGGCGGAGGGCAGCACGGTGCGGGTCCTGGCGGTCGATGACGCGTACGGAGAGGACCGCGCGCTCCTGGACGACGCGCTGGAGCGCGCGGCAGCCCGGGTCGGTCAGGCGGGCGTCGCGGTCGAGCGTGCCCTCCGCGCCGGGCGTGCCGCAACCCTGATCCTGGCCGAGGCCGCCACGTGGGGCGCTGACCTCGTCGTGGTCGGGAGCCGCGGACGTGGCCGCATCGGCTCCCTGCTCCTGGGCTCCGTTTCGACCGAGGTGCTCGAGCGGGCACGGGCGGCCGTCCTCGTCGTGCGGCTCCCGAGGATGGCCGGTCTGCTCGTGGCGGTCGACGGCTCGCCGCCCTCGCGCGAGGTCGCACCATTCCTGTGCGCCAGCGGCGCCGTCTCCGACGTGCCGGCCACGGTCGTGAGCGTCAGCCGGGACGCGGAGCCGTGGCCGCCGCAGCTCGACGCGTCCGCGGCACGGGCGGCGACACGCGCGGCCGCGGCCCTGGCACGGTGCGGCGTCGAGGCCCGCCGCGAGGTCCTCGTCGGCGATCCTGCCGCCGCGATCCTGGCCGCCGCCGCCGAACGCGGGGTCGACCTCGTGGCCGTCGGATCCCGCGGCCAGAGCCGTCTTCGCGGCCTGCTGCTGGGAAGCGTGGCCCGCAACCTGGCGAGCTCGGCGCCGTGCAGCGTGCTCGTGGTGAGGCGTCCACCGGGGCGGAGTGCCCGATGACGGTCGCCGTCCCGGAGCGGCCCTGGCAGCTCGAGCCCGATGCCGTGCTCCGGGCGCTCACCACCACGCCGGACGGGCTCGCCGGCGACGAGGCCGCCCGGCGCCTGGCGGAGGTGGGGCCGAACGAGCTGGAGGTGGCCCGCGGCCGCGGTCCGCTGGCGGTGCTGCTCGGCCAGTTCCGCAGTCCGCTGATCACGATCCTGCTGGTCGCGGCGGTCGTGACCATCGCGCTCGGGGAATACCTGGACGCAGCCGTCATCGGCGCGGTGCTGGCGATCAACGCGGTCATCGGCTTCTGGCAGGAGTACCGGGCGGAGCAGTCGATGGCCGCGCTTCGCCGGCTCGCTCGCGCCCACGCACGGGTGGTGCGAGATGGCAGGGAGCGAGAGATCGACGCCGCCGAACTCGTTCCGGGCGACGTGATCCTGCTCGAGGCCGGCGACCGGGTCCCGGCCGACGCGCGGGTCCTGCACGCCGCTTCGCTGGAGGCCGACGAGTCGCTGCTGACCGGGGAGTCCGCGATGGTCGCCAAGATCGCGTCGGCGCTGCCGGAGGAGGTCGGCCTTGCCGACCGTACGAACTCGGTGTTCATGGGCACGTCGGTGACCCGCGGCCGCGGACGCGCCGTGGTCGTCGCCACCGGCGCCGCATCCGTCATCGGTGGCATCGCCGACAGCGTTCGGCGCATCGGCGAGGTCGCCACGCCGCTCCAGCGACGGATGGGCCGCTTCGCCCGCATCATCGGCGTGGCGATCGGGATCGCGTGCGCCATCGGCTTCGCGTTCGGGGTGGCCGCGGGCGACGATCTCGGCGCGCTGGTGCTCGCGCTCGTGGCCCTTGCGGTCGCGGCGATTCCCGAGGGCCTGCCGATCGTCCTGACCGTTGCGCTGGCCATCTCGGTCCGGCGGATGGCGCAGCGTCACGTCATCATCCGCACCCTGCCCGCCGTCGAGACCCTGGGCAGCTGCTCCGCCATCGGCTCGGACAAGACCGGAACCCTGACCGAGAACCGGATGACGGTGCAGCGCATCCACGCCGGCGGCCGATCGTACGAGGTGACCGGCGGCGGGACCGATCTGCACGGCGTCATCGTCGCGCCGGACGGTGAGGTGGCGGACGGCGCGTCCGACGATGCCCTGCGCCAGGCGCTCCGCATCGGGGCACTCTGCAACGACGCCTCGCTGATCGAGGGCTCGGGGGGAGACGCCGAGGCCCTCGGCGATCCGACCGAGGTCGCGCTGCTCGTGGCTGCCGCCAAGGCGGGACTTGCCAAGGACGTGCTCGATGAGCGGCACCTTCGGGTGGGGGAGATCCCGTTCGAGTCCGAGCGTCGATGGGCCGCCACCTTCCACCGCGACGAGGGCGATCCACCCCGGACCTTCGTGGCCGTGAAGGGCGCCCCCGAGCGGGTCCTCGAGATGTGCGCCTCTGACCACGACGGCGATCCCATCGACCGTGGAGCGTTGATGCGAGTGGCCGACGCGCTGGCCGGCGAAGGTCTCCGCGTCCTTGCCATGGCCTCTCGTCCGCTGGAGGATGCGGAGGCGTTCGATCTTGCGCAGCCGCCCGACGGGCTCCGCTTCGCCGGACTGCAGGGAATGATCGACCCGCCACGTCCCGAGGCGATCGCGGCGGTGCGCGGCTGCCAGGCGGCCGGGATCCGGGTGGTCATGATCACCGGCGACCACGCCGCCACCGCGCTCGCGATCGCCGAGCGGCTCGGTATCGCGGCCCAGGGTGACCGGGTGGTGACCGGCGTCGAGCTCGAGGGCATGGATGATGGGGCGCTCGAGCAGGCGGTGGCCACCGTACCGGTGTTCGCCCGAGTCTCGCCGGAGCACAAGCTCCGCATCGTGACGGCGCTCCAGCGCATCGGGCACACCGTGGCGGTCACCGGCGACGGCGTGAACGACGCGCCCGCGCTGAAGGCCGCGGACATCGGGGCCGCCATGGGCCGATCGGGAACCGATGTCGCCAAGGAGGCGGCGGACATGGTCGTCACCGACGACAACTTCGCGTCGATCTTCGCGGCCGTGGAGGAGGGCCGGGTGGCGTTCGACAACGTGCGCAAGACCACCTTCTTCCTCATCTCGACCGGCGTTGCCGCCGTCCTCGCGGTCCTCGCCAGCCTGGTCTTCCGATTCCCGCTGCCGTTCCTTCCGGCGCAGATGCTGTGGCTCAACGTCGTGACGAACGGCATCCAGGACGTGGCCCTCGCCTTCGAGCCCGGTGAGCGCGATGTCCTCGCCCGGAAACCGCGCCCACGGGGTGAGGGCGTCATCTCCCGGTTGCTGTGGGAGCGTGCGGCGATCGCGGGCAGCGTGATGGCGGCCGGCACGCTGCTCGTCTTCTTCTGGGAGCTCGGCGCTCACGACGACCTGGCCCTGGCGCGGACGGCAGCGCTGACGACGATGGTGCTGTTCCAGGTGTTCCACATCGGGAACTCGCGGTCCGAGCATCGGTCCGCCTTCGCGCGCAGCCCGATGCTCAATCCGCTCCTGTTCCTGGGCACGATCGTGGCGCTGGCGATCCACGTCGGGTCGCTCTACCTGCCCTTCACCCAGCTCCTGCTGCGGGTCGAGCCGCTGGGACTGGAGAGCTGGGCGCGGATGATCGCGGTGGCCGCTTCGATCATCGTGGTCGGCGAGCTGCACAAGCTCCTGCGCGGGCCTCGCGGCGCGTGGTGGGGTCCCGCGGTCGCGCCCGCGGCGAGCTGACGACTGCGTCCTCGGCGCCACGCACCGGTTCGCGACTCAGCGCGTCACGGGGTTCGACCAACGACCTGTTCCCAGCGTGCGGGGTCCGTCGGGGCCTCTGTGGCGATCAGTGCGAGCGTGCCATCGAGCGCCGGCAGCATCTCTTCGAGCCTTCCCTCGCGGGCGAGCCGTCGCGCGGCGGCAAGCGCGGCCGCCCCGCACTCGCCGACGATCACGTCCCGTGCGGCGAGCCAGCGCATGACGTCGTCCGCCTCGTCGTCCTCGATCGCCACGGCAAAGTCGGTCGCGGCGCGAAGCTCTGGCCAGGCATCGGCGGAGATCGAGCCGCATCGCAGGCCGACCATGCACGAGGTGTGCGGCCCCGGCACCGAGACGAGTTGCCCGAGCTCGATCGATCGCGCCAGGCTGGCGGCCTCCATCGGCTCCACGGTCACCAGGCGACCAGGGCGGTCTCGGCGCCGGAGGAACCGGGCGGCGGCCACGGCCAGCGAGCCGACACCCACCGGGACCACCAGGACCAGCGGGTCGGGAGCGTCGTCGGGGAGCCGGGCCGTGAGCTCGTCGAAGATCGTCGAGTAGCCCTCCGTCACGAACGCGACGCCGGTTTCCACGTCGGATACCGTGGTGTCCTGGATGAGCAGGTGATTCGGACCGCTGCGCTCCGCAGCCGCGGCGACGGTCTGGTCGTAGTCGCCGTCGACGACGTTCACCGATGCGCCCTCGCCGGCGATCGCGTCGTGCCGCGCGGGTGCCGTACCGGCGGGCACGAAGATCTCCGCCCGGCACCCGATCTGGCGAGCCGTCCATGCGACCGCGCGACCGTGGTTGCCGTCGGTGGCGGCCACGAGCGTCGGCCGCCGGCCCTTCCCGTCGAGCGCGCTCCGGAGTCCGGCGAAGGATGGCCGGGCGAGCGGGTCGATCCTGAGCCAGTCCGCGACGCGGCGGGTGATTGCCCACGAAGCACCGAGCACCTTGAACGAGGGCAGGCCGAATCGCTCGGTCTCGAGCTTGATGACGACGTCACCCCGCCACCCCGGGACGGCGTCGCGGAGCGGCACCAGGCGGGTCGGTGCGTAACCGGGGATGGCGCGGTGGAGATCGATCGGTTCGGGATGGGGCGACATGGCACCGCGGATGCTATTCGGCGGAGCGATGACGACGCATACCGATCCGGATCTCGTCCCCCGCGGCATCGAGCGCGTGCCCGTTGGCGAGCGGACGCCGGCTTCGGTGCCACGCCCTCCGTTCATCCTCGCCGTCGACGACTCACCGGACATGCGCGCCATGCTGCGCGAGGTGCTGGAGTTGGCCGGGTACGAGGTCGCCACCGCGGGCTCGAGCGCGCAAGCCCTCACGGTCATGTCCGACCGGGTCCCGGACGTGCTGATCACGGACCTCATCATGCCCGGCATGTCGGGATTCTCGTTGCGATCCCACATGCTCCGGCGGCCCGACCTGGCGCCGGTCCCGGTCATCGTGCTCTCGGCCTACTGGGCCCGGCCGCGCGAGACGCTGGATGCCGTCGCGGTCCTGAGGAAGCCGATTGACCTCGACCGCTTCCTCGAAACGGTCCGGGCTGCGCTCGACCGGCGCGCCCCGGCCTGACGCGACGGCCTCGTCGGCCGAAAGCGGAGCAGCTCGGCATCGGCCTTGCCCTGGAGGCACGTCGCCTACTCGTCGCCGTCCCGCTGGCACGGCGCACCGACGCGATCCGGGGAGAATGACATGACCGTCCGCACTCGCACCTTGCCGCTTCTCGCGGCATTGATCCTGGTCCTCGCCGCGTGTACCGGAGGTGACGATGACGGCGGGGGCGGGGAGGCGGCATACGAGTTCGACGGTGAGGTCGCCGGCTCGATCTACGCGTACGGATTCACCTGCACGACCGGCGATATCGTGGCCACCGGCCGTTTCGAGCACGTGACGGAGCAGTACCCCGAGCTGGCGGTCGAGTGCTCCGAGAGTGGGTTCGGCACCGGGCAGGAGTTCCTCGCCGCCCTCCAGGCAGGCACACCGCCCGATGTCGCGAACGTCCCGCGCAACGTTCTCGGAACCTACGTCGCCCGCGACCTCTTCGCGCCCCTCGACGACTGCCTGAGCGAGATGGATGTCGATTTGGGCAACTTCTACGAGGCGGCGGTGAACCAGGTGACGGTGGACGGCACGCCGTACGCGCTGCCTGAGTTCTTCAACACCCGCGTGTGGATCCTCAATGACTCGGTGTTCGCCGACGCCGACCTGGATCCCGAAGGTCTCGATCTGAGTGATTGGGAAGCGATCGCCGACGCGAACCAGCAACTGCTCCAGTCGGAGGGCAGCAGGGTGTCCCGCATCGGGATCGATCCGAAGGTCCCGGAGTTCCTCGCCATGTGGGTTCGCGCGGCCGGAGGACGGCTGATCAGCGACGACGGACGTGAGTCGATGCTCGATACCCCCGAGGTGGCCGAAGCCGTCGAGTTCGCCTACTCACTGATCCAGGCCCACGGCAGCACCGCGACCTTCAACGACTTCCGAGCCACGTGGGACTTCTTTGGTGCGGAGAACCAGGTGGCGGCCGATCACATCGGAGCCTGGCCAATGGAGCAGTGGTACCTGAACGTCCTGGCCGGGAACTCTCCGGACGATGAGATCACCGTCAAGCCCTTCGTCGGCCGAGACGGCGAGGTGGTGACCCTTGCTGACGGCAACAGCTGGGCGATCATGGCGAACACGGAGAACTACGAGGAGGCCTGCGCCTTCATCGTGGGCATGACGCACGAGGACGCGTGGGTCGCGGCCGCAGAGCAGCGCGCGGAGGAGCGCCAGGCCGAGGGCCAGCCGAACACCGGCGTCTACAGCGGCAACCGCGCCGCGGACGACGTGATCTTCGGCGAGATCGTCGATCTGACCGAGTATCCGCAGTTCGAGGAGGCGGTCCGGATCGTCGTGGACAACCAGGCGAACGCCTTCGCGCTGCCGCCCACTCCGGCCGCGGAGGAGTTCCAGCAGGCGCTCAACGACGCGGTCGACCGGATCATCAACGGCGAGGACGTCGAGACCGCGCTGCGCGAGGCGGACGAGGAGGCCCAGGCCGCCATCGACGCGGCCGGGAATTGAGAAGAGGTGCGCGCGACCCGAGTGAGGTAGGCGAGCGATGAGCGTCCGATACGGACACCCCGCGCGGCGCGGCGCACTGCCGTGGCAGCGGTGGACCGGCAGCGAGCGCGAGGCCCTCAAGTGGGCGCTCATCTTTCTTGCTCCGTGGATCTTCGGCTTCGTCGTCTTCACGGCGGGGCCGATGCTCTGGAGCCTCTGGCTGAGCTTCACCGACTACGACCCGTTCCGGGGTCGCGGCACCTTCATCGGCCTCGACAACTACGCCACCCTCGCCCGAGATGGACGGGTGATGCTGGCGCTGGGCAACACGCTCTACTTCACCCTGCTGTACGTCCCGCTGTCGATGGCGTTCGCGCTGTTGCTGGCGCTCATCCTGAATCGGATCGGGGGATGGTCGGCGGGACTGTTCCGGACGATCTTCTACCTGCCGAACGTGACGCCGGCGGTGGCGGTGGGGACCCTGTTCCTGCTGGTGCTCAACGGCCAGAGCGGCCTCCTCAACCAGGCGCTCGGTGCGGTCGGGATCAGCGGTCCGAGCTGGCTCAACGACCCCGGATGGGTGAAGAACGGCATCGTGATCATGATGCTCTGGAGCGTGGGCGGTACGGTCGTCATCTACTTCGCGGCCCTGCGGAACGTTCCGGGCGAGCTCTACGAGGCGGCGCGCATGGACGGCGCCTCGTCCTGGCAGCAGTTCCTGAGCATCACCGTCCCGATGATCAGCGGCGCGCTGTTCTTCACGCTCGTGATCAACACGATCGCCTCGCTCCAGCTGTTCACCGAGGTCTACACCATGTTCTACGGGGCCCAGACCGGCCAGTCGGCCGGCACGGAGCGCGCCGCGCTGTTCTACGTCATCTACCTGTTCCGCAACGCCTTCGAGTTCTTCCGGATGGGGTATGCCTCGGCGCTGGCCTGGGTCCTGTTCGCCGTCATCCTCGTGATCACCGTCATCCAGCTCCGGCTCAGCAAGCGCTGGGTCTACTACGAGGGCGACTGACCGATGGCCACGCGGACGAATGATTCCTCGACGGTGCTGGCGAGGCCCGCCACGGAGGCCTCGGGGCGCGGCGCTGCCTTCGACCTGCGGTCCGGCCTGGGACGCATCGGCTTCCTTGCCCTCCTCCTCCTCTTCACGGTCCTCTTCCTGTATCCGCTCGTCTGGCTCGTCAGCGCCTCCCTCAAACCGGGAGCCGAGGTCTTCAGCGGGGATCTGATCGGATCGAGGATCGCCTGGGAGAACTACGGGGAGCTGTTCGACCGGGTCCCGGTCGCGCAGTGGAGCTGGAACAGCCTGTACGTCTCGTTCCTGGCGGCGATCACCGTGACGTTGAGCTCCGCCCTGGTCGCGTTCGCCTTCGCGTATTTCCGGTTCCCTGGACGCGACATCCTGTTCGGACTCGTGCTCGCCAGCATGATGCTGCCGGGCGCGGTGACGATGATCCCGACCTTCCTGATCTGGGACGCGCTCGGCTTCAACAACACCCACGTGCCTTTGTGGGCCGGCAACCTGTTCGCCTCGCCGTTCTACATCTTCCTGCTGCGCCAGTTCTTCCTGACGCTGCCGCGCGACCTGTTCGATGCGGCGAAGGTCGACGGTGCCGGGTATCTCCGGATGTGGTGGTCGGTGGCCGTGCCGCTGACCCGTGCCGCGCTGATCGTCGTCTTCGTCTTCGAGCTCAAGGCGGCGTGGACCGATCTCGTGCGGCCCCTCATCTTCCTCCGCGATCCGCAGCTGTTCACCCTGCCGCGCGGGCTGAAGGCGGTCATCGACAATCCGTCGATCGGCGGCGAACGCCAGTTCGAGCTGCTGGCCGTGGGAGGCGTGCTCGTGATGGTGCCGATGATCCTCGTGTTCTTCCTCGGCCAGCGGTACTTCATCGAAGGGATCGCCACCAGTGGCTCCACCGGTCGCTGAGCGCGCGGTTCCGAAGGGGCGGCCATCGGTCGTCGGCGCCCTTCGCTTCGCCGGCCCCGCCTTCGTCGAATGGCTGCACGCCCTGATTGCCTGGAACGTGATCATCGTCGTGCTCGCGGCACTGGTGCTCGTGCCGCTGGCTGCAACGGGGTTCGCGATCGCGGCCGTCCCCCTGATCATGCTGCTTCTCAGCCCGCTCCTGCGTATCGCCGCAATCGCCCGGCGCGATCAGGTGGTCTCGCTGGCCGCCGGCGTCGCAGGCGTGGCGCAGCGGACCGGAGCGAAGTGTGCGGTTGCCGGCGTCACGGGCGTCGTGCTCGTGCTCGGCGCGCTCAACCTCGCCCTGCTCCCGGCACTGCCCGATCTCGTGGCCGGAATGGTCGCGACGGTGAGCCTCATCGCCACGGCCGCGGCGGCAGGCGTCGGATTGGGTGCGCTCACGCTGCTCAACGACCCGCTCCGCAACGGCGAGCGCTCCGGCGCGCTGGTTCGCCTGTCGGTGGCCGTGCTGCTCCGGCACCCGGCGGCGTGGCTGACCGTCCTGATGCTCGCCACGCTCGCCGGCCCGGTCGTGCACCAGCTGATGTGGCCTGTGCTGCTCGTTCCCGCGTTCGGCGCGCTGGTTCTGGCGGGGCTCGTTCTCCCGGCCGCCGACCTGGCCTGCCGGCTCGTCGTTGTGGAGCCCGATCAGCCCTCGGGGTCGAGCCGGACGAAGACCCGCGGGAGGCCGGCCCGGAGCTCTCGCACGGGCTGATTCGCCGGCTCGTCGACGATCGAGTTCGGGCTCGTCGCCTCGTCTCCGACGCGCGGGCGGTCGCTCGCCGTCGGCTGGAGCGTGTGGACGACGCGGGTGACCCGGTACACGGCTCGGTGCCCCGCGGCATCGATGTACTCGACCGGGTCGCCCACGTGCGGCAACGAGGCGCCATGCTCCAGGTCGGCCGACCAGCCGTCGTCACCCTCCACCACCAGCGTCCACGGAAGTGCCGCCGGCGGACCGCCGCCCTGCTCCGGACCGATGCCTTCCGCGTCCTCGCGCGGTCCGCCTCGCTGGTCATGCTGGCTCATCCCCGGATTGTGCCGCATGGATCGTGCCGAAGCAGCCCACGCGTCGCCGTGCGCCCTGCCATGATCGGCGCCGATGGAGCCTCAGCCCGAATCGACCCGGCGGCGTCGCGAACGCTGGTGGCGATCCGCGTTCATCGTGCTGGCCACGATCTATGTCGGGCTCCTCCTGCTCGGCCTGCTGTTCCAGATCCTGGGTGGCTTCTCGCACATCGCGCTCACGATCTTCGCCGCATGGCTGCTCGCCTTCATCCTCTCGCCGGTGGTGGCGTGGATCAACCAGCGGCTGCGCGTCGGCCGCGGGGCCGCCATCGGGATCGTGTACGGCGCGACGCTGATCGGTGGCGGCGCGTTCCTCTTCTACGCCGCGGCCTCCATCGCGGCGAATGTCGCCGCCATGGCCGAGGACTTCCCGCTGACCCGGGTTCGGATCATGGGCACCCTCGGCGAGTGGGAGCAGGCGATCGGGCTCGGGCGCTTCCAGCCCAACCTGGTGAACCTGTACCAGGACGCCGAGGACACGGTGGTGCGCGCCCTCGGATCCACCCTCGAGGGCGTCCCGGAGGTCACCGTGGGCGTGCTCGGAGGCCTGGTTCTGGTCATCATCCTGAGCCTGTACATGCTCGCCGACAGCGAGCGCATCCTGGCCCGGCTGAAGCGCATCGTCCCGACGCGCTACCGCGACGAGGCGGACATCTTCGAGCGCAACGTCTCGCTGGCGTTCGGCGGCTTCCTTCGGGCGCAGGTCATCCTGGCCGCGATCCAGACGGTGCTGACCGTGGCGGTGATCGTCCTGGTCGGGCTGCCGTACGGGTTCTTCATCGCGGCGGCATCGGCCCTGGCCATGCTCATCCCGTTCTTCGGCCCACCGCTCGCGCTGGTCCCGCCGCTCCTGGCCGTCGCGGTGTTCGAGCCCGGCTGGATCCTCCTCGTCGCGCCGCTGCTGCTGATCGTGCAGACCGTCCTCGTCAACTATCTGCAGCCCCGTCTCATGCAGGAGGCGCTCGGGATGCACCCGCTGCTGGTCCTCATCGGGCTGCTCGTCGGCGCGCAGGTGGCGGGGCTGTTCGGGGCCCTGTTCGGCATCCCGGTGCTCGCCGTCCTGAACACGTTCTTCAATTACGCGGTGAACCTCAGGACGCTGGAGGAGAGCCAGCCGGAGGACCGTGACGAGGTCATCGAGGAGCTGCGCCAGCAGCAGCCCGATGCGGCGCCCGAGGAGCTGGTGGCGATGGCCGCGGAACAGGTCGAGGAAGAGGAGGAGGCCGAGCGAGCGG
>DATHTR010000090.1:0-24444 GCA_035463095.1 Candidatus Angelobacter sp. | reverse complement strand
AGTGATCCGAACGGCTTGCGGCCGTACGTCAGGGTGAGGTCCTGGCCGGATCGGGGTGTTTGTTCGGCCTCTGGGCCGCACCTATACTCAATGGGCCTGCGACATGCATTGTCGGGGCCGGCGCGCGACACCTGTCGCTCGCCGATGGTACGGAGGCGAAAGCAGACCCATCTTGACCAGTCGCATCGTTCGCAACAGCGTCGTGCTCCTCGTCCTGGCCGTCTTCGGGCTGGCCGTCCTGTGGACGTTCATGAGCCCCGGCGCCGATGGCGAGTCGTATACCTATACCCAGCTCCTCGAAGACGTTCGCAACGGCGACGTCACCTCGATCACCCAGGAGGGCACGACCCTCACGGTGAAGAAGGGCAGCGAGGAGCTCACAACGAATGTCGCGTCCTCGGACATCAACTACCGCGCCGAGGTCTGCGAGGCCGCAGGCGAGAACTGCGGCGGGCTGACCTACAACTACGTCCAGCCCAGCGCGGCCGGCGGCATCCTGACCCTCCTGATCACGGCGCTCCTGCCGGTGCTCCTGATCGGCGGGTTCATCTTCTTCATGATGCGCCAGGCCCAGGGCACGAATAACCAGGCGATGAGCTTCGGCAAGAGCCGCGCTCGCATGTTCCTCGGCAACAAGACGGTCGTGACGTTCAACGACGTCGCCGGCGTGGACGAGGCGAAGCAGGAGCTGACCGAGGTCGTCGAGTTCCTCAAGTACCCCGAGAAGTTCAACTCGCTCGGCGCTCGCATCCCGCGCGGCGTTCTCCTCGTCGGCCCGCCGGGCACCGGCAAGACGCTGCTCGCGCGCGCGGTCGCCGGGGAGGCGGGGGTGCCGTTCTTCAGCATCTCCGGCTCCGAGTTCGTCGAGATGTTCGTCGGCGTCGGCGCCTCGCGCGTCCGCGACCTGTTCGAGCAGGCCAAGCGAAACTCGCCCTGCATCGTGTTCGTCGACGAGATCGACGCGGTCGGACGCCAGCGCGGCGCCGGGCTGGGCGGGTCGCACGACGAGCGCGAGCAGACCCTCAACCAGATCCTGGTCGAGATGGACGGCTTCGACACGAACACGAACGTGATCGTGGTTGCGGCCACGAACCGGCCGGACGTGCTCGACCCGGCGCTCCTGCGCCCCGGCCGCTTCGACCGCCAGGTGGTCCTCGACCGCCCGGACATCAAGGGCCGCGCGCAGATCCTCAACGTCCACATCAAGGGCAAGCCGCTCGACAAGACCGTCGACGTGGATGCCCTGGCACGTCGCTCGCCCGGATTCTCCGGGGCCGATCTGGCGAACCTCGTCAACGAGGCTGCCATCCTCGCCGCGCGACGGAACAAGAAGTCGATCGGCGCCGACGAGTTCAACGAGGCGATCGACCGCGTGATCGCCGGTCCCGAGCGTCGGAGCCGGATCATCACCGAGGAGGAGAAGGAGATCATCGCCTACCACGAGGGCGGCCACGCCGTCGTGCAGCGCGTCCTTCCGAAGTGCGATCCGGTCACGAAGGTGACCATCGTCAGCCGCGGCATGGCCCTCGGCTACACGATGAGCCTGCCCTCCGAGGATCGATACCTCCACTCGAAGACCGAGTTCGAGGACAAGATCGCCGGCATGCTCGGCGGAAACGTGGCCGAGACGCTCGTCTTCGGCGACACGACCACCGGCAGCTCGAACGACATCGAGAAGGCGACCAATCTCGCTCGCGCCATGGTCACCCAGTACGGCATGAGCGAGAAGCTCGGTCCGCTGGCCTTCGGCAAGAAGGAGGAGATGGTCTTCCTGGGCCGCGAGATCAGCGAGCAGCGGAACTACTCCGACGAGGTCGCGGCGAAGATCGACTCCGAGGTGCGGCGCATCATCGACGAGGCGTTCGCCCGCGCGACCGAGGCGCTCACCACGCATCGCGAGGTGCTCGATCGGCTCGCCGCCCTGCTGGTGGAGAAGGAGACGATCGAGTCCGAGGAGTTCGAGTCGCTGTTCGAGGGGGTCCTGCCCCCGCGCTCGGGCGGCCCGACCCCGAAGAGGACCGGCGTTGTTCCCGCGACCGAGGGCGTCGAGGGCGACGTCGAGACCGATCCGGACGAGGACGGCGGAAAGCGTCGCCGGCCCGGCCCGGCGCCCCAACCCGCGTAGCCCCCGTCCCTCCCCCTGCGACGATCGAGGCCCGCCCCCGAGGCGGGCCTCGGGCATGGGTCCCGACGGATCGGTGGTGCGCTCCGGTGCCGTGCGCCGTGGTGTGCGGTAGGCCGATCGGCCCATTGGTCCGCTAGGAGGCGGACCGTATACTCCGCGGTGCGTGTTGCGTGCAGGCACCTGCCGCAGCACCTCAACCCGAGCCTGCCACGGAGCCGCCACCCCCGATGACCACCGAGCCTGCCGCCCCCTCCTCCCAGCCGACCGGCGACTGGAAGCTCGACGCCGGCGAGGGCGTGCTCGCCCCGCGATCGGCGCTCGACGTCCTCACCAGCCTCAACGAGCGCGTCGCGGCGGGCAGCATCGACGATCTCGTCCCGATCGCGACCGGCTTCGTCCCGATGGACAAGACGATCGGCGGCGGCCTCCGACCGGGGGAGCTGATGCTGATCGGCGGCGCGCAGGGCCAGGGCAAGACGACGATGGCACTGCAGATGGCTCGCAACATGGCGGCATCCGGCCAGGCGACCGTGCTCTACGTGTGCTTCGAGCACGACGAGGAGTACCTCATCCAGCGCATGGTGGCCATGGAGTCGGCGCTCTCCCACCTGCCCCAGAAGTCGGGGGCGGTGAAGATCCAGGACGTGAAGAAGGAGGTCGTGTCCTCCTACACCGCCTCGGCCGAGAGCGGCACGCGAGCCAAGCTGGGGGCGAACCCCCGCCTCCGGCCGAGCCTCGAGCGGATCGCCCGCTACGGGTCGAACCTGTATCTCATGCGCGGCACCGCGACCCAGTCGACGATCGACAACCTGCGCGCGCTCGTGCGCGAGCATCGCGGCAGCGAGGACGAGCGTCGGCTGGTCCTGTTCGTCGACTACCTCCAGAAGGTGCCGGTCATCCCGGAGCCGAACACGGAGGAGGAGAAGGTCACGCGCATCGTGTCCGGCCTCAAGGACATCGCCCTGGCGGAGCTGATCCCGGTCGTCGCGATCGTGGCCGCCGACCGCGAAGGGCTCAAGGCGAAGCGCCTCCGCAACCATCACCTGCGAGGATCGTCGGCGATCAACTACGAGTCCGACATCATCCTGATCCTCAATGACAAGTACAACATCGTGGCCAAGGTCAACATCGAGTTCAACCCGTACCAGGCCCAGCGCTATCGCGACTGGGTGGTGGCCACGATCGAGAAGAACCGCGGCGGACAGGACAACGTCGACCTCGAATACGAGAAGCTCTTCGAATACAGCTGCTTCGATCCGACCGGTCGGATCACCGCGGAGAAGCTGATCGAGGAGCGGCTCTACAACGACTGAGCCGGCGAGACGACCGATGTCGCCACAGCCGACCTTCGACCCCTACGTCGTCCTGCAGGTCGTCCCCAGCTGCGAGCAGGAGGTCGTGCACGCGGCCTATCGGGCGCTCGCGCGCAAGTACCACCCCGACCACGACGCCACCCGTCGTGCGGCCGACAAGATGGCGGAGCTCAACCGCGCCTACGCGCTCCTGCGGGAGGCCGACGCCCGCGCCGCGTTCGATCGGTCCCGGCGCCGTACGATCGCCGGCGTCTCCGTCGCGGCCGGCCCGGGTGCGCCGGCTGCCCGGGCGCCGTCCAGCGCCACCCGGTCGGCGACCGGCTCGGTGATCGGGTTCGGGCGCTACGCGGGCTGGGCGCTGCGCGACATCGCGCGCCACGACCCCGAGTACCTGCTCTGGCTGTCCCGCCACTCCTCCGGCATCCGCTACCGCACGGAGATCTACTCCATCCTCGGAGCCACGGGACGCCCGGCCGCCTGACATCGCGACCTGCGATAGGCTTGGCGGCCTCATGAGCGACGCCACCCGGCCGCTGGGCGCGGTCTTTCTCGACATCGGCGACACGGTGATGCGCCCGAACCCGTCGTGGGAGCACGTCTACGCGATGGCCTTCGAGGAATTCGGCATCGAGGTGGACATCGACGAGCTGTACCAGGCGCTTCGCAGCGCCTACCACCATGGCGGATGGGGAACGGAGGGCGGCTTCGAGCCGACCGAGGAGACGAGCTTCCAGCGCACGGTCGCGATCGACGCCGCGGCGATCGCCGAGATGGGCATCGATCCGATGCCGGACGCGTTCTATCGGCGGCTCAGCGAGCTGTTCATGGTCACCAGCCACTGGCACATCTTCCCGGATGCGTACCCGACGATGCGCGCCCTCAAGGAGCGCGGGCTCGTCGTCGGCGCGGTGAGCAACTGGGTCTGGAACCTGCCCGAGCTGCTGCACGCGCTCGACCTCGTCCGCCACTTCGACTTCATCGCCGCCAGCGCTCGCATCGGCTTCGAAAAGCCGCATCCCCGGATCTTCGAGTGGGCGCTCCACGAGGCCGGCGTCGAGCCGGGGGCGGTGATCCACGTCGGCGATCATGTCGACGCCGATGTCGAGGGCGCCCGTGCCGTCGGGATCGAGGCCGTGCTCATCGACCGTGCGGAACGGTATGAGCCGCAGATGGTTCCCGACGGCGTGCCCGTGATCCGGTCCCTCGAGGATCTTCTGCCGATCGTCGACGCCCGGATCTCGGTCGCCGCGCGCTGACCCGATGTCCGAACGCTGGCGCCTCTTCGTCGCGATCCCGATCGGCGACGAGCTGCGCGCCGCCCTGGCGGGAGCGATCGAGGCCTGGCGCGCCCGGCCCGACCTGGATGGGCTGCGCTGGTCCGATCCGGCGGGCTGGCACCTGACCCTGCTGTTCCTCGGAGCGACCGATCCATCAAACGTGGCCGCGATCCGAGATCGTCTCGCAGGCGTCGCGGCGGCGCACGAGCCGCACCGCCTGGCGACCGGCAACCTGAGCGGCTTCCCGTCCGCGGCTCGCGCGCGCGTGGCGTGGTACGGGGTCGCGGACCCGGACGGACGGCTCGGAGGGCTCGCGCGGGCGGTCCAGTCGACGCTCGCGCCGAAGGAGGAGGCCGGCCGCTTCCGCCCGCACGTCACGCTGGCGCGCGCGCGCCAGCACGTCCCGCCGGTCGATCTCCGGCCGTGGATCGCATCGGCCTCGCCTCCGGCCGGGACGCTGGAGGTGGGCGCCATGCACCTGATGCGGTCGCACGTCGGGCATGGGCCGGCGCGCTACGAGTCACTGGCCGCAGTGCCGGTCGGGGAGCGGGTCGGTGTCTGAGCGACCGATCGCGGTCCGGCCGCCGTACGTGGCGGTGATCGGCGACGGCGATCCGCGAGGGCCGGACGCGCACCGGATCCTGGAGTGGGCCGAGGAGGTCGGCCAGGCGCTGGCCCGGGCCGGTGCCACGGTCATCACCGGTGGCCTCGGCGGCGTCATGCGAGCGGCCTCGCGCGGCGCCCTCGGCGCCGGAGGCGAGACCATCGGCTTCCTGCCCGGCGATGATGCCGGCGACGCGAACGAGTACGTCCGCACGCCGATCGCCACCGGCCTGGGGGTGATGCGCAACCTCGTCGTCGTCACCGCCGCCGACGCGGTCGTGGCGGTCGGCGGACGTCACGGGACGCTGTCGGAGATCGGTCTGGCCCTGCGGATGGGCCGGCACGTCGTGACGCTGAGCTCGTGGCGGATCGAGTCCGATCACCGTCTCGGCGGCGCGCGCATCCATCGTGCCCGGACGCCGCGAGAGGCGGCGGAGTCCGCCCTGCGGCTGGCGCGTGACAAGCCCGGCGCGCCGGGCGGGCTGACCGCTTCGGAGCGATGACCGAGCGCGTGCTCGTCCTGCCCCGTGACGCCGTCCCCGGCGGGTGCGACTTCAGCGGGGTGAGGCCGGCCGGCCGAGATGCGCTGGCTGCCCTGCGTGGTGCCGTTGCCGCCCACGGTCGCTACCTGGAGCGCCCGCTCGCCGAGGATGACCCGTCGCACAAGCAGCTGATCCCGTACGTCGTCGTCCGCGACGGCGACCGCGTGTTCCTCATGCAGCGGACCGATGCCGGCGGGGACGCGAGGCTCCACGGTCGGGCGAGCATCGGGGTCGGCGGCCACCTCAACCCGGTCGACGAGGGCGAGGATCCGCTCATGACCGGGCTCCGGCGCGAGTGGGCAGAGGAGCTCGACGCCGGATGGGAGCCCGAGTTCCGGCTCCTCGGGCTGTTGAACGACGACTCGAACGCGGTCGGGGCGGTGCATCTCGGCGTCGTGTTCGCCGTCCAGGCCGCGGGACGGTCGGTCGAGGTCAGGGAGCGGGAGAAGCTGTCCGGCGCGTTCGTGGAGCAGGACGAGGTGGCCGCTGCCTGGGATCGGCTCGAGACCTGGTCACAGCTCGTCGCAACGGCGCTCGGGCTTGCACCGTCCCACGGGCGTCATCAGGCCTGAGCATCCCCGGCGTGCGGGCCTGACCGGCCTGGCCGCCGAGCGGGCATGCCGCGGCGGGCGACCTATACTTGATTCATGGTCCGTCGCGGCCTCGCCGCCCTCTGCCTGGCGCTCGGGATCGTCGGCCTCACCGCCCCGGTGGCCGCCGACGGTGATCAGGTGGCCAGCGTGCAGCTCACCGGCGTCATCGACCAGGTCAACGCTGCCTTCATCGAGGAGGCACTCCGCGTCGCCGCGGAGCAGGACAGCGCCGCGGTCGTCATCCAGATCGACTCGCCGGGCGGCGAGCTGTCGAGCATGGACCGCATCATCAAGGCGATGCTCGGCAGCCCGATGCCGGTGATCGCCTGGGTCGGGCCCGAGGGGGCGCGCGCCGGGTCGGCGGCGACCTTCATCACCCTGGCCGGCGACGTGGCGGCCATGGCGCCGAATACGAACATCGGCGCGGCGTCCGTCGTGAGCGGGTCCGGCGAGGACCTGCCCGACACGCTGAACGAGAAGGTCACCAACGACGCCGTGGCTCGCATTCGGTCGCTGGCCGAGGCGCAGGATCGAAACGCCGACTGGGCCGAATCGGCCGTCCGCGAGGCTGCGAGCGTCAACGCCACCCAGGCGATCGCGCTGGACCCCCCGGTCGTCGACCTGCTGGCGCCGGACATCCCGTCGTTGCTGGCGGCCATCGACAGTGGGGCCAGGGCCGACGGACGGGAGTTCCGCTTCGAGGACGCGCCGATCCCTGCGCTCGCCGATCTTCCGCTCGTCGAGCTCGAGATGAACGTCGGCCAGCGTTTCCTCCACGCCCTGAGCGACCCGAACGTCGCGTTCATCCTGTTCACCATCGGCTTCTACGGGATCATCGCCGAGTTCTTCTACGCCAACGGGTTCTCGGGGGTCATCGGCGGGATCGCGCTGGTGCTGGCGTTCATCGGCTCGAATGCGCTGCCCCTCAACATCGGCGGGCTGCTGCTCATCGCCATCGGGGTCGTCCTGTTCGCGCTCGAGATGACGATCACGAGTTACGGGCTGCTGACGCTCGGCGGCCTCGTCGCGTTCGTGCTCGGCGCCTTCGCGCTGTGGACCGGTGTGGAGACGGGGCAGCTCGAGCTGCAGATCACCGTGAGTCCGTGGATCATCGGCATCCTGGCCGTGGTCGGGGTGGTGTACGTCTGGATCCTCATCCGGGCCGTGATGCAGATGCGGCGGTCCGGGGTGATCGCGAACCGGCCGATCAGCGCGCTCGTGGGGAGCACCGCCACGGCGCAGACCCTCATCGCTCCGACGGGGATCGCCTATGCTGGCGGCGAGAGCTGGTCCGCTCGCAGCCGTGAGGCCGAGATCAGCCCCGGCGCTCCGGTGCGCGTCGTGGGCGTGGAGGGACTGGAGCTGATCGTCGAGCCGGCGCCCGCCGGCGACGGGGGAGCAACGGAGGAGTAGACAACGTGTTCGAAGACCCGATCGGCCTGATCCTCATCGTCATCGGGGTCGCGCTCGGCCTCTGGCTCCTGTTCAGCATCGTCCACATCGTTCGGGAGTACGAACGGCTGGTGGTCTTCCTCTTCGGGCGGCTGCAGGGCGCGCGCGGGCCGGGCATCGTGCTCCTGATCCCCTTCGTGCAGCAGGCGGTCAAGGTCGACCTGCGCGAGCGCTTCCTCGAGGTGCCGCAGCAGACCTGCATCACCAAGGACAACGCGCCGATCAGCATCGACTTCCTCGTCTACTCCAAGGTCTTCGACCCGACCGAGACGGTCACCGCGGTCACCGACTTCACCGGCGCGTCGCAGGCGCTGGCGGCCACGACGCTCCGCGCGGTCATCGGCGACATCCCGCTCGACGACGTGCTCGCCAAGCGCGAAGAGATCAACAACATCCTGCGCGCCAAGCTCGATGAGACGACCCATCGCTGGGGCGTCAAGATCACGAGCGTCGAGATCCGCGAGATCGTGCCGCCGCGCGACATCCAGGACGCGATGAACCGCCAGATGAGCGCGGAGCGCAACCGACGTGCCGTGATCAC
The DNA here is from genome assembly GCA_035463095.1 of Candidatus Angelobacter sp. Lineage (GTDB taxonomy): Bacteria > Chloroflexota > Limnocylindria > QHBO01 > QHBO01 > JACDBZ01. Next base: position 15,998 of record DATHTR010000090.1, on the reverse strand, counting down.
CGAGTCCGAGGGCACCAGGCAGGCGACGATCAACGTGGCCGAGGGCGACAAGCAGTCGAACATCCTTCGCGCCGAGGGCGACCGCCAGTCGCAGATCCTCCGTGCCGAGGGCTACGCCAACGCGCTGCGCACGATCTTCGAGGCGGCGCGCGGCATCGATCAGAACACGATGGCGCTCCAGTACCTCGACGCGCTCAAGGCGCTCGCCGACGGCGAGAGCACGAAGTGGATCGTGCCGATGGAGCTCTCCGAGCTCACGCGCCCGATCACCGGGGCGATGCACCAGGCACGCGGCGTGGCCGGCGCCGGCGCCGCCGCCGCGGAGGACCGGCCGGCCGGATGATCGGGGCCATCGCGCGGGCCGTCGGCCGATCGATCGGCCTGCTCATCGGCGCGTACGTCACCTACGTCGCGGTGCGTGGCTCGCGGCTGCTGGTGCAGCCGGAGGTGCGCCCCTTCCTGCCCGAGTACGCGGGCGCGCCGGCCACGCCGGGCGACCTCGGACTGGACTTCGAAGCCGTTCGCTTCACGACCGATGACGGCGTCACCCTGTCCGGCTGGCTGGTGCCCCCCGCGCGCGAGACGCGCACCGCGGTCATCGTGCTGCACGGCTTCAGCGGACATCGGCTGCCGGAGCTCGCCGCGTTCGTGCCGTGGCTCCGAGAGCGACACCACGTCCTCCAGTTCGACTTCCGCGGCCATGGCGAGTCGGATCCCGGGCAGATCACGCTCGGCGCCCACGAGCGCCGGGACGTCGCGGCCGCGGTCCGCTTCCTCGAGGGACGCGGCCTCGGCCCGATCGCGCTGTTCGGGGTCAGCATGGGGGCCTCGACCGCCATCGTGGCGGCCCCGGACCTGCCCGTCGCGGCGGTCGTGGCCGACGCGCCGTACGCGGAGATCCACCATCCGGTGGCGAGCCGGATGCGGGACGTCGGCTACCCGCTGGCCGAGCTGGGAGCGCGGGCGATCGTGGCGGGCGCCGCGCTTCGGACGCGGACGCGCCTGCGCAATCCGATCGACGTCGTCGAGCGGATCGCCCCTCGTCCGCTGCTCATCATCTCGCCGTCGGAGGATCGGCTCATCGACCGAAGCCAGAGCGAGCGGCTGTTCGCGCGAGCCGGCGAGCCGAAGGAGCTGCTCAGCGTGGAGGGTGCGGGGCACGCCGAGGCCTACGCGGTCGACCCGGCCGCGTATCGCGAGCGCGTGCTCGCGTTCCTCGACCGCCACCTCGGGTGACGGCCAGGACCCCCTGACCATCGGCGTCATCGGATCTTCTCGCTCGACCGTATAATCGCGCGACTTCCACCACCCCAGGGGTTGTGCATGGCTGCCATGAAGGTCCTGGTCGTCGACGACGACCTGAATATCCAGCGCGTCCTCGTCTTCACCCTCAAGCAGGAGGGGTACGAGGTGCACGTCGCCTCCGATGGCCAGGCCGGGGTGGAGATGGCGGCCGCCATCGGTCCGGACCTCATCCTGATGGACGTCGCCATGCCGAAGCTGGACGGCTACGCCGCGACCCAGCAGATCCGCGCCGCGGAGCCCGATGGGCGGCGAGTGCCGATCATCATGCTCACCGCCGAGGCCGACGTGGAGCAACGCGTCCGAGGCCTGCGGGCCGGTGCGAACGACGACATCGTCAAGCCGTTCCACCCGCTCGAGCTCATCGCCCGCATCAAGGCGCTCCAGCCTCCATCTGAGACGCGCGAGCCCAAGCCGGGCGAGGAGCAGCCGACGCTCGGGCAGCTCGCGTGCTTCTACGGCGCGAAGGGCGGCGTCGGAACGACCACCATCGCGATCAACACGGCCATCGCGCTGGCCAGCCGGCAGAAGCGCCGGACGGCGCTGGTGGACGCCAACCTGCAGTTCGGCGACATGCGCGTCTTCCTGGACCAGGGCCTCGACACGCCGTCCATCGTCAACGCGATCACCGAGGCGGACCTGGACGCGGAGCTCCTGAAGCGGCTGGTGACCCATCATCACGCCGGCATCGACCTCCTCCTGGCTCCGCCCAATCCCGAGCAGGCCGACATCGTCGTCGAGCGACAGCGTGCCGATCCCGGATCGCTGAGCCGCATCCTCTCCCTCATGCGGCGCGCCTACGACTACACGCTGATCGACATGGCGAAGTCCATCGACGACTTCAACCTTCAGCTGTTCGACGAGGCGGATGTCATCTACGTGGTCATGACCGCCGACCTGTCGTGCCTGAAGAACGTCCGTCTCGTGCTCGAGACGATGGACTCGCTCGGCTACGAGCGGAGCAAGATCCAGCTCGTCCTGAACCGATCGAACGCCTACACCGGCATCAACGTCGACAACGCCGAGTCGGCGCTGGGGCGCAGGATCGACTTCCAGGTGATCAACGAGTACCGCGGAGCCATCAGCGCCCTGAACTCGGGCGAGCCGTTCATGTCGAGCCGGCCCGACGGACCCCTCGGCCAGAGCGTGTCCGCCTTCGCGCGCGAGCTCGACGCCCAGGCCACCGGAGTGCCGGCCACGGCCGACGCGCGCGGGTAACCACGCGCTAAGCGCCGGGTAAGCGTCGCTTCCTACGCTGGCGGAGCCGGTCGCCGCTGGTAGTAGGGAGGCGAGCAGGCGGGCGACCGGCACTCCGCACCCAACGCATCGCCTCCGTCGAGGCGCCCCTGTGCTCGCCACCGCCCTCAGCGCGTCGATCGCCGGCGTGGACGGCATCCCGGTCCGGGTGGAGGTCGACGTCTCCTTCGGCCTGCCCGGCCTGACCATCGTCGGCCTGGCCGGCAGCGCGGTCCTCGAGGCTCGCGAGCGAGTGCGGGCCGCCATCCGCAACTCCGAGTTCCGGGTTCCCGAGCGGCGCATCACCGTCAACCTCTCGCCCGCGGACCTGCCGAAGGAAGGGACGGCGCACGACCTGGCCATCGCGGTCGCCATCCTCGTTGCCTCGGAGCAGCTGGAGGCCACGGCCCTGGGGTCGACCGGACTCGTGGGCGAGCTCGCCCTGGATGGCGACCTCCGACCAGTTCCAGGGATCCTGGCGCTCGTGGCCGCGACGCGCGACGGTGGCGCGCGGTCGATCGTGGTGCCGGATGCCGCCGTGGACGAGGCAGCCAGCGTGCCGGGCATCGCCGTGCATGGGGCGACCAGCCTGAGAGACGCGATCGCGCATCTCGCCGGCGTTCGGCCGATCATGCCCGCCAGCCGGACGTCCGCGCTGCCGCAGCAGGCCGAGGATGGGGGAGAGGACGTGCCGGACCTGGGCGCCGTGGTCGGGCAGCACGTCGCACGTCGCGCTCTCGAGATCGCGGTCGCCGGGCGCCACAACATCGCCCTGTGCGGCCCGCCCGGTGTCGGCAAGACGCTCCTGGCACGTGCGGCCGCGGGGCTGATGCCGGCCCTCGAGGCAGACGAGGCCGATGTGGTTCGGCGCATCCACTCCGTGGCCGGCATGCCCATCTCATCGGCCGCGTCCCTCCGACGCCCGTTTCGTGCGCCACACCACACGATCTCGACGCAGGCCCTGGTCGGGGGCGGGCCGCGCATCCGTCCGGGAGAGGCGAGCCTCGCCCACCACGGGCTGCTCCTGCTCGACGAGACGCTGCAGTTCCGGTCGGATGCGCTGGATGCGCTCCGAGGTCCGCTCGACGCGGGGTGCGTGATGATCGCCCGCGTCGACGGCGTCCGTCTGCTGCCGGCTCGCTTCATGCTCGTCGCGGCGTTCAACCCGTGCCCGTGCGGCTGGTGGGCTGTCGACGGGCGAGCATGCACCTGCGAGGACGGCGCCCGACGTCGCTACCAGGCGCGGCTCTCCGGGCCGATGCGTGATCGCATCGACCTGTACGTGCCGCTCGCCCCGACGATCCCGCGCTCCACGCGGCGCCGCGAGCCGAGCACGGAGGTGCGCGCCCGGGTCGCCGCCGCATGGGCCCGCCAGCGAGCTCGTCAGGGCCGCGCCAATGCCGAGCTCGATCCTTCCGCGCTCGACCGCCGCACCGGATTCGAGCCCCGCATCGTCGCCACTCTCGAGCATCGCGGCCGTCAGCTCGGACTCTCCCTGCGCCGGCTGCACCGGGCCGCGCGTGTGGCGCGCACGATTGCGGACCTGGATGGCTCGGATGACGTGCGGCGCGAGCATCTCGACGAGGCGCTCCTGCACCGGCCCGCGGAGGTCACGGCATGAACGGGATCGGTCGAGGCGGGCCGCTGGGACCGGTCGCGGTGAGCCAGGCGGGCCGGGCCACGGAGCGACAGTACTGGATCGCGATCTCGCTCGTCCCCGGCATCGGGCCGGTGACGTTCTGGCAGCTGATCGGGCGGTTCGGATCCGCGACGGGTGCCTGGCGCGCAGGACCGGCGGCACTCGATCAGCTGCGTCGCGTCTCGACCGACGCGGCCCGAGGCTGGGAGCGTCTCTCGCGGTCCGATCCGGGGACGCTGGCGGACGCGATCACGCGTGCGACGGCGGCCGTCGGCGGTCGGGTCGTGACCGCCCTGGACGAGGAGTATCCGCCTGCCCTGCGGATCCGCGATCCTCGTCCGCCGACGCTCTACGTGGTCGGCGACGGCGCGGCCTTCGCGGTCCGCGCGGTGGCGGTCGTCGGCACGAGACGCGCCTCGGGATACGGCCTCTCGGCCGCCACCGACGTCGCCACCGACCTCGCGGAAGCGGGCGTGGCGGTGGTCTCGGGGCTGGCACTGGGCATCGACGGCGCCGCCCATCGCGCCGCGGTCGAGGCCGCCGGGCGCACCATCGCCGTCCTTCCGACCCCGATCGATCGAATCTACCCGCCACGCCACCGCGGCCTCGCGGCGCGGATCGTCCGGGCCGGCGGCGCGCTCGTCAGCGAGCTGCCCACTGGCGCGACCGTCGGGCGGCCGGATTTCGCGCGCCGAAATCGGCTGATCGCCGGGCTGACGGAGGCCGTCGTCGTGGTCGAGGCACCGGACCGGTCCGGGGCGCTGCTGACGGCGGCCGCCGCCATCCAGCTGCGTCTCGAGGTCTACGCCGTGCCCGGCCCGATCAGCGCGATGGCGTCCCGTGGGTGCAACCGACTGATCGCTGACAAGCTGGCCACGCTCGTCACGTCGAGCGCCGACCTGCTTCGCCAGATCGGGCTGTCGCGGGGGACCGAGCCTCCGGTCACCCGGGCCCTGTCAGAGGTCGAAGGTCAGCTCCTGCATCGGCTGCTCGAGCGTCCCGGATCGCTCGAGGAGCTGGTGGACCGGACCCGCCAGCATCCCGCGTCGGTGGCGAGCGCGCTGAACATGCTGGAGGCCCGTGGCCTGGTCAGCAGCTTCGGCGGAGCGACGTTCCACCCCAGCCTGGCCGCGCGGCGGCTGGCAAAGGTCGTATGACAGGGTCGTACGGATGGGCTATGCTGCGGCCGCCACTCGACGCCGCCCACGTGCCCCAACCAAGGGCGGCCCCGTTTCCCATGGAGTTTGTCTATTGCGTCCGATCCGAACCGTAAGAGCGGGGATGCCCGCCACGTTCGAGTCGCTCGGCACGCTGCTGAGCAGCCACCGCGCCGCCTCTCGCGTCGCGGCTGCCGCCCTCTCGTTCACCCTCGTCATTGCCATCAGCCAACAGACCGCGACCACCCAGGCCGGCCCCGATCCCGTGCCGGTGGTCCCGGAGTCGCTCCTCCCCCTGAACGTCGGCATCGGCGTTCCTACCGACCGCGGAGTGAGCCTCACCTTCGAGGAGCCGATGGACCCCGCGTCCGTCGAGAGCTCCCTTCAGCTGCTCCCCATCGCCCGGGCCGACCTGGCCTGGAACGACGACCACACGGAGCTCACCGTCACGCCGCAGAAGCTGTGGCGCACGGAGGAGCGGTACCTGATCGTCCTGCCCGCCCAGGCGCAGTTCGCCAGCGGAGTCCCGCTCGGCCGTGCGATGCGCTACGCATTCACGACCCAATCCGCCCCGTCCGTGGCCGAGTTCCAGGTGCGCCTCGTGGCCAGCGACATCGCCTCCGAGCCGGTGATCGACACCGGGACCGAGGGTGCGGTCGCTCTGACGAAGACGGCTGCCGATGCGGCCGGCACCTTCTCGCCCGAGCGCACCGCCACCGAAGTGAGCGCCACGAGCGCGATCAGCATCGGTTTCACCGCTCCCATGGACCGCCCGGACACCGAGGCGCACTTCTCCATCGCTCCGGCGGTGGACGGGGAGCTGACGTGGGAGGACAGCACGCTCGTCTTCCGACCGGCCGAGCGGCTCGAATCCGGTGCACGCTACACCGTGAGCGTGATCGGCTCGCATGATCTTGCCGGCAACGTCCTCGGCGGGAAGGCGAACTTCTCCTTCCTCGTTCGCGAGGGCGCACAGCTCACGAAGACCGCGCCGGAGGACGAGGCGGGGGATGTCGAACCCGAGGCCATCGAGCTCTGGTTCAGCGCGCCGATGAAGGTGGACGCCACCAACGAGGCGTTCTCGCTCACGGACACCAGCACCGGCGCTCTCGTCGGTGGACTCCTGAACTGGAACGAGAGCGGGACACAGCTGAGCTATCGGCCCGACGCTCCGTTCGCCGGTGGGCGCACCTTCGAGGTGACGCTCGACGGCGCTGAAGACGCGGACGGCAATGCGCTGAACGCAACCTTCAGCTTCAGCACCAAGGCCGCGCCACCGCCGCCCGCCTCGGCTCCGGCCGCTGAGCCGAGCCGTTCGACGACCTCGACGCGGTCCGCGCCGGCCCCGGCCCCCGCGCCGCCCCCGGCCCCGGCGACCTCCCTCGCCGGCCACGCCCTCAACCAGGTGAACGCGGCTCGTGCCGCCTACGGATTCGCCCCGGTGGTGCTCGACCCGGCCATCTCGGCCGTCGCCGCGGCGCACGCCTGGGACCAGGCCCGGAACAACTACTTCAGCCACTACGGGCTGGACGGAAGCTCGCGGGACAGCCGGCTGCGTGCCGGCGGCGTGAGCTTCAGCTGGTCCGGCGAGAACCAGTGCTACCACCTCGGCCTCGGAGAGCGGGGCACCCTCGATTGGTGCCATCAGCAGTTCATGGCCGAGCCGTACCCGGGTCACTGGAACCACATCGCGAACATCCTGAACCCGAACGCGAAGCGGATGGGCGTGGGGATCGCGACGGTGGGCAGTAAGACCATCATCACCTGGAACTTCACGAACTGACTCGCGCGCCGGCGCCGTCCCCGTGACGTGTGCCGGCGCTCTCGACTCCGCGTCACCGGCCCCGTCCGGCGGCCCGCCCCAGCGGCGGTCCCGGCCGGGGCCGGTGCTACACTCGCTCACCGATATGCCCCGAACACCCTGGGCCGCCGTGGATCGGGCGCTCCTCGAGCGTCGATCGATGGCCGGCACGACCCCGCGCGACGCAAGCTTCGGCCCGGCGGGTCGGAGCCTCCCGGTCATCGGGGCCTGACCATGGCGAAGCCGCTCGTCATCGTCGAGTCGCCTGCCAAGGCCCGCACGCTCGCCCGCCTCCTCGGCGAGTCGTACCGGGTGGAGGCCAGCGTGGGCCACGTGCGAGACCTCCCCGAGCGGGCCGGTGACGTGCCCGCAGCCATCAAGGACAAGCCGTGGGGCAATCTCGGCGTCGACGTCGAGAACGGCTTTCGACCGTACTACGTGGTCCCGCGCGACAAGAGCGCGCGCATCCGGGACCTGCGCGCCGCGGTGAAGGACGCGCCGGAGATCCTCCTCGCCACAGACCCGGACCGGGAAGGTGAGTCGATCAGCTGGCACCTGCGCGAGGTGCTCAAGCCGACGGTCCCGGTCCGCCGAATCGAGTTCCACGAGATCACCGAGGAGGCGGTGCGTCGCGCCATCGACGACGCGCGCGAGATCGATCTGCAGCTGGTCGACGCCCAGGAGAGCCGGCGCATCGTCGACCGGCTCTACGGCTTCATGATCTCGCCGATCCTGTGGAAGAAGGTGCAGACCGGCCTCTCGGCCGGCCGGGTGCAGAGCGTCGCCGTGCGGCTGGTCGTGGAGCGCGAGGAAGCGCGCCGCGCGTTCCGGACCGGCACGTACTGGGATCTGGCAGCCGCGCTCCGGACCGACGACGGCGGCTTCACCGCGACGCTCGAGCGGATCGGCGAGGCTCGCATCGCATCGGGCCGAGACTTCGACGCGGCGACCGGACGCCTGAAGAGCGGCGACGTGCGTCTCCTGGACGAGGCGGGAGCGCGCTCCCTGCGCGAGGCGTTGGAGGGTGCGCTGCCGTGGTCGGTGACCGCGGTCGAAGAGCGGCCGGCGCCGCAGAAGCCGTACGCCCCGTTCACCACCTCCACCCTGCAACAGGAGGCGAACCGCAAGCTCGGCTTCTCCGCCGACCGCACGATGAGCGCCGCGCAGCGGCTCTTCCAGGAAGGCGTGATCTCGTACCACCGGACCGACTCCACGGCCCTGAGTGAACGGGCGCTGGCCGAGGCCGCGGATGCCATCCGTTCCCTGTACGGCGCCGATCACTACGGCGGCCCGCGCCAGTACCGCACGAAGGTGAAGAACGCGCAGGAAGCGCACGAGGCGATCAGACCGACCGACTTCCGCCGCACGCCGCAGCGGCTGGGCGCCGCGCTCGGGCGGGACGAGCAGCGCCTGTACGAGCTCATCTGGCAGCGTGCCGTCGCCTCGCAGATGGCCGACGCGCGGATCCTGCGCACCACGGTCCGCATCACCGCCGCGGGCCCCGACGGCCCGTGCGTCTTCGCCGCCACCGGAAAGACGATCCAGTTCGCCGGGTTCCTGCGAGCGTACGTGGAGGGGTCTGACGACGCCGCGGCCGAGCTCGGCGACCAGGAGATGCTGCTCCCCAAGCTCGCCGTCGGCGACGAGGTCACCCGCGACGGGGCCCTGGCGCTCACCGGGCTCGAGGCTCGATCCCACGAGACGACGCCGCCGGCGCGCTACACCGATGCCTCCCTCGTCAAGCGTCTCGAGGAGGACGGGATCGGACGGCCCTCGACGTACGCGTCGATCATCTCGACCATCGAGCGACGCGGCTACATCTGGCGGCAGGGCAAGGCGCTGGTGCCGACCTTCACCGCCTACGCGGTCACGCACCTGCTGATGGAGCACTTCGCGGCCCTCGTGGAGCTCGGATTCACCGGCGAGATCGAGGAGGATCTCGACGAGATCTCGAAGGGCAACCGGCGGCGCGACGAGTTCCTCTCGCACTTCTACTTCGGCGACGGCGGAGGTGTCGCTGCCGGCGTCGACGGTGACGTCCGATCGTGGCCCGGGCTGCGAGCGCTCGTTGCGAACGAGGAGAACATCGACTACCCGGTCGTCTCGCTCGGCCGACATCCCGGGTCCGATGCCCCGGTCGTGATCCGCATCGGCAAGTTCGGCCCGTACGTCCAGGTCGGCGAGGGCGAGGGCGCCCAGAACGCGTCGGTCCCGGACGAGATGCCCCCCGCGGACTTCAGCCTCCAGGCCGCGATCGACCTCGTCGAGGCGCGCGCCAAGGGACCGACGAGCCTGGGCAACGACCCCGCCACCGGCCTGCCGATCTACGTGATGAGCGGCCGTTTCGGCCCCTACGTGCAGCTCGGCGAGACCCCGGAGCGAGGGAGCCAGGAGAAGCCACGCCGGGCGTCGCTCACCCGCGACGACGATCCGGCGTCGATCACGCTCGAGCGCGCCGTGGAGCTGCTGGCGCTGCCGCGCCGGGTGGGCTCCGATCCGGAGTCCGGCGAGGAGATCGTGGCCAACTTCGGCCGCTTCGGTCCCTACGTGAAGCGCGGCAGCGAATTTCGATCCCTGGAGGGCGACGCGCAGGTGTTCGAGGTCACCCTCGACGAGGCGCTCGAGCTGTTCCGCCAGGAGAAGCCGACGCGCCGCGGGGCGACGCGGACGGTCCTGCGCGAGCTCGGCGCGCATCCCGAATCGGGCGCGGCCATCCGGCTGCTCGAAGGACGCTACGGTCCGTACGTGACCGATGGGACGACGAACGCGTCGCTCCCGAAGGACCTGGGCGCCGACGCCGTGACACCCGAGCGCGCCGTCGAGCTGCTGCGCGAGCGGGCGGCTGCGGGACCCCCGAAGCGGGGGCGTGGACGATCCACCAGCCGCGGCGGCGCACGATCCGGCGGCTCGCGACGGACGACCACGCGCAAACGCTCGGCGTGAACGAGGCTCGCCCCGCGCCACCGCTGCCGAGGGACGCCGCGGACGCGCTGCGCGCGTTCCTCGCCGGACTCGACGGCCGAAACGCGTCTCCCGGCACGGTCGACGAGTACCGGCGCAACGCCACCGAGTTCCTCACCTTCCTCGCGCACCGTGGGGTGGCCTGGGGCTCCCCCGACCGCGCCACCGTGCGGGCCTACCTGGCCCATCTCGCCGACCGGGGGCTCGCCGCCAGCTCGGTGGCCGGCCGATTGGCTGCGGTGCGGTCGCTGTACCGCCATGCGCTGCGGCACGGTCGGATCTCCGCCGATCCGCTGGCGGGTGTCCGGGCGCCACGTCGCCCGTCGCGCCTGCCGCGGGTGCTCAGCGTCGACGAGGCGGCGGACCTGGTCAGCGCCCCGGCGCGCGGCCAGCCTCGCGACTCGGTGCTGGCGTGCCGGGACGGAGCGCTCCTCGAGCTGCTATACGCAACGGGCATGCGCATCAGCGAGCTGGCCGGCCTGACGCTGGATCGCATCGACGCCCGGCGACGGCAGCTGCGGGTCCTGGGCAAGGGGTCGAAGGAGCGTGAGCTCGTGTTCGGGCAGCCGGCCGCCGCCGCGCTGGAGACCTACCTCCGCACCGCTCGCCCCGTCCTCGCGGCACGAGGCGCGCCAACGGACGCGCTCTTCCTGAACGCCAACGGCGGCCCGCTCACGGCACGCGGCGCGCGGCTCGTGATCGAGCGCTGGGTCGCTCGGACCGGTGTCTCGCCTCGGACCAGCCCGCACACCCTGCGTCACTCGTTCGCGACGCACCTGCTCGAGGGCGGTGCCGATCTGCGGGTCGTCCAGGAGCTGCTCGGCCACGTGAACCTGCAGACCACACAGGTCTACACCCACCTGTCCGACGCGACGCTGCGCTCCGCCTACCGCCGGGCGCACCCGCGCGCCGGGCGGGGCGACCGGCGGCGCGGAGACCGATGAGCGCCGAGGAGCCGCGGGGCGGAGGCCTCGGGCCGTCGGTCGGGCGCGTGCTGGTCACCGCCAGCCTGATCCTGACCGTCGCGGCGCTGGCGAGCCGGCTGCTCGGCTGGATCCGTCTCCTCGTCATCGGCTCGCAGTTCGGCGCCAGCCGGGAGCTCGACGCGTACTTCGCCGCCTTCCGCATTCCGGACGCGATCTTCCAGCTGGTGGTGGCCGGCGCCCTGTCGGCCGCGCTGATCCCGGTCTTCCAGAGCTATCGGGCGCGCGGGCAGGACGAGGAGGCGTGGCGCCTCGCGAGCAGCATCATCAACCTCGTCGTCATCGCGCTGGCCGGGCTGTCGCTGCTGATGGCGATCTTCGCCCCGGTCGTCGTCCCGGTGGTGGCCCCCGGCTTCGACGCCCCGACCACCGAGCTCGCCATCCGCATGACCCGGGTGATGCTGCTCAGCCCGGTCCTGATCGGCATGGGCGCCGTGGTCACCGGCATTCTCAACAGCCACCAGCAGTTCACCGTGCCGGCCATCGCACCGTTGCTCTACAACGTGGCGATCATCGCGGCGGCGATCTTCCTGGCCCCGGTCATGGGGGTCGAGGGCCTGGCTATCGGCGTGGCGGTCGGCTCGCTGGCGCACCTGGCGATCCAGCTGCCGAGCCTGGCGAAGGTGGGGCATCGATACGACCTGACCATCGGTCTCGGCCACCCCGGCGTCCGACGGGTGGCCTGGCTGATGGGCCCGCGGATGCTCGGCCTGGCGGCCGGACAGCTGAACTTCCTGGTGAGCACCGTCCTGGCCTCGGGCCTGCCCGAGGGAAGCCTGACCGCCTACAACTACGCCTTCCAGCTCAGCCAGATCCCGGTCGGGGTGGTCGGAGTGAGCATCGCGGTGGCGCTGTTCCCGACGCTCAGCCAGGACGCGGCCCTCGGGCGCATCGGCGAGATCCGACGCCAGGTGGCGAACGCCATCCGCGTCCTGATCTTCGTCGCGGCGCCGCTGATGGCGATCATGATCGTGCTCCGCGAGCCGCTCACCAGCGTGTTCTACCAGTACGGCGCGTTCGGGCAGCTCGCCACCGAGCGCACGGCCAGCACGCTCCTGTTCTTCGCGATCGGGCTCGGTGGGCACATCGTCGTCCACGTCCTGGCCCGAACCTTCTACGCCATGCAGGACACGCGCACCCCGGTGACCTGGGCGATCATCGCGGTCGCCATCAACGTGCCGCTCATGGCCCTGCTCGTGGGGCCGATGGGGGTCGAAGGGCTGGCCCTGGCCCTGTCGATCAGCGCCGTGCTGGAGGTGATCGGCCTGCTGTGGAGCCTGCATCGCCGGATCGAGTCGGTCGAGGAGGCGGCCATCGCCCGCTCGCTGCTGCGTGCCGGCATCGCGGCGGTCGCCGCCGGCCTGCTCATGCTCGGCGGGCTGACGCTCGTCAGCGGATCGGTGCCCGGGTTGCTCGACAACGTCGTGGGACGGCTGCTGGCACTGCTCCTGCTCGCAGCTGCCGGGAGCGCCACGTTCCTCGCCGTCGCGGCCGCACTGCGGTCGCCCGAGCTCGCGCAGCTGCGTGGCATCCTTCGCCGACGATCCCGCAGGAGCGCCTGAATGCAGTTCCGTCCCGCGACCGATGCCGACGAGGCCGCCTGGCAGGCGTTCCTGGGCCGCACCGCGTCCGGCGACTTCCTGCACGACTGGGCCTGGGCCGATGTCGCCGCGTTCGACGGCCAGCCCCAGCGTCGGTACCTGCTCACCGACGACGGTGAGGTCGTGGCGATCGTCGCGGCGCAGCAGCGGTCGCTCCCCGGCGGGCGGAGCTTCTGGTACGTCCCGCACGGGCCGGTGCTCGACTTCGATCATCCGCGGGCAGGGGAGCATCTGCGCGGGCTGGTGGCCGGACTGCGCGAGGCCGGGCGGCTGCATCGGGCGGTGGCAGTGAAGCTCGAGCCGCGACTGGCGGCGGACGATCCGAGGACGCTCCTCTTGGAGCGGCGTGGCCTGCGCCGCACGGAGGAGACGCTCCAGGTCGGGCAGACGCGCATCGTGGAGCTCGCCGCCGACGACGCGCTGCTCGCCGGGTTCGACAAGGACACGCGCTACGGGGTCCGTCGCGCCGGCCGCGAGGGCGTCGTGGTCGAGACGGCCGAGGCCGCGGACGATACCGCCGCCATCGACGCGCTCCACGCGCTCGTCGAGGAGACGCAGCGCCGTGCCGGCTTCCCGCTGCCACCACGCGAGCGATTCCGTGCCGCCTGGCGGGCGCTGGCTCGTGCCGGCCGGGCCGTCATCCTCGAGGCACGTCGCGAGGATGACCTGCTCGCATCGGGAATGGTGGTGGTGGAGGGGCAGCGCTCCTACTACCTGTTCAGCGGCTCTCGGCGCGAGGAGCGGGGCGAGCCGAAGCGCTACGCCAGCTACGCGCTGCAGTGGGCGATGCTGCGCCTGGCTCGCGAGCGCGGCGCCCGCGAGCACGACCTGTGGGGCATCGCGCCGCCCGATGCCGGCCCCGATCATCCATGGCACGGGGTGGGGCTGTTCAAGAAGGGCTTCGGTGGCCGCGAGGTCGTGTGGGCCGGCTCGTGGGACATCGTCGTCGATCCCACGCTGTACCGCGCGAGACGAGCGACCGGCATGCTTCGCGGCTGGGCCCGCCGCCTGCTCCGCCGATGAGCCGCATCCAGGATCGCCGGATGGGCCTCGGTGCGCTGACCGACGTCGTCGCGCCGGAGCGAGTGAGCGGCATCCCGGTCGGCGAGGTCACCGCGCTCGCCTATGACTCCCGCCGGGTGACGCCGGGGACGCTCTTCTTCGCCGTGCCGGGCGACCACGTCGACGGCCACGACTTCGTTGCGCAGGCAGTCCGGGCGGGAGCGATCGGCGCGGTGGTCGAGCGCGAGCTGCCCGGCATCGACGTGCCGCAGCTGGTGGTCGATCGGTCACGGCGCGCGCTCGCCGACGCCGCCTTTCACTGGTTCGGCCGGCCGAGCGACCACCTTCTGCGCGTGATCGGCGTCACCGGCACGGACGGGAAGTCGACGGTGACCGCGATCACGGCTGACATCCTGTGGGACCTGGGATGGCATCCCGGGCAGGTCGGCACGGTCACCACCCGGATCGGCTTCGAGCAGGAGCTGAACCACGACCGGACGACCACGCCCGAGGCGCTCGAACTGCAGGAGATGCTGGCACACATGGTCGCCGCCGGGAACGACAGCGTGGTGATGGAGGCCACCTCCCATGGGCTGGCCCTGGAGCGGACTCGGAACTGCCGCTTCGACATCGGGGTCGTGACCACCGTGACGAGCGAGCACCTCGAGTTCCACGGCACGGTGGAGCAGTACCGAGCCGCGAAGGCGAGGCTGGTGGAGGAGGCGCCGATCTCGATCCTGAATGCCGACGACGAGTCCTTCTCGTACTTCCGAGACCGTGCCCGTGATCGGGTGATCACCTACGGCGTGAACGCTCGGGCCGATCTGAGGGCCGGAAACCTGCGGGAAGAGGCGACCGGCACCACGTTCCACCTCGAATCGCCTCGCTGGCACGGCGACGTCCGCATCCCTCTGCCCGGTCGGTTCAACGTCGACAATGCGCTGGCGGCCCTGGGCGTCGCCGAGGCCATGGAGCTGCGGATGGACCGCGCCGCCGATGCGCTGGCCCGGGTCGCCCCGGTCCCTGGCCGGATGGAGCGGGTGGATGCCGGCCAGCCGTTCAGCGTCATCGTCGACTACGCCCACACGACCGACGCGCTGCGCAAGGTGCTCGAGATCCTCCGTCCGGTCACCAGCGGCCGCCTGATCGTCCTCTTCGGCTCCGCCGGGGAGCGCGATCCCACGAAGCGGGCGCCGATGGGCCGGGTGGCGGCGGAGCTCGGCGACCTCGTCATCGTCACCGACGAGGATCCGCGCCTCGAGGACCCGCGCGCCATCAACGAGCAGATCGCCGAGGGCGCTCGTTCCGCCGGTGCGGTCGACGGCGAGCGGCTGTGGGTCATCGACGACCGGCAGGAGGCCATCGGCCATGCCATCGGCCTGGCGGGGGAGGGGGACGTGGTGCTCCTCGCCGGCAAGGGGCACGAGCAGAGCATCATCGTCGGCACCGAGAGGCGTCCGTGGGACGACCGATCCGCTGCACGCGAGGCGCTGGTTGCGGCAGGATGGGAGACCGATGAGCGCCGCTGACCTTCGCGCCTGGCGCGTCACCGATGCCGAATCATGGAACCGGTTCGTCGAGGCGGCGCCATACCACGCCTTCCCACAGCTCTGGGAGTGGGGCGAGGTGCGGGCCATGGGCGGCTGGCGACCCATCCGCCTCGCCATCGGCCCTTCAGCGGACGAGCCGATCGCGGGCGCCCAGGTCCTCCTGCGCCGCATCCCGCTGATCGGCTGGCACCTCGGCTACGTGCCTCGCGGTCCCGTCGGCGCCCTCGACGATCCAGCGACGCACGAGGGCCTGATCCGGGCGTTGCGAGCGCTCGGTCGTGCCGAGCGCATCGCCACCATCCGGGCCGATCCCGAGGCACGCTCGGACACGCCGTATGGTCGTGCGCTGCTGGACTCGCCATGGCGCGCGGCGCCGAAGATCCAGCCGCCGACAACCCGGGTCGTGGATCTCACCGTCGGCGTCGACGCGCTCCGCGCCAACCTGAAGCGCAAGCACCGGCAGTACGTGAACAAGGCCGAGCGCGCTGGTGTGACGGTCGAGCGCTTCGATGGCACGACGCCGGCCGAGGTCATCGGTCCGGCCCTGGCGGACTTCAACCGGATCTACGCGCACACCGCAGAGCGCGCCGGGTTCGTGGCGCGCCAGCCGTTCTACTACGAGCGCGTGTGGTCGATCTTCGCCCCCACCGGACGGGTCCGGCTCTCCTTCGCCGTGCTCGACGGCGAGCGGGTCGCGACCCTGTTTCACTTCACCTGCGGCGAGCGGGCGGTCGAGTCGTACGGCGGCATGACCGACGCCGGAGCC
>DATHTR010000089.1:0-8136 GCA_035463095.1 Candidatus Angelobacter sp. | reverse complement strand
GTACCGTCCGCCGCACAACCGAAGACGGCGATGACCGGGACGAGTACCCGCGTGAAGGCGAGCCGATCAGGGAGCCGGGAATGGTGAGACCCCGGCGGCGGCGCAACCGGCGAATGGACCCGCGAGCTCCGACCGCGAACGCACGAAGCCACTAGCGGTCGGCGGAGAGGCTCCGATATCGAGGCCGAGGCCATCGAGCACCGAAGCGCGCAGCGCATCGGCTCCGTGGTCGAACGAGCCGGGGAACGAGAACACCCCGGGAACAACGGTGGCACCGTGAGACGACCCCCTCGCCCGTTGAGGCGAAGGGGTCATGTTGTTCTCACGGAGGCTTCACCAGCCATGACGGTCACCCTCTCCCGCACCCAGCGTCGCTTCGTCCTGCCCGAGGACCGGCTGCCGACGCACTACGTCAACCTCGCCCCGGACCTCCCGGTGCCGTTGCCCCCGCCGCTCCATCCGGGCACTCGCGAGCCCATCGGCCCGGAGATGCTGGCGCCGCTGTTCCCGATGGAGCTGATCCGGCAGGAGGTCGCCACCGATCCGCTGGTCGAGATCCCCGAGGAGGTGCGCGAGGCGTACCGCACCTACCGCCCCACGCCGCTGCAGCGGGCACTCGGGCTCGAGAAGGCGCTCGACACGCCGGCGCGCATCTACTTCAAGAACGAGTCGGTCTCCCCGGCCGGCAGCCACAAGGTGAACACCGCCCTGGCGCAGGCCTATTACAACCGCGCCGAAGGGGTCACCCGCCTCGCGACCGAGACCGGCGCGGGGCAGTGGGGAAGCGCCCTCGCCTTCGCGTCGAGCATCTTCGGCCTCGAGCTGAAGGTGTACATGGTCAAGGTCAGCTTCGAGCAGAAGCCATATCGCCGCAGCTTCATCCAATCCTTCGGGGCCGATGTCGTGGCCTCGCCATCGACCGAGACGAACGCCGGTCGGGCGGTCCTGGCCGCCGAGCCGGACAGCACGGGCAGCCTCGGGATCGCCATCAGCGAGGCCGTCGAGGACGCCGCCACCCGCGATGACACGAAGTACTCGCTGGGCAGCGTGCTCAACCACGTCCTCCTCCACCAGACGGTGATCGGCCAGGAGGCGATCGAGCAGATGGGTATGGCCGGCGACGAGCCGGACGTCGTCATCGGCTGCGCGGGCGGCGGATCGAACTTCGCCGGCATCGCCTTCCCGTTCATGCGCCGGCGGCTGCGCGGCGAGGCCGACACCCGGTTCCTGGCGGTCGAGCCGGCCTCCTGCCCAAGCCTGACGAAGGGCGAGTACCGCTACGACTTCGGCGACAACGCCGGCACCACGCCGCTGCTGAAGATGCACACGCTCGGTAACGACTTCCGCCCCGCGCCGATCCATGCCGGCGGGCTGCGCTACCACGGTATGGCGCCGATGGTCTCGCATCTCGTCGACCAGGGATTCATCGACGCGAAGGCCTACGAGCAGGCCGACTGCTTCCACGCGGCCATCCAGTTCGCGCGGGCCGAGGGCATCATCCCGGCCCCGGAGTCGTCGCACGCCATCCGCGCGGCGATCGACGAGGCGCTCGAGGCCCGTGAGGCGGGTGAGGAGCGCGTGATCCTGTTCAACCTGTCGGGACACGGCCACTTCGATATGGCCGCCTACGACGCCTACCTGTCCGGGGCGCTGGAGGACGCCGCCGGCTGAGCCTGGTCCCCTCCACGCTGAACGGGCCGGGCGTGATGCCCGGCCCGTTCCGTGCCCGGCGGAGGATCAGCGGGTCAACCGCCCTCCGCCTGGCCCTCGCGCTGCCCGTAGGTGGCGTCCGGGCTCTCCCCGAACTCGTCGCTCGCCTCGTCCGGATCGACCGGCTGGTTCATCGGGCCGTCCGGCCGTGGGTCCCGCACCGCGGGATCGGCATCGCCGACCTCGCGGGGCTCCTGGTCCGGCCCCATCGTCTCGCCCTGGCTCACGTTCGAATTGCGCTCGTTCATGCGGTGGATCACCTCCTGCGGCCGGAAAGGCACGCGGCGTGCCAGCGCTTCGACCGGTGTGTTCCCGGCCGGGACCTGTCGAGGACCGCGAACCATGGGCCGGCGGCGACGGTCAGTAGTTGGGCTCGTCCAGCAACCAGGCATCGCCGGACCGGATCAGCCGCCAGTAGCCGATGAACTCGCGGCTGCCCCCACCGTCGTAGCGCTCGACGAAATTGGCCTGCACCGTGGCGGCGGAGGTGGTCTGGTCGACCACCTCCAGCTGGGTGAAGGTGATGGACGAGGTGTCCTCGAACCTGCCGTCGAGGTTGCCCTGGCGCGGATAGGCGTCCTTCATGCGCTGGCTCCACAGCGCGTAGGCGGCGTCGAACTCACCGTCAGCGACGAGGCCGTAGAAGATGGCCACGGCATCGGCCGGGGAGTCGGCCCGCGCGACCGCGACCGGCGTCGCGGCGGGCGCCGGCGTCGGGGTGGGCGTGGTCAGGGCCGGTGAGCGGGAGGCCGCCGCGGTCGGGGCCGGCGCCTGGGACGACGGCGACGCCGTCGCCGTCGCGGTCACCACCGGAGAGGGGGTGGGGGAATCGGTCGGGAGCAGCACCACCCCGCCCGGCTCGCCGACCACGATCTCGGGAAGGTCGGGCACCCCGGCACCGCCCATCAGCATGCCGCCGCCGAGCCAACCGACGAGCGCGAGTACCGCCACGCCGAGGGGAGCGACGAGCAGCGCCACTCGGCGCCGGTGGGGGCCGGCAGATGCCGCTCCTTCCTCGGCTGGAGCGGTCCGGATCACCTCGGTTCCCGAGTTCGCGGCGGCGGGCGTCGCGGACTCCGTGTGCTCAGCCAGCCACGCCGCCAGCGCCGCGCGCAGCTCGGCAGCCGATGCGAAGCGTTCGTCAGGGTCGCGCGCCATCGCGCGCCGGACGATCGCGGCCAGTCGCTCCGGGATCTGGCGGTTCGACGCCCGCGGATCGGGTGCCGGCGCCCGGAGCCGGGCGGTGGCGATGGCGTAGGGCGTGTCGCCGCTGAAGGGACGGGCACCCGTGAGAAGCTCGTAGAGCACGGCCCCGAGTCCGTACAGGTCACTGGACGCCGTGGCACGTTCGCCGCGGGCCTGCTCGGGGCTGAAGTAGTCGACGGAGCCGAGGACGGCGCCCGTCCGCGTGAGGCTCTCGTCGCCGATCCCGCGGGCGATGCCGAAGTCCGTGACACGCGCATGCCCGTCCCGGTCGAGCAGGATGTTTCGGGGCTTGATGTCCCGATGAACGAGGCCCGCCTCGTGAGCGACCTCCAATGCATCCGCCACCTCGACGCCGATCCGGGCGGCGCGCTCGGCGGTCATCGGGCGCTCCACCGCGAGCGCGGTCGCCAGGTCGCCGCCCTCCACGAGCTCCATGACGATGTACGGCACGCCGTCCTCGATGCCCACGTCGTAGACGGCGACCAGGTTCGGATGGGTCACGGAGGCAGCGCGACGCGCCTCGGTCTCGAAGCGTCGAAGCATCGTCGGGTCGTCGCCGAGCTCGCCGCGCAGGAGCTTGATGGCGACCGGCCGGTCGAGCTGCTCGTCGTGGCCGCGGTACACCGTGGCCATCCCGCCGCGGCCCAGCACCGCTCCCAGGCGGTACCTGTCGCCCACCCGCTGTGGAACGTGGGTCGTCGGGCCGGAGGTGTCAGCGTGCATTCCGCCCCCCGAAGCACGAGGCGTACCAGCGCATGCCATCCATGCCACCATCACGCCATGAAGTTCGGCCTCCAGATCAATCAGTTCACGTGGCCCGGCGGAGCGGAGGCGATCGGGCCGACGCTGGCCCGCATCGGGCGCAGCGCCGACGAGTCCGGCTTCGACTCCATCTGGGTCATGGACCATTTCTTCCAGATCCGCGGCCTCGGGCCGCCGGAGGCGCCGATGCTCGAGGGGCAGACGGCCCTCGGGTTCCTGGCCGCGCATACGCAACGCGCCTCACTCGGGCTCATGGTCGGTGGCGTTCACTACCGGGCGCCGGGCCTCTGGATCAAGGCCACCACCACCCTGGACGTGCTGTCGGGAGGACGCGCCTGGTTCGGGATCGGTGCCGCGTGGAACGAGCACGAGTCGAAGGGCCTGGGCTTCCCGTTTCCCCCGCTCCGTGAGCGGTTCGAGTGGCTGGAGGACACCCTGCGAATGGCGCACGGGATGTGGTCGGGGGGCAGCGGCAGCCATGAACGGTTCGAGGGGACCAGGGTCACGGCCACGCACCTCATCAACTCGCCGCAGGCGATCCAGCGACCGCGGGTCCCGATCCTGGTCGGCGGTGGCGGGGAGCGCAAGACGCTCCGGCTGGTGGCGCGCTACGCCGACGCGTGCAATCTCTACGGTCGCGACCTCGAGCAGTTCCGGCGCAAGGTGAGCGTCCTGCGGGACCATCTCGACGACCTCGGCCGGCCCCGGGACGAGGTGGAGATCACTGCGCTCGCTCCCACGATCGATCCCGAGGAGCGCTCGATGGACGAGCTGGTCGACCACTACGGCCGGCTGATCGAGGCCGGGGCCCAGCACCTCATCTTCGCCGTTCGCCGCGTCTCCGAGCCGGAGCGGGTCGAACGGGTTGCCGCCGAGCTCTTCCCGCAGCTGCGCTAGCGGCTTCGGTAGCCCACGCAGCTCACAGCGATCACGACGCCTCCGGCCCCCGCTCTCGTGACCCGGCTGCGGGTGGCGCGAGCTCGTCGGCCGGAACCGCACCGGGCACCAGATGCTCGGACCGGCGCAGCCAGCGCAGCGGGGCGAGCGCGACGCCCAGCAGGATCGCCGACACCAGGAGCAGGCCGTCGACGCCGCGCAGCTCCGCCGCGCCACCCCCGACCAGCGAACCGGTGATCTGGCCGAGAGCCAGGAAGACCGAGTACAGGCCCATGATCGCGCCGCGGTCCTCGGGGTGCGTCTCGCTGATGTCGGCCAGCATGCCGAGCGCCGCCGGGGTGGCCCCGGCCAGCACGAACAGCCCGGCCATCGCCACGCCCAGCAGGCCGAACTGGACGACTGCCAGGGAGTCGGCGGTGTGGTTCAGCCCGAAGATGGCGCCGATCATGGCCAGGCCGCCGACGATGCCGATGGCCATGATCGTCGTTCGCCGGTATCGGCGGAATCGATTGCCCCAGTAGAAGATGCCGGCGAAGAAGATCAGCATTGCGATGGCCAGGCCGATGCTGATCCCGATCGGCTCGTAGCCGCCCATCAGCCGTTGGTTCTCGAACCCCGGCTTCGGCTCGTTCACGAGCTGGAAGATCGATTGGCTCGTCCACGCGCCGATGAAGGCGTTGACCGCGATCCAGGTGGGTGCCAGGAGCCACACGGTGCGGCTGGTCAGCAGCGCCCGATAGCGCCCGAGGCTGAACCGATGCGCCCCGGCGGCGCCCGTGTCGACGTCATCCGCGCGCGCGGTGCCGGCGCGCGCCTCGGTGACCCCGTAGCGGTAGATGACGAGGCTGACCAGGTACAGGACCGCGTTGAGATAGAAGGCGTTGCGTCCGAGCAGCTCCCACAGCCCTCCCGCCGCCACGATGCCGACGCCGAGACCGGCCAGGGTGGCGGCCTCGAAGCGCGCGACGACCCGGCCGCGGAGCCCCTCGTCATGCGACGTCGCGCCCGCGATGTAGCCCAGGATGGACGGGATGCTCGCCGCAGCCGCGGCCCCCTCGAGCCATCGTGTGATGCCCAGCAGGAAGAGGTCGGTGGTGAGCGCGGTCATCACCACCGCGACCGCTCCGAAGACCGGCCCGAACTGCATCACCCGCCGCGACCCGAGCCGGTCGGAGAGGATGCCGAACAGGGGCGAGAGGAGGAGCTCGGCGAGGTAGAAGGTCGCGGTCAGCAGCCCGACCTCGATCGGCCCCACGCCGGACGCGGCGCCGTACTCCTCCAGGCCGGCCAGGTAGTACACGAGCAGGCCGGTGGTCAGCCCGGTGCTGAAACGCAGCGTGAAGGTGCCGAGCAGAACGGCCTGGATCGAGCGGGTCATCGGGCGGTGAAGTATGCCCGGCGTGGCGCCCGACCGCCGTCGTGGTCAGCAGCCGGGGGGGACGGGCCAGTGGCCGCTCACGGCGGCCTCGGTGTTGGGGGGCTGGCAGCTCTCGCCGCGCGCGATGTCGACCGGCGTCCACGTCCGATCCGTCAGGTCCCGCGTCCGTTGGCCGAACGCGCACGGGTCGTCCTCGGCGTCGAAGCGAAGCTGTGCGCCGTCGCGTTCGACGCGGTACATCCCGAGCTCGGTGCCACATTCGGGGTCGTTGAACAGGGTCAGGAGGTCCCCGTCGAAGGTGTAGTGGCCGAAGGACCGATACGCCGGCTCCTGGTGCACGATCTCGTAGCGTCCGCGGTCGAAGCGGAGCACGGACTCGCCCCGATCCTGCGGGAAGGGCGGGCAACGACGGCACGCCGCGCGATCGCCGTCGTAGGTGTCGGTCGGCGGACGGGTGTACTCGCCATCGATCGCGCTCGGCGCCAGGTCGGGCACCGGCGTGCGGAACGGGTACGGCTCGTTCGGGTCAGTGCGCCAGTCGGGCGCGGTGGCGCTCCCGGACGGGGTGGGCGTCGGAGTGGCGTCGACCGAGCACGCCGCGGCGACCAGCATGACCAGCAGCGCCGCGAGCTGTGGCACGCGGGCGTTCGAGCGGCGACCGCCCGGACCGGCGATCGCTGCGACGCCGAGCACTCCAGC
Source organism: Candidatus Angelobacter sp. (assembly GCA_035463095.1). GTDB lineage: Bacteria > Chloroflexota > Limnocylindria > QHBO01 > QHBO01 > JACDBZ01. The sequence goes on along the minus strand of DATHTR010000089.1, from coordinate 1,484 downwards.
CCCGACCAGGCCGGCGAGGACCGGCCAGCCGGGAGTTGCGACCACCACGTTCGCCGGATTCGGGCTCGCCACGTCACGTCCGATCGCCAGCACCGCGACGAATCCTCCGACCGCGGCCAGCGAGGCTCCGAGTCGCATCAATCGGCGGTGTGGCCCCGGCGGCATGAGCGTGAGCGCGACGGCCACGGAGAGCGCCAGCGCCGCGAGGGGCAGCCAGGGCACGAAGAAGCCGCTCCAGGCGGGCTGCGACCACACGACGCGAGCGGCCCCGTAGCCGATGATCGTGCGCTCGGTGTCCACCCACCCCGCCAGGAGCGAGGCGCTCAAGGTCGCGATTGCGGCGGTCGCCGCGGGGATCCAGCCGGGCCGGATGGTCATCGGGCGTCACGGTAGACAGGCACATGTAACCTGTCAACGGCAATGATGGAAGTTAGCACGCGATACCGCCTCGAGGATCTCCTGGTCGTGGCGAACACGCGTCATGGGCCGGGCGGACACCACCATGCCCGGGCGCGCCATGACGGGCCGGATCATGACCACCTGCGCGACCCGGCCGACGCGCGCAGGTTCCTGGTCGAACACGACGTGGAGGTGCCGTCGGGGCTGGCAGACGAGGCTGTGCTCCGACGGCTGCGGGATCTGCGCGAGGCCGTGCGCCGCCGTGCCGAGCGCCCCGTCTCGGGCCCGGATCGAGTTCCGCGCAGTGGGGCCGCGTACCGGCTGGACGCCAGCGGACGCCTCGTCTCCGAGGCGTCCGGGTGGGCCGGTTTCGCCGACGACCTGCGGCTTCCGCTCATCGAGCTTCTGCGACGGCCCGTCGGCGACGACGGGGTGAAGCGCTGCGGGAACCCGCTCTGCCGCTGGGTGTTCGTCGACGGCTCCCGCAACCGCAGCCGTCGCTGGTGCGACATGGCGGCCTGCGGGAACCGAGCGAAAGTCGCGCGCCATCGGCGGATGGCGCGCGCGAACTGATGGAGGCTAGGCCCCGGCGCCCTCGCCGTTGCTGAAGGCGGCGAGGCCGAAGGCCTCTTCGAGCGCCTCTGCCGGGCGGAAGCCAACGGCCGCCTTGGGCGGCTGGCCGGGCGCGAACAGCGCCACCGTCGGGATGCTCATGATCCCGTAGCGCATGGCGGTCTGGGGGTTGGCGTCCACGTCGAGCTTGCGGACCTCGACGCTGCCCGCGTACTTCTGAGCGAGCTTGTCGATCTCCGGGGCGACCATGCGGCACGGGCCGCACCACTCGGCCCAGAAGTCGACCACCACCGGCTTGTCACTCTGGAGCACGTCCGACTCGAAGGTGGCGTCGGTGACCTCTTGAACGTTCGCGGACCTCGGTTTCCTTTCTGTGAATCCCGGCTTAGCCGGCAACCTGTTGCAGCAATCGATAGGCGTCGAGGATCCGTTCGTCCACGAGCCGGTAGTAGACGGTGCTCCCTTCCCGACGACTGGCCACGAGTCCCGCCGAGCGCAGCACCGACAGGTGC
>DATHTR010000088.1:0-2822 GCA_035463095.1 Candidatus Angelobacter sp. | reverse complement strand
GCTGGACAAACCGGGGCCGGTCTGCTTGTCGTGAAGCGGCACGGCGCCCCGGCCTCGGCCGCGGCGCCCCGGGACTCACGGGACCGATGGCCGCCGCCGAGAACGACGCCCCGCTGCTCCGCATCGAGTCCGTCTCGAAGCGCTTCGGTGCCGTCGAGGCGCTGACCGACGTGAGCTTCGACGTCCGGCGCGGCGAGGTCGTGGCGCTGCTCGGCGACAACGGCGCCGGCAAGTCGACCCTCATCAAGATCATCTCCGGCAGCCTGCCGCCCGACTCCGGCCGCATCGCGTTCGACGGCCGGCCCGTCACCCTCCACGGCCCCGCCGACGCCAAGGCGCTCGGCATCGAGACGGTCTACCAGGACCTCTCGCTCTGCCCCAACGTCGACGTCGTGGCCAACTTCTTCATGGGCCGCGAGCTCGTCCGCGGCGTGCTCGGCTTCAAGGTCCTGCGCGAGCGCGCCATGCAGGCCGAGACCGAGCGGGCGCTCGACGCCATCGGCACCCACATCCCGTCCGTCCGCACCGCCGTCGAGCACCTCTCGGGCGGCCAGCGGCAGGCGATCGAGCTCTGCCGCTTCGTCCACTGGGGCGGCCGGCTCTGCCTGCTCGACGAGCCGTTCGCCGCACTCGGCGTCCAGCAGACCCGGCGCGGCCTGGAGCTGATCGAGCGCGTCAAGCGGCAGGGCGTGGCGCTCGTCGTCATCACCCACAACGTCCTGCACGCCTTCCAGGTCGCGGACCGGATCGTCGTGCTGCGCCACGGCCGGATCGCGGGCGTGCGCGACGTCGGCGCCACCGACCACGACGAGATCATCGCCCTGATCACCGGCGACGAGGCGTTCCCGTCCCTGTCCGCAAGAAAGCGGCTCCAACAGGCCGCAACACCCCAGAAGGGAGGCCACACCCGATGAACCCGACCCGAAGGCACCTGCTCGCCGCCACCGCGGCCGCCGGCGCCCTGCTCGCGCTGACCGCCACCGGCCCCGCCGCCCTGGCCCAGGACAAGGGCACGATCTACTACATGATCCCGACCCTGCTCGACGAGTTCCAGACCGAGAGCAAGGCGGCGATCGAGAAGGTGTTCGGCGAGCTCGGCTACGAGGTCGTCTCGCTGGACGCCCAGAACCGGCCCGACCTCCAGCTCAACCAGATGGACGACGTGATCGCGCTCGCGCCCGACGCGATCATCATGAACGCCGTCGACTTCGATTCCATCGTCCCCGGCATCGAGAAGGCGCGCGCCGCCGGCATCAAGGTGCTGAACTACGACCGCCAGATCCGCAGCACCGAGTTCGAGCTGACCTCCGTCGCCGGCACGGTCGAGATCGGCAACATCGCGGCCGAGGAGGCGATCCGCCTGCTGACCGAGCGCCACGGCGGGCCGAGGGGCACGGTGCTCCAGATCCTCGGCGACCCCGGCGACAACTACACCCTCGACATCCAGCAGGGCTTCGAGGAGGTCATGGCCGAGGAGGCGCCCGACGTCGAGATCGTCTCCAAGGCGGCGATGCAGTGGGAGGCCTCCAACGCCGGCGACATCGTCGAGGACCAGCTGCTGGTCAACGACGACATCGACCTGATCTTCGCCCACGCCGCCCACCTCACCGTGCCGGTCATCTCGGTCCTGGAGGCCAAGGGCCACCAGCCGGGCGACATCATGCTGATGGCCTCGAACGGCGCGCCCGTCGGGCTCGACAACATCCGCGCCGGCTGGCAGCAGGTCGAGGTCGAGCAGCCGCTCTACGCCCAGGTCTACGGCCTCGCCATGTTCGCGCCCAGGATCCTGGCCGGCGAGGAGCTGGAGCCCGGCAGCTACGACGTGGTGGGCCTCAAGTCCGAGCTGACCGTGGAGGAATGGGGCCCCAACCTGAAGATCCCGGGTGCCGCGATCACGCCCGAGAACGTCGACGACACCCGCTTCTGGGGCAACCTCACGCCCCCGGACCAACCGGTGCAGGTGGTCGAGTAGCCGGTCGTCTCGCCGTCCGGCCGCCGCACGTCGGCGCCAAGCGGCGCCTTTCGCCGGGAGGCTCCGAGTCCCCGTGGCCGTTCAAACCACCCGAGCCGGCGGCCGGCCGGTCCTCGACCGCCGCCGGCTCCTCAACCTCCTGCTCGACCACCTGGTCTGGCTGATCCTGGTCGTCATCCTCGTCCTCTTCTCCCTCACCATCGACCGCTTCTTCCAGCTCGGCATCTTCCTCAACATCCTGCAGCACGCGACCTTCGTCGGCCTGATCGCCATCGGCCTGTCGTTCTGCATCATCGCCGGCCACATGGACCTGTCGGTCGAGTCGGTCATGGCCTTCGCCGCCATGCTCGCGGCCTACGTCGCGGCGTCCCGCGGCTCCGCCTCCGGCCTGGAGGTCGGCACCTGGACGGCGCTCGTCCTGGTGATCGCCTTCGGCGCGCTCGCCGGCCTGTTCAACGCCTTCCTGATCGTCCGGGTCGGCATCAACGCCTTCATCGTCACCCTCGCCATGTACATCGCGGTGCGCGGCCTCGGCCTCGTGCTGACCGGCGGCCGCTCGATGTACGGCCTGCCCGACGACGTCCGCGCCGTCGCGACCACGACCGTCCTCGGCGTCCCGCTGCTGGTCCTGATCCTGATCGCCGCCTACGTCCTGTTCCAGTTCGTGCTCGGCCGCACCCGCTTCGGCCGCCACGTCTACCTCGTCGGGGGCAACCCCGCGGCCCCGTTCCGCGCCGGCATCCCGGTCGAGCGCGTCCTGTTCACGGTCTTCGTCCTCTCCGGCGTCCTCGCCGCCATCGCCGGCTGGCTGCTCGCCGCCCGCACCAACGGCGCCACCCCGAACCTCGGC
>DATHTR010000087.1:0-3097 GCA_035463095.1 Candidatus Angelobacter sp. | reverse complement strand
CGATCTCCTCGAACTGCGCGTAGACCTCGGGCATCTGGTCGCGCATGTGGCTGATCTTCTCAGGCGTGCGCACCCCGGCCACCACATCCTCGCCCTGCGCGTTGGTGAGGTACTCGCCGAAGAGCGCCTTCTCGCCGGTGTTCGGATCGCGGGTGAAGGCAACGCCGGTGCCCGAGTCGTCGCCCATGTTGCCGAACACCATGGTGACCACGTTCACCGCGGTGCCCAGGTCGTGCGGGATCTTGTTGAACTCGCGGTAATCGTGCGCGCGCTTGCCGAACCAGGAGTCGAAGACGGCGCGCACGGCCAGCTCGAGCTGCCGATACGGATCGGTCGGGAACTCCTCCCCCGTCTTCTCCTTCACGATCTCCGTGAACCGATTGCCGATGTCGCGCAGCTGCTCGGCGGTCAGGTCGGTGTCGAGCTTCGCGCCAGCGTGCTCCTTGAGCTCGTCGAACGGCTCGTCGAAATCCTCCGCCTTCAGGCCCAGCACGATCCTGCCGAACATCGCCACGAACCGGCGCCACGCGTCCTGGGCGAACCGCTCGTTGCCCGTGAGGCTGATGAGGCCTTGCACTGTGTCGGGGTTCAGGCCGAGATTGAGGACGGTGTCCATCATCCCGGGCATGCTGAAGGCGGCGCCCGACCGGACACTCACCAGCAGCGGGTTGGCCGGGTCGCCGAAGCCCTTGCCGGTCGCCGTCTCGAGCTCCTTCATGTGCGCCACGACGTCGTCCCACAGTCCCGGCGGCATCTCCTTGCCGGCGGTGTAGTAGGCGTTGCACGCCTCGGTCGTGATCGTGAAGCCGGGTGGGACCGGCAGCCCGGCGTTCGTCATCTCGGCCAGGCCCGCGCCCTTCCCGCCGAGGGTCGAGCGCATGCTCGCGTTGCCTTCGTCGAACCGATAGATCAGCTTGCCGTTCTTCTCGGCCTTCGCCTTCGAGGCGGTCTTTCGGGGCTTGCGAGCGGTCGTGGCCATGCGGCGAATCGGCTCCTCGTTCGTGACTTCGTGGGGAGCCGGAATTGTACCGCGCGGTGCCTGCGGAGGCCGCGTGGTGCTCGATGGCGTTGCCGAGGCCCCGATGGCGTGTTCGCGTCGTCTGGTCCGAGACGGGACGATTGCCAGCCGCTCAGTCCTCGGACGCGTATCCCAGGTCAAGGACAACGAACACCAGCGTGCGATGGCAGCGCACTGGTGGAGGAGGCGAACCCGGCTACCAGGGCTCCTCGGGTCGCCAGTCGATGGCGATCGGGCCGGTCAGGTCGAGGTCCGATGGCGTCCGGGGCGTCCGCAGCACCATCACGTCGCCGTCCTCCTCGGCGGAGCGGACGCGCTGACCGTCGAGCATGCGCACGGAGGTCGGTCCCTGCCACGTCTCCCAGCCGAGCCGAGCGTAGAAGTCGTTCGAGCCGGTGGCCAGCGCCCCGAGCGCGTACTCCTCGCCGATCAGGCGGCCGATCTCGCGCATCACCGCCGTCGCGTGCCCCCGGCCGTGCAGCTCCGGCCAGGTCGCGACGTTCTCCACGTAACCGACGTCCAGCGCCTGGTCCGGCTCGTGGCCGAGGTAGATCCGTCGGTCGACGATCATGGCGTGCGACACGACCCGGCCCCCGTCGGAGCCGATGACGTGGATTCCCGGCCCGACGCGCTCCCAGACGGGAGCGAACGGCTCCTCGAAGGCGGCCTCGCACAGCGCCGTCAGGTCGGTGAGCAGGTCCGGGTCGAGCTCCTCCGTCGGCAGGATCAGCGGGCGCGCCGCGGGAGCGGTCATCGACGCGGGCGATCCGCGCCGGACAGCCGACGACGGCCCGGCTCACGGTGGCGTGCCTCGATCAACGGCCACAGATCGTCCACCAGGACCCGGTAGTCCGCGCCGTCGCGGCGCGCCCGCAGTCGTCCCGTGCGGATCAGGCGTCGCACGTGCTCCGGGTGGAATCCGAGAACCGTGGCCGCGGAGCGCGTCGAGAGCTCCAGGCGATCCAGCTCCACGTCCGCGTCGTCGGGAAGCCCGGCCAGCGCCGCTCCCATCGCCTTCGTGCGATCGGCGGTCAGGGCCACCGCTTCCGGCCCCCGAGTCCGCATGGCGGTGACCAGGGCCGCGGAGAGCCGGTCGCGGAGCACCCCGACCTTCATCGGCTCACCGAGAGCCATCCGCGGTCGAAGGCGAGGTCGAACAACGGAGCGACTCGCGCCACGAGCCGCCCGACCGGCCCGGCCTGCCGCCGATACAGCGTCCGCGCCTTGCGCCGGACGCGGTCAGCGCCGCGCGCCGGAAGCTCATCGGCAAGGACGCGATACGCGTCGAAGGCTGCCCGATCCTGGCCGGCGAGCCACCGGGCGTCGGCGAGCGCCTCCCGGGCGTCGAGGTCGTTCGGGAGCAGCTCGACCGCCGCAGCGGCGGACTGGAGCGCCCCGCGCGCGTCGCCCGTGCGTGCCAGTGCGTGCGCCAGAGCCAGCTGCGCCCGTCCGTTGTTCGGCGCCAGCCGCACCGCGCGGCGCGCCGCGTCGACTCCCATGCCGGGCTGGGCGGCTCCCAGACGCTCCTCCGCCTCGGCCACCGTCCAGGTGGTCTGGTGCGGGTCGTTCGACGCCAGACGGCCGTACTCGTTCGCCGCGTCCCGGTGCGCGCCGACCGCGGACAGGGTCTCGGCCAGCAGCTCGCGATAGCGGACCTCGTCGGGATCGAGCCGGACCGCGTCGGCCGCGTGACGCTCCGCCTCGTCCGCCCGGCCCAGGGCCAGGAAGGCTCGAGCCCGGTACTCATGGGCGGCATCGTCGCCGGGACGCTGAGCCAGCACGCCCTCCGTCAGCCGCAGCACGAGCTCGTGGTTCCCCTCCTCGTGCGCCGAACGGATCTCGTCGAGGGTCGTCATCTCAGCCGTCCCGCGGAACGCCCTCCCATGCCGACCGACCGGCCACCAGGGCGGCGATCCGCTCGGGGATGCGCTCGAGGGCCACGCGCTCCTGGGTCATCGTGTCCCGGTCGCGGATGGTGGCCGCGCCGTCATCGAGCGACTCAGGGTCGACGGTCACGCAGTAGGGCGTGCCGATCTCGTCCTGGCGCCGGTACAGCTTCCCGATCGAGGCGGTGTCGTC
>DATHTR010000086.1:0-11927 GCA_035463095.1 Candidatus Angelobacter sp. | reverse complement strand
CTGGAACGGCATGCCGAGGAGCTCGAGGAGCTTGCGCCCCTCCTCGTCGGTCTTCGCCGTCGTCACGATGCTGATCTCCAGCCCGCGCAGGCGATCGATCTTGTCGTAGTCGATCTCCGGATAGACGAGCTGCTCGCGCAGGCCGAGGCTGAAGTTGCCGCGGCCATCGAACGAGCGGGTCGGGATGCCCCGGAAGTCGCGGATGCGCGGCAGGGCCAGGGCCATCGTGCGCTCCAGGAAGTCGTACATCCGCTGCCCGCGCAACGTCACCTTGGCGCCGATCGGCATGCCGGTGCGCAGGCGGAACTGGGCGATCGACCGCTTGGCGCGGGTCACGATCGGCTTCTGGCCGGTGATGGTCGTCAGGTCCTCGACCGCGGCGTCGAGCGCCTTGGCATTGGCGATCGCCTCGCCGAGGCCGATGTTGACCACGATCTTGTCGAGCCGCGGAATCTGCATCACGTTCTCGTAGCCGAACTCGCGCTGCATCGATGGCGCGATCTCGTCGTGATAGCGCTGGCGCATGCCGCCGTACGTCGGCTTGGTGAAGCCGCCGTTGGTCGACGCCTTCGCCGACGAGCGACCGCCCTTCGCGGCCTTCGTCGCCGCACCGGCGCCGCGACCGCTGGTCGTCTTCTTCTCGTCGGGGCTCACTTGCTCGTCACCTCGATCTGCTCGCCGCAGTGCTTGCAGATCCGCGTCCGGCCGCCACCGTCGAGCGTCGCGTGGCCGATGCGAGTCGGCGTGTCGCAGCGCGGGCAGACGACCTGGACGTTGCTGATATGGATCGGCACCGGCAGGTCGATGATCCCGGCCTGCTGGGTCCGCGACCGAGCGCGCTGGTGGCGCTTGGCCATGTTGATTCCGGGGATCACGACGCCGAAGCCGCGCTTCGTCTTCTCGACGCGGTCGACGGTCCCGCGCTTGCCGCGGTCCTTGCCGGCGAGCACGACGACGGTGTCACCCCTTCGCACGTTCATCTACAGCACCTCCGGGGCGAGCGAGACGATCTTCATGTAGTTCCGCTCGCGCAGCTCACGGGCCACCGGCCCGAAGATGCGGGTGCCGCGCGGGCTGCCCTGCGGCGTGATGAGCACGGCAGCGTTCTCGTCGAAGCGGATGTGGCTGCCGTCGGCGCGGCCGTACTCCTTGGTGGTGCGGACCACCACGGCGCGGACGACGTCGCCCTTCTTCACGCCGGAGTTCGGCAGTGCCTGCTTCACGGCGGCGACGATGACGTCGCCCACCTCGGCCGTGTCGCTCGTCGAGCGCCCGATGACGGAGATGCACTCCACCACCCGCGCCCCCGAGTTGTCGGCCACGCGCAGCCTGCTGTACTTCTGGATCACGCCTGCTCCGTCCCGTCCACCAGCTCCTCGTGGGAGCCGCGCGCCACGACCTCGACGACGGTCCAGCGCTTCTCACGGGAGAGCGGCTTGCTCTCCTCGATGCGCACGGTGTCGCCGACCCGGGCGGTGTTCTCCTGGTCGTGAGCCTTGAACTTCGTGCTGAGGCGCACGACCCGCTTGTAGATCGGGTGGCGCCGCAGCCGCTCGACGCTCACGACGACCGTCTTGTCCATCTTGTCGGACACGACGCGTCCGGTCTTCGTTCGTCGCTTGCCCTGCATCAGCTGGCCTTCTCAGTCTGCGCCTGGGCCGCCTCGGCGGCGTGCTGGCGCTCGGTCATCACGGTCAGGATGCGGGCGATCCGCTTACGGGTCGCCGGCAGCCTGCTGTAATTGCTCTCCTGTCGCGTGGCGAGGTCGAAGCGAACCTTCCACAGCTCCTGCTTCGCGTCGCGCAGCGCACCCTCGAGGTCCTTGTCGGAGAGGGCACGGATCTCACTGATGTCCATGATCGAGGCCCTCCTTGACGACGAACTTCGTGCTGATCGGCAGCTTGTGGCCGGCAAGGCGCATCGCCTCGCGCGCGATCGGCTCCGGCACGCCGGACATCTCGAACATGACCCGGCCCGGCTTCACGACCGCGACCCAGTGATCGGGCGCGCCCTTGCCGGAGCCCATCCGAACCTCGGCCGGCTTCTTCGTGACCGGCTTGTCCGGGAAGACCCGGATCCAGACCCGGCCACCGCGCTTGATGTGATGGGTCATGGCGCGTCGGGCGGCCTCGATCTGTCGGCTCGTGAGCCAGCAGACCTCCTCGGCCATCAGCCCGAAGTCGCCGAAGCTGACCGACGTGCCGCCCTTGGCCATGCCGGCCCGCCGGCCGCGCTGCACCTTGCGGTGCTTGACCCGCTTGGGCATCAACATGGTCAGGACTCCTTGGCCGGCTTGCGCGCGGCCCGCTTCTTCGGCTTCGTCTCGGTCGCGGGCGCCTCGGATGCCTTCGCGGCCGGCGCATCCGTGTCGGACGTGCTTGCCTCCGCCTCGGCCGGAGCCTCGTCGGCGCCGGCTGCCTCGGCAGGGGCCTTGGTGGGCGCGTCCTCGGCGGTGCCTGCGGCTGACGGCTCGGTGACCGGCGTCTCGACGACGTCCGCCGCCGGCGCCGCCTCGGTCGTCTCGACCGATGGCGCGGGCTCGGCCTGCGGCGCAGTCACGGCCGGCTCCTGCGCGGCAGGCGAAACGGCCTCCTGCGCGGGCGTGGCGACCTGGGCCGCCGGCTGCTGCTGCTCGGCTGCCTCCACCGGCTCGGCCGGCGTCGCGACCGGAGTGGCCTCGGCCGCCGGGGCCGCGGAGCGTCCCCCGCGTCCGCGTGGTGCGGCGGCGGCGCGTCGCGCCGCGCGGGGCTCGGTCCGAGCGCTGCCCGGCCGGTCACCCAGCTGCTCGCCGCGGTACACCCATGCCTTGACGCCGATGCGGCCGTACGTGGTGTGGGCGTGCACGACGCCGTAGCTGATGTCGGCGCGCAGCGTGCCGAGCGGGATGCGACCCTCCTTGTCCCACTCGGTGCGGGACATCTCGGCGCCGCCGAGGCGACCCGAGACCTGGATCTTCACGCCCTTCGCGCCAGCCTTGATGCTGCGCTGGATCGACTGCTTGATCGCCTTCCGGAACGCGATGCGGCGCTCCAGCTGCCCCGCCACGTTCTGCGCGACGAGCATGCCGTCGAGCTCGGGCTGCAGGATCTCCTTGATCTCGAGCTTGACCTTCTTGTTCGTCAGCTTCCCGACGTTCGTGCGCAGCGCCTCGACGTTCGCGCCGCCCTTGCCGATGACGATGCCCGGCTTGGCCGTGTGCACCGTGACGGTGACATGGTTGATGCCGCGCTCGATCTCGACCTGGCTGACGCTCGCGTTCGCGAGCTGCTTCGCGACCAGCTCCCGGATCCGCATGTCCTCCTGGAGGAGCGTGGCGTAGTCGCGATCCGCGTACCACTTCGCCAGCCAGGGCTTGATGATGCCGATCCGGAAGCCGTACGGATGGACCTTGTGTCCCATGCCTACGACTCCTCTCGGTCAGCCACGGCGACGGTGATGTGGCTGGTGCGCTTCAAAATCTGGAAGTACCGCCCCTGCGCGCGCGGTCGCCCGCGCTTCAGGGTCGGACCCTCGTCGGCCACGGCGCTCACCACGCGCAGCTCATCGGCCGACAGGTTGTAGTTGTTCTCGGCGTTGGCGGTGGCGCTCTTGAGCACCTTGGCCACGTCCTTCGCCGCCGCGTTCGGCAGGAAGCGAAGGATTGCCGCAGCCTCCTCGACCGGCTTGCCGGCGATGAGGTTCGTCACCAGCCGCACCTTGCGGGGGCTGATGCGGATGTACTTGGCGGTCGCGGTTACTCGCATCGACATCCCTACTTCAGCGATGTCGAGCGCTCGGTCGCTCGACCCGTGTGACCGCGATACGTTCGTGTCGGAGCGAACTCGCCGAGGCGATGCCCGACCATGTTCTCGGTGACGAAGACCGGCACGTGACGGCGCCCGTCGTGGACGGCGATCGTGTGCCCGATCATCTGCGGGAAGATCACGCTGGCGCGCGACCAGGTCTTCAGCACCTTGCGCTCGTTGCGCTTGTTCATGTCATCGATGCGGCCGAGCAGGCGCGCGTCGACGAATGGTCCCTTCTTGATGGAACGACTCATCTGCTCTGCTCCTAACCCCGACCGTACCGACGGCGGACGATCATCTTGCTGGTCTGGTTCTTCTTGGCGCGGGTCCGCAGGCCCATGGCCCGCTTGCCCCACTTCGTCTTGGGCGGCATGCCGGTCGGCTGCTTGCCCTCGCCACCGCCGTGCGGATGGTCGCGGGGGTTCATCGCGGATCCGCGCACCGTCGGACGCCGGCCCATGTGACGGGCACGGCCGGCCTTGCCGAGCTTCTGGTTCTCGTGATCGAGATTGCTGACCTGGCCGACGGTCGCCATGCACTCGACGCGCACGCGGCGCACCTCGCCCGACGGCAGCCGCAGGGTGGCGAAGTCGCCCTCCTTGGCCAGCAGCTGGGCGCTGGCGCCGGCGCTGCGGACGATCTGGCCGCCGCGGCCCCGGGTCAGCTCGATGTTGTGGACCTGCGTGCCGAGCGGCATCCGCGACAGCGGCAGGGCGTTGCCGGTGCGGGCCTCGACGTCCGGGCCCGAGGCGACCACGTCGCCCACGCCCAGGCCGTGCGGCAGGAGCATGTAGCGCTTGTCGCCATCGGCGTAGTGCAGGAGGCCGATGCGCGCCGATCGATTCGGGTCGTACTCGACCGTCGCGATCTTCGCGGGCACCCCGTACTTGTCGCGCTTCCAGTCGATCACGCGGTACAGGCGCTTGTGCCCGGATCCCTGGTGGCGGACCGTGAGCTTGCCCTGGCTGTTGCGTCCGGCGCGGCGCACGAGCTTCTCGGTGAGCGGCTTGTGCGGCTGGTCGGCGGTGATCTCCTCGAAGGTGGGCCGCGTCATCTGGCGCATGCCCGGCGAGGTCGGTCGGTAGTTGCGGAGTGGCATGATCAGACGGCCTCGAACAGCTCGATCTTGTCCCCGGGGGCAATCGTCACCACGGCCTTCTTCCAGCCCGGCACCGTGCCCATCGTCCGGCGGCCACGCCGCTTCTGCTTGGGACGGACGCTGACGACTCGCACGCCGAGGACGGTCACCTTGAACTCGGCCTCGACGGCAGCCTTGATGAGGAACTTGTTCGCGTCGCGCGCGACGGCGAAGGTGTAGTTGTTGCGCTCGGTCTCGAGCGTGCTCTTCTCGCTGATGACGGGCCGCAGGAGCACGTCGTGCAGGTTCGTGGCGGTCATCCGTACACCTCCTGGGCCCGATCCAGGGCATCGCGGGTGAAGACGACCGTGTCGGCTTCGAGCAGGTCGACCACGTTCAGGCTGTCGGCCAGCAGCATTCGCACGTGGCCGAGATTGCGTGCCGAGCGCTCGACCGACTCGTCGCGGGCGGCGAGCACGAGGAGCACCTTGCCCTCGGCGTTCCATCCGGCGAGCCGCTCGATCATCAGCTTCGTGCGCCCCTCGGCCAGCTCGATGGCCTCCACGACGCGCACGGCGCCCTCGGCCTGCTTCGCGCTGAGCACGCCTCGCAGTGCGCTGCGGCGCATCTTGGCCGGCATCTTCTGCTCGTAGCTTCGCGGGTGCGGGCCGAAGACCACGCCGCCACCGGCCCACTGGGGGGCGGTACGGGTGCCCTGGCGCGCGCGCCCGGTGCCCTTCTGGCGCCACGGCTTCTTGCCCCCGCCGCGGACCTCGCCGCGGGTGAGCGTGTCGGCCGTGCCGAGCCGGCGGCCCGCCATCTGGCGGACCACGGCCTGGTGGATCAGGGGTTCGTTGACCGGCGCGGCAAAGAGGCTCTCGGCCAGGTCCACCTTGCCTCCCTCCTTGCCGTCGGCGGTGAGAATCGTCGTCTGGGGCATCGTCACTTCGCCTTCTGCACGAGCAGCAGGCCGTTTCGCGCCCCGGGCACCGCACCCTTGACCAGGATGAGGTTGCGCTCCGGGTCGACCTTCACGACCTTGAGCTTCTTCACGGTCACCTGCTCGTTGCCCATGTGGCCCGCCATGCGGGTCCCCTTCCACACTCGGCCCGGGTAGGTCCCGGCGCCGATGGAGCCGGGGGCCCGATGGTGATCGGACCCGTGCGACTTCGGGCCGCGGCGGAAGTTATGGCGCGCGATGACGCCGGTGAAGCCATGACCCTTGCTCACGCCGGTCACGTCCACCAGCTCACCCGCCTCGAACAGGTCGACGCGGAGCTCCGTCCCGACCTCGTACTCGTCGGTTCCGGCAACGCGGAACTCGCGCACGTGCTTCGGATGCTGGTGCTCCTTGTCGAGATGCTTGAACTGGCCGGCGACCGGCTTCGTCGAGCGGCGCGCCGTCCCGGCGCCGAGCTGCACGGCGACATAGCCGTCCTGCTCGACGCTGCGAAGACGCGTGATCGTGTTCGGGGTCGCCTCGATGACGCTCACCGGGACGACGCTGCCGTCGTCACCGAAGATGCGCGTCATCCCCAGCTTCCTTCCGATCAAACCTGCCGGCACTGTTGGTGGTTCCTTCCTGATGGCGGAACGTCCTCGCGCCGGGCCGCACGGGCCCGGCCGAGGAGGTTCACATCTTGATCTCGATATCGACGCCGGCCGCGAGCGACAGCCGCATCAGGGCATCGACCGTCTTGGTGGACGGGTCGATGATGTCGATGAGGCGCTTGTGCGTCCGGATCTCGAACTGCTCCCGACCGTCCTTGTGGACGAACGGGCCCCGAATGACGGTGTACTTCTCGATCCGGGTCGGCAGCGGAACCGGGCCGGCGACGTCGGCGCCGGTCCGCTGCGCGGTCTCCACGATCTGCTCGGCCGACTGGTCGAGCAGCTTGTGGTCGTACGCCTTGAGCCGGATGCGGATGCGCTGCTTGGCCATGGCGCTCAGCCGATGACCTCGGTGATCACGCCGGCGCCGACCGTGTGGCCACCCTCGCGGATGGCGAAGCGCTGCCCCTGCTCGATGGCGATCGGCTGGATCAGCTCGACGTCGATGTTGACGTTGTCGCCGGGCATGATCATCTCGACACCCTGGGGCAGGATGATCGCGCCGGTCACGTCGGTCGTTCGCAGGTAGAACTGCGGGCGGTAGCCGGCGTAGAACGGCGTGTGGCGGCCGCCCTCCTCCTTGGAGAGCACGTACACCTCGGCCTTGAACTTCGTCCCGGCCTTCACGCTGCCCGGCTTCGAGAGCACCTGGCCACGCTCGAGCTCGTCGCGCTCGATGCCGCGCAGGAGGAGGCCGACGTTGTCACCGGCCTGGCCCTCGTCCAGTGTCTTCTTGAACATCTCGACGCCGGTCACGACCAGCGGACGGACCTTCTCGTGGATCCCGACCAGCTCGACGGTGTCGCCCGTGTTCACGATCCCACGCTCGATCCGGCCGGTGGCCACGGTGCCGCGGCCCTTGATGCCGAAGACGTCCTCGATCGGCATCAGGAAGGGCTTGTCGGTCTCGCGCGCCGGGGTCGGGATGTACGAGTCGACGGCCTCCATGAGCTCCTTGATCGAGGCGTACTCCTCGGCCTCCGGATCGGTGCTCGAGGACTCGAGCGCCTTGAGCGCAGAGCCGCGGATGACCGGGACGTCGTCGCCGGGGAACTCGTACTTGCTGAGGAGCTCGCGCACCTCCATCTCGACCAGGTCGACGAGCATCTCGTCGTCGACCATGTCGACCTTGTTGAGGAACACGACGAGGCTCGGCACCTCCACCTGGCGCGCCAGGAGGATGTGCTCGCGGGTCTGCGGCATCGGGCCGTCGGCGGCGGACACGACCAGGATCGCGCCGTCCATCTGGGCGGCGCCGGTGATCATGTTCTTGATGTAGTCCGCGTGACCCGGGCAGTCGACGTGTGCGTAATGGCGATTCGCCGTCTGGTACTCGACGTGGCTGATCGCGATGGTGATGCCGCGCTGCCGCTCCTCGGGAGCGTTGTCGATCTGGTCGAACGCGCGGAAGTCGGCGCCGCCCGACAGCGACAGGAACTTCGTGATCGCTGCCGTGAGGGTCGTCTTGCCGTGATCCACGTGACCGATCGTGCCGACGTTCACGTGCGGCTTGCTGCGGTCGAACTTCTCCTTGGCCATGGTGTGCTTCGTCGCTCCTTTGTTCGTGAGTCCGTTAGCCCTTGGACTTCGCGATGAGTTCGTTGGCGAGGTTGGACGGGACTTCCGCGTAGTTGCTGAACTCCATCGAGTACGCGGCCCGACCCTGGGTCATGCTGCGCAGCTCGGTGGCGTAGCCGAACATCTCGGCCAGCGGGACGTGCGCTCGGATCACGCGGCTCGAGCCGCGCTCGTCGAGGCCGTCGATCTGGCCGCGCTTGGCGTTGAGGTTGCCGATGACGTCGCCCATGAAGTCCTCGGGCGTGGTCACCTCGACCTGCATCATCGGCTCGAGGATCGCCGGATCGGCCTTGGTGACGCCGTCCTTGGCGGCCATGCTGCCGGCGATCTTCATGGCCATCTCGGACGAGTCGACCTCGTGATACGAGCCGTCGACCAGGGTGGCCTTGACGTCGATGACCGGGAACCCGGCGACCACGCCGCCGGCGAGCGCCTCCTTGACCCCCTCCTCGATGGCGCGCCAGTACTCGCGCGGCACGGCACCGCCGACGATCTTCGACTCCCACTCGAAGCCGGCGCCGCGCTCGAGCGGCTCCAGCTGGAGGACGGCGTGACCGTACTGGCCCTTGCCGCCGGTCTGGCGCACGAACCGGCCCTCGGCCTTCGTCGGCCTGCGGATCGCCTCGCGGTAGCTCACCTGCGGTCGTCCCACGTTGGCCTGGACCTTGAACTCGCGCAGCATGCGGTCGACGAGCACCTCGAGGTGCAGCTCGCCCATGCCCGCGATCCGGGTCTGGCTCGACTCCTGGTCGGTGTGGACCCGGAAGGTCGGATCCTCGGCCGCGAGGCGCTGGAGCGCGACCGCCATCTTGTCCTGGTCGGCCTTCGTCTTCGGCTCGACGGCGAGCTCGATGACCGGCTCGGGGAACGTGATCGACTCGAGCACGATCGGCTTGGCCTCGTCGGTCAGCGTGTCCCCCGTCGTCGTGTTCTTGAGTCCGACGGCGGCCGCGATGTCACCCGCGCTGACCTGCTCGATCTCCTCGCGGTGGTTGGCATGCATCTGCAGGATGCGCCCGACCCGCTCCTTCTGGCCCTTGCTGCTGTTGTAGATGTACGACCCGGTCTTCAGCGTCCCGGAGTACACGCGGAAGAAGGCCAGCGTCCCCACGAACGGGTCCGCGGCGATCTTGAACGCGAGCGCCGTGAACGGCTCGGACGCGTCCGTCGACCGCGTGACCTCGTCGCCGCTGCGCGCATCCTTGCCGGTCACCGGCGGGACGTCGAGCGGGCTCGGCAGGTAGTCGACGACCGCGTCGAGCATCGGCTGGACGCCCTTGTTCTTGAGCGCCGAGCCGGTGAGCACCGGGACGATCTTGTAGGCCAGCGTGCCGGCACGGAGCGCGGCGCGCAGCTGGTCGGGCCCGATCTCCTCCCCCTCGAGGAACTTGTGCGCGATGTCGTCGTCGAGGTCGGCGAGCGCCTCGATCATCTTGTCGCGCCACTCCTCGGCGAGGGTGAGGAACTCCGCCGGGATCTCGCCGACATCGATCTGGTCGCCCAGGTCGTTGCCGTAGCTGATCGCCTTCATGTTGATCAGGTCGATCACGCCGGTGAACTGGTCCTCGGCGCCCATCGGCACCTGGAGCGGGACGGCGTTCACGCCGAGGCGATCCTTGATCATGTCCACCACGCGCCAGAAGTCGGCGCCGGTGCGGTCGAGCTTGTTCACGAAGCAGAAGCGCGGGACGTGGTACTTGTCGGCCTGGCGCCAGACCGTCTCCGACTGGGGCTCGACGCCGGCGACGCCGTCGAACACCACGACCGCGCCGTCGAGCACGCGGAGGCTGCGCTCCACCTCGACGGTAAAGTCCACGTGCCCGGGCGTGTCGATCAAGTTGATGCGATGGTCGTTCCAGAAGCAGGTCGTCGCGGCGGCGGTGATGGTGATCCCCCGCTCCTGCTCCTGCTCCATCCAGTCCATCGTGGCGGCACCCTCGTGCACCTCGCCGAGCTTGTAGATCTTCTTGGTGTAGAAGAGGATCCGCTCGGTCACGGTCGTCTTGCCGGCGTCGATGTGCGCGATGATCCCGATGTTCCGGGTTCGCTGCAGCGGGATGTCGGTGCCCGCGCGATCTGCCTTGCTGGGGCTGCTGGTCGTCATCGGTCTACCACTTGAAGTGGCTGAAGGCGCGGTTCGCCTCCGCCATGCGGTGGGTGTCCTCGCGGCGCTTCACCGCGGCCCCGATGCCGTTGCTGGCATCCATGAGCTCGGCGGCGAGCTTGTCGGACATGCTCTTGCCGTTGCGCCGGCGGGCGGACTCGATGAGCCAGCGCATGCCGAGGCTCACGCGCCGATCGGCGCGCACCTCGACCGGGATCTGATAGGTGGAGCCACCGACGCGCTTCGGCTTGACCTCGATGAGCGGCATCGCGTTGCGCAGCGCCTGCTCCAGCACCTCGACCCCGGCACGGCCGGCCTGCTGCTCGCAGCGGGCCAGCGCGTTCTCGAGGATGCGGTGCGCCAGGTGCCGCTTCCCGCCGTACATGAGCTTGTTCGTGAACTGATCGAGCGTCAGCGCGGTGCCGGTCAGCTGCTCGGCGTACTTGGTCTTGCGCGCGATGGTGGGTCGTCGTGGCATCGGTCTAGCTCTTGCCCGGGGCCTTCGCGCCGTACTTGCTGCGACCCTGCTTGCGGTCGCGCACGCCGGCGGCGTCGAGGGTGCCGCGGATGATGTGGTACTTCACCGCCGGCAGGTCCTTCACGCGACCGCCGCGGACGAGCACCATCGAATGCTCCTGGAGGTTGTGCCCGATCCCGGGAATGTAGGCGGTGACCTCCATCCCGTTGGTCAGCCGGACACGCGCGACCTTCCGAAGGGCCGAGTTCGGCTTCTTCGGCGTTCGCGTCATGACCTGGAGGCACACGCCCCGCCGCTGCGGCGCGCCGCGTCCTTCGCTCGTGGTCTGCTTGAGGGTGTTCAGCGTCCGGCGCAGCGCCGGGGCCTTGACCTTCTTGATGGCCGGCTTGCGACCCTTGCGGACCAGCTGGCTGATCGTTGGCAACGAGAACCTCGCGTTCGTACTCGCGGATGTTGATGGCTGCGGATATCGTGCCCGCTGCAGGCCACGGCGACCCGCAACGGAACGCCACTCGGAGGCTTCAGCGGAGGTGCCGGCGAGGGCACACACGAAGGCGTCCCGCACGCGGGACACCGAACGCGGAGTATACGGAACCCTCGATCGAGCGTCAACCGGAGCCGATCGGTCCGCGGTCCGCTCAGCCCTTGCCATGACAGGGTAGGGTTTCCCCTACCGATGCCGCTCCCCGTCACCCTCGCCGCCACCTACCTGGTGGTCAACTTCGCGATCATGGTCTGGCTCGTCCGCGAGGAGACGCGGGGCCGGATGCCCGGAGGCTGGACGCTGGCCGGCGCTCGACTGCTCCGCTACGGGCCGGCGCTCCTCGGCTTCTTCTACCTCGTCACGATCGCCGGCGACTGGCCGTTCGTCCTCTTCGTCGGGGCCTTCTTCGCCGGCGCGTTCTGGCTGCTGATCGGGTTCCTGGACGAGGCGAGCCGCCAGCACCGGAAGCGGTAGCGAGCACCGACTCCCGATTACACGAGAGCGACGGTCCCGCTGCTCCCGTTTGGGCGGACACGAACGGCCGCGCAGATCCCGGGCGTGCCGGCCGGTTGGATCGTGTGGCGCGGCTGGTTCTCCGCTGGCAGTATCGGCGACTCATGGGCCGATGCGCCCACCGGTGGACGAGACACAAGAACGGGGCAGTCCCGGCGAACCGGAACCGCCCCGCGGTGATCGAGCGCGTCGAGGCTACTCGGCCTTGGCCGGCTCGGCCTCCTCGGCCTCCGGCGTCTCCGCCTTCGCCGGTGCGTCCCCGTCGTCGGTGAGCTCCTCGAAGGTCTGCTCCTCGA
>DATHTR010000085.1:0-21947 GCA_035463095.1 Candidatus Angelobacter sp. | reverse complement strand
TTCGTGCGACTCACCCACGCCGATGATACGTAGCCGGCCTCCAGTGAGGCGACCAGGGCAGCGTCGGCCGGCGAGTCGCCCAGGAGCGAGCGTCCGGTCGCGAATGCCTCCATGGCGGCCTGCCAGTCGGCGGCCCGGATCAGGGCGTGTCCGAGGCCGAGATAGCGGGACGCTCGTCGCGCCGGGTCCGCCTCCGACTCCACCGCCTCGCGCCAGTGATCGATGCCCGCCGGCAGGCCCACCGAGGTCTCGGCATCCGCGAGATCGGGGAGGAGCTCGGCTCGGTCGGCCGGCGGCTCCCGCATCGCGCGCTCGAGGAAGGCGACCGCCACCGCCCCGTCCCCGTTGGCACGGGCCCGTGCCGCCCCGTCGCGCAGGATCTGCACCACCGCCAGGTCGCTGGCCGGATCGCACTCGAGCAGGTGCATGCCGGCCTCGACCACCGCCCCTTCGGCCGCCAGGACGTCCGCGGCGCGCCGTCGCAGCGCGTCGCGCGTTGGCAGCGGGATGGAGCCGACCACGGCGCTGCGCACGATGGGATGGACGAAGGTCGGAGGGACGGTCGGCTCAAGCATCGCGACGTCCGTCAGCCGACGAGTGGCGCTCGTCACCTTGTCGAGCGTCAGGCCGGTGACGCTCGCAAGCCGGCGCCCGCTTGCCTGGTCTCCCAGGATCGCGATCGCCTCGACGACACCGCGCTCGTCGTCACCCAGCAGGTGGAGCCGATGGCGGATCGCCCCGACCAGCGTCTCTGACGTCTCCTCGCCGCTTGGCCCGGAGAGCGCGATGTCGGGCCGCTGCGCCACGACGTGCACGTACAGCGGGGTCCCGCGCGTTGCCGTCCACCAGGCGTCGACGACCTCGGGACGGGGTCGCAGCCGGTGCGCCTCCAGCACCGTCGCCACCGCGGCTCGGCTCAGTCGACGGGGCTGGATGCGAAGCGCATCGGGATGGTTCCGCAGGTCGCTGACGGCGGGCGCCTCATCCGTGGTCGGCGGCCGGAGGGTGAGCAGCAGCGCGATCGGCAGTTCATCGAGCCGATGAGCGAGGTAGGACAGGAAGCGCAGGGACGCATCGTCGGCCCACGGGACGTCGTCCACCGCGATCACCAGCGGGCGCTCCTCCGCCAGCTCGACGGCCAGCCAGTAGAGGCCGTGCACGAGGGCCAACGGGTCCGCCGGCGCCCGGCTGCCGGTCTCGTGAGAGAAGATCGGCGCCGCGCCCGACGCCAGGCCTGTGAGCCGCCGACGACGGTCGGCCTCGGTGCGAAGCACCGGCGAGAACAGGTCGAGCACAACTCCGTTGGAGAACTGGCGCTCCAGCTCGCCGCCCCGACCCTCGAGAACTCGCGCCCCGCCCTCGCCGACCCGCGCCATCGCGGCGCGGAGGAGTGCCGACTTGCCGATCCCGGGCTCTCCCTCGACCACGGCGACGCTGCCACGACCGTCGAGGGCGCGGCCGACGACGCGCGCGAGCGCGGCCAGCTCCTCGTCGCGTTCCAGCAGCAGTGGTCCGGCGTCGGGGTCCGCAACGGATGACGGCCGTTGCTGACTCACAGTCACGCGCTTCCCCCTGCATCGAACGGACCAAGTTCTGGGGTGGGCACCCCAGTGCTCTTCACGGAACTGGCGCGTAGTGTACCGATCCGAACCACGGCTCGTGACTGCCGCAGCGGGAGGGCTTCGGAGTGCTCCAGTCCGAACAAGATCGGGACGCCTACCGCGTCCTCCAGGTCGATCCGTGCGCCGAGGCCGGCGTCATCCAGGCGGCGTATCGGGCGCTCGCCAGGCGCTTCCACCCCGACGGCGATCAGCCCGACGCGGCCAGGATGGCCGCCCTCAACGGCGCGCACGCCCTGCTGCGGGACCCCGAGGCACGGCGGCGGTACGACCTTGAGCGCGAGGCGGCCCGGACGCGGCCGATCCCGGTGGCCCCGCCGGTCCGCGAGCGGGTGGATGCCTGGACCCCTCGACGCGACACGGACGACCGGATCGTCCTGGACTTCGGGCGCTACATGGGATGGAGCATCCGCGACCTCGCCCGCCACGACCCGGATTACCTGCGCTGGCTGTGCCGACATTCCTCCGGCCTCCGCTTCCGGGATGCCATTGCTCGCGTGCTGCCCCGCGAGCCCGACCTCGACCGGCGCGCCAAGGGCGTGGCCTGAGTCGGCGTGGGGGGAGGCCGCTCGCTCATCGGCCCTGCTAGCATCGGGGCCGATGAGCAACGCGCCCGCCACGACCGATCCGGAGCGCCAGGGCGACCCGCCACGCGGACGGACCGCGCCCCTCGATCCGCGCGAGGTTGACCGGCTCTTCCGCGAGGGCGTGGCGCTGTTCAACGGCGTCCGCTACTGGCACGCGCACGAGGCGTGGGAGACGATCTGGCGCGCGGCGCCGGACGAGGAGCGGGACTTCTACCAGGGCCTGATCCAGGTCGCCGCCGGGCTCCTCCACCTCCAGCGGCGCAATGCGCGCGGCGCGAGGAACAAGCTGCGCGAGGGACTGACGAAGCTTCGCCCCTACGAGCCGGTCCACCGCGGCATCATGGTGAACGAGCTCATGGGCAAGGGCGGCCGGATCCTGGCCGACCTCGACGAGGGCCAGCTGCCGTACCTCATCCCGCCGGTCATCCGGTTCGTCGACTCCGAGACGGCCGACTTCAGCCGATGACCGAGGAGTTCCGCGTCGAGCGCGACTCGATGGGCGAGATCAGGGTGCCGTCCGACGCGAAGTGGCGCGCCCAGACCCAGCGTGCCGTCGAGAACTTCCCGATCTCCGGCGCCCGCCTCGAGCGAGCCCAGATCGAGGCCCTGGCGCGCATCAAGGGCGCGGTCGCCATGGTCAAGCGCGAGCTGGACATGATCGACCCGGACCTCGCGGATGCGATCGTCGCCGCCGCGGACGAGGTGGCAGGCGGCGACCACGACGACCAGTTCCCGATCGACGTGTTCCAGACCGGCTCGGGCACGAGTTCGAACATGAACATGAACGAGGTGCTCGCCTCGCTCGCCGCCGAGCGCCTCGGCCGCGAGGTCCACCCCAACGACGACGTCAACCATCCGATGTCCTCGAACGACCTGTTCCCGGCCTCGATCCACGTGGCCGCCACGGCCGGGATCGTCCGGGAGCTGATCCCCGCGCTCGAGCACCTCGCCGCATCGCTCGAACGCAAGGCGGACGAGTTCGCCGACGTCGTGAAGTCCGGTCGCACGCACCTCATGGATGCCACGCCGGTCACCCTCGGCCAGGAGTTCGGCGGGTATGCGATGCAGGTGCGCATCGGGATCGAGCGGCTGCAGGCCACCCTCCCGCGCGTGGCGGAGCTGCCACTGGGCGGGACCGCCGTCGGCACCGGCATCAACTCGCCCCCCGGCTTCGGCGGACGGGTCATCGCGAACGTCGCCTCCGTGACCGGCCTGCCGTTCACGGAGGCCCGTGACCACTTCGAGGCGCAGGGTGCGCGTGACGGGCTCGTCGAGCTGTCCGGGCAGCTGCGCACGGTGGCGGTCAGTCTCACCAAGGTCGCCAACGACCTGCGCTGGATGGGGTCGGGTCCACGCGCCGGGCTCGGGGAGATCAACCTTCCCGACCTCCAGCCCGGCAGCAGCATCATGCCGGGCAAGGTGAACCCGGTCATCCCGGAGGCCACCCTCATGGTCTGCGCCCAGGTGGTCGGCAACGACGCGGCCGTGGCCTGGGGCGGGGCGGCGGGGAACTTCGAGCTGAACGTGATGCTGCCGATGCTCGGACGCAACGTCCTGGAGTCCATCCGGCTGCTGGCCAACGTGAGCCGGCTCCTGGCCGACCGGTGCGTCGACGGCATCACCGCCAACGTCGAGCGCCTCCGCGAGTACGCGGAGAGCTCGCCGTCGATCGTGACCCCGCTGAACCGCTACCTCGGCTACGAGGAGGCGGCGGCCATCGCCAAGCAGGCGCTCGCGGAGCGCCGGACGATCCGCGAGGTGGTGATCGATCGAGGCCATCTCGGCGAAGGCCGGATCACGGAGGAGCAGCTCGACGAGGCGCTCGACGTGATGCGCATGACCCGCCCCTGAGCATCGGTCATCGGCCCCGGAGCTCATGGGCTGCGGGGAGCATCATGTACCGCAGCTCCGCGTCGTTGTCCGCGCCGCTGCCGATCACCCGCAGCCACACGATCAGATCGCCCGCCAGGTGGGGGCGGAGCACGCTCGTGTCGGAGGAATGCGGGTTGCGCTCGATCAGTCGCGACTCGCCGGTCAGGTGGTCATGGACGCCGAACTGGAAACTGTCGGCGCCCCACCAGGCGAGGAATCGTCCTCCACCCGACGGGTAGTTGACATGCTCCTGTGGGGAGGTGTCGACCTCCGTCACCGCGCCCGATTCCAGGTCGTAGCGGTGCATCCGCCCCCAGTTGAACATGCTGAAGCCGACGCCGGCCTCCTTCCAGAACAGGGCTCCCGGGACGAGGACCGGCATCGTGGCGCGCCCCGACGCATCCACCCTGCGCGGGCCTTCCGCGTCGCCGATGTGCAGGACGTGCATCCGGCGCTCGTCGCTCTGGCGGTCGGCCGCGTAGACCACCTCGGTGAAGGCCACCGTGCTTCCGGCGATCGTGGGCAGCCAGAGCTCGGCCTCCGCCGCGCGCCGCTCGAGCAGGAGCTGCGGCTCCCAGCGTGGGGCCCGTGCGAAGAGGAGCTGGGAGACCGGACCATCCGGCCCGCGGTCGAACGCGGTCCAGACGACCTCGAGCTCGCCGACGCTGAAGCTCGGCACCAGGCTCGAGACCCCCTCGTCGCCGGGGTGGGTGTCGAGCAGAATTGCCTCCTCCTCGTGCCGCGGGATGAACCACAGGTTCCACGCGCGCTCACCGGTCAGCGGCATCTCGACGAACGCGATGGCACCCGCGTCGCCGCCGATCCCGACGATCGAGTGATCGCGAGCCGGGTTGCGCCAGACGAGCTCGGGCGGGTCGTCCGAGAACGGCGTCGACCGCCACAGGTCGGGCGCCGCGTCGCCGCGAGCGACGTCCTCGGCCTTGCCCGATGAGTACAGCACCGAAGCCCCGTCACTGGCGAACTCGAGGATCTCCCCGGTCTCCTCGGGCGAGAGGACCCCGACCGCCACCTCCGTACCGAGGTCGACGAGCGAGGAGAACGGATCGGTGGGCTGCGGCGCCATCGACGGCGTCGTGGTGGCTCCGGCGGTCTCGAACGGGTGCATCGTCATCGACGCGCCCGGCGGCATGCTGCCAGCCGATGGAGCCGGGACCTGGCCACCGCAGGCCGCCGTCAGCGCCGCGACGACGCCGGCCGCGGCGCACGCCGCGACCGGCCGGAGCGATCGGGTCACCACACGAACCGTTGGGTGTGTTCCATGATCAGCGCCGAGATGTGGCGCGTCGGATCCCAGAACTTGCCCGTCGATCCTCCCTCGTCCCGGGACGAGTCCGTGTAGGCGAGCTGCGGCGTATCCGAGTTGGTCCACGTCGCATACCACCCGTAGAGCGCGATCCAGTGACCTGGTGAGGCAACCGGCCTCGGCCAGCTCGAGAGCCGGTACTGCGAGTTGCGATCGTGTGGCTTGACCGGGACCGCCAGTGGCATCCTCGAATTGCTCACGCTCGCCCGGACGTACCCGTGCAGCTGGTCAGCGAACAGGCCGTCCCTGTCGGTGTCGGTCAGGCGCGTGATCACCCAGACCCAGCCGGCCGGGCGGCGAGGCGCGTTCCGCGTGCCGGCCTCGAGGCCGGCCACGAGCTCCGACGCGTTCGTGTATCCATTGATGTCGGTCTTCATCCACCCGGCGATCGTCGCCTGGCTGTACTTGTTGGCGCCGGCTCCCACGGCCCAGGCGTAGTTGGCGATGACCTGACCGACGGCCGGTCCGCAGTAGTAGCTCTTGACCTGGTCACGGGCCTCGACCGAGAGCGTGGCGTAGGGGGTCGTGCATCCGGCCTGGGTCGAGGCGTCGAGGCTGCCGCCGTTCGGCGTCACGCAGGCGAGGGAGACGAGGTCGGCCGCACGAACGTCCTTCGACGCGAGGTACGCCTCGGCTGCGGCGATCTTGGCCGCAGATGCCGCCTCTTCCGCGGCGGTGAGCTCGGGCTCGGGCTGCGGCACGGCAAGCCCGATCGGGCCTTTCGCAACCGCAGGACCGGCCGTGAGCGCGGTCAGCAGCATCGCACCGACGAGGACGGCAAGGGTGTGGCGTGTGATGGACATGCGGGCAGCCTCCTGGGGTTCGGAGGCGAGCCGGCGGATGAGGCGTCGGCGAAGGTGCTGGCCATCATGCGATTGAGTGTGTCACCGGCCGCTTACCAGGGGCTTATCGACTCCGGTCGGCGACAAGTCCAGCCACGACGCAACAGGCGCCGGTCCCTCGCGGGAACGACGCCTGTCACGTTGAGCCGTCAAGCCGGGGTGCCACTACTTCAGCCCCGTTATCGTGAGATTTCAGGATCCCGACATGACGGTTCTTCACTTGTGAGCCGATGATCGCTTCGGTGTACGTCAGCGCACAGTGACGATTGTCCCGGACGATTCGGGATTCGGGACGCGCACGTACAATCGGGTCACCGCATCCGACCGATGAGCGCGGCGCGCTGCGCCGCGGAAAGGACCGCACGTGACGAAGACGTACCAGAACCTGATCGGCGGCGACTGGAAGCCGGCCGCCTCGGGCGCCACCTTCACCAGCGTCAGCCCGGCCGATCACGGCCGGACCATCGGCGAATTCCCGTCTTCAGGCCCCGCGGACGTCGACGCTGCGGTCGAGGCCGCGAAGCGTGCCTATCCGGCCTGGTCCTCGATGCCCGCGCCCAAGCGCGGCGAGATCCTGTTCCGCATCGCACGCCTGTTGGCGGAGCACAAGGAGGAGCTCTCCGAGCTGATGACGCGCGAGATGGGCAAGGTCCTGCCCGAGGCGCGCGGCGACGTGCAGGAGGCGATCGACGTCGCCTACTACATGGCCGGGGAGGGCCGCCGCCTGTTCGGCCAGACCGTTCCGTCGGAGATGCCGGACAAGTTCGCGATGGCGATCCGCCGGCCGATCGGCGTGGTCGGGATCATCACCCCGTGGAACTTCCCGGTCGCCATTCCGGCCTGGAAGCTGTTTCCCGCGCTCATCTGCGGCAACACCGCGGTCATGAAGCCCGCGTCGGATACGCCGGCCTGCATGGTTCGCTTCGTCGAGCTGCTGTCCGAGGGCGGCCTGCCGGATGGCGTCGTCAACGTCGTCACCGGCTCGGGCACGGAGGTCGGCAACGCGATCGTCGACCACCACGACGTCCGCGTCATCAGCTTCACCGGCCATACCGACACGGGAGTGGAGATCAGCACCCGCGCGGCGAAGACGCTGAAGCGCGTCAGCCTCGAGCTCGGCGGCAAGAACCCGATCGTCATCTGGGAGGACGCCGATCTCGACCTCGCCCTCGATTCGGTCGTCTGGTCGAGCTTCGGCACCTCCGGCCAGCGCTGCACCGCCGCCTCGCGGCTGATCGTCCATCGGGGAATCCACGACGACTTCGTCGGCCGGCTCCGCGATCGGGTCGGGAAGCTCGTGCTGGGCGATGGGCTGGACGAGAAGACCGATGTGGGCCCGGTGATCAACGACCGCGCGGTCGAGCGCATCGCCGGCTACGCCGCCATCGGCCGCGACGAGGCGGAGCTGGTCATCGGCGGAGAGCCGGCCCGCGACGGCGACCTGGCCAAGGGCAGCTTCTTCCAGCCGACGATCTTCACCGAGGTGAAGCCCGACGCGCGGATTGCGCAGGAGGAGATCTTCGGGCCGGTCGCCTCGGTCATCCCGGTCACCGACTGGGATGAGACCGTCCGGATCGTGAACTCGGTGAAGTACGGGCTGTCCACCTCGCTCTTCACCCGTGACGTCAACCTCGCCTTCCGCTCGATCCGTGACTTCGAGTCGGGCCTGGGATACGTGAACCACGGCACCATCGGCGCGGAGGCGCACCTGCCGTTCGGCGGAGTCAAGGCCACCGGCAACGGCCACCGCGAGGTCGGCCAGGCGGCGCTCGACTTCTTCAGCGAGTGGAAGAGCGTCTACATCGACTACTCGGGCAAGCTGCAGCGGGCGCAGATCGACACGACCTTCATCGACGAGTAGCCCCTGGGCGGCTTCGGCCGGGCGGCTCGTCCCCCGAGCATCCTGCCCGCTGCGGTCTGCCGTCCCGCCCCTCGTCGGTCGTCCAGGGATTGCGGACCTCCGGGGGCGATGCGACCATGCCGCGGACATGCGCCTGCCTCACTTCCCGCTGCACACGGTCCTGTTCCCCCACCTGCCGCTGCCGCTCCACGTGTTCGAGGAGCGGTACCGCGCCATGGCGCGTGACGTCATGGCCGATGGGTCCCCCTGGGCCGGACGCCTCGTCGTGAGCATGATCACCGAGGGACCGGAGGTTGGCGGGGACGCGGTCTCGCACGCGACGGGGACGATCTGCGAGGTCCGCAGCGCCGAGCAGTTCCCCGATGGCCGCTGGCTCCTCCTCGTGGTCGGGCTCGGGCGCGCGCGCGTGTGGGACGTCGACCGCAGCGGTCCGTACGCCGTGGCCGAGGTCGAGCCGATCGACGAGCCGGTCGGGACCGACGCGGACGCGCTCCTCGGCCCGGTGCAGGATGCGCTGGACCGGTATCTCGCCACCGTGAAACGTTTCGTGGCCCGCGCCGCGTCAGGGGGTGACGCAACGCTGGAGGCCACGGACGTGACCGCATCCCTCGACGAGATGCTCAAGCCGATCCGGCTGCCGGACGACCCGGTGGCCGCGAGCTACGCCGTCGGCGGCGTGCTCCAGATCGAGCTTTCCCGCAAACAGCGGCTCCTGGAGCTGCCCGACGCCGCCAGCCGGCTCCGGGCCGAGCTGGATCTCCTGCGGCGCGAGGCGAGCTTCCTCGACGACGGCGCCATGCCGCCGGTTCCGGCCGGCGATCTCGGCTACCACCCCAACTAGGCCGATGCAGCGCCTCGCCGCGACCGGGCTGGCCCTGGTCCTCGTGCTCGCCGCCTGCTCGAGTCCTGCGGCGTCCCCGTCCCCGTCTCCGTCCACGTCGCCGCAGCCGACCGGCACGCCGGCTGAGACCGCTGCACCGACGGCGACCCCGGCGGCAAGCGATACCGGCAGCCCGACACCAAGGCCCTCACCGTCCGCGCCCGGTGGCCCGAGCGCCACACCAACGCCGGCGCCGACTCCGTTCGCGGGCACGCGGTACACCGTCCGCGCCGGCGATGGGCTGTTCGCCATCGCGCGTGACTACGGCACGACCACCCAGCAGCTCCAGGCCTGGAACGCCGCTCGCTACCCGTCCCTCGCCACGAATCCGAACGTCATCGAGCCGGGGTGGGAGCTCATCGTCAGCCTCGAGCCCGGCGTCACCCCGCGGCCCGCGGCGACCGTCGCCCCGACGCCGCAGCCCACGCCTCCGCCGTCCGGCGGTGGCTGCACCGCCAACAACCGGGTGGCCGCCGGGTCGGCCCAGACGTTCCGCACCATCCCCAATGCCGGGCCCAACGTGGCGCTCACCTTCGACATGGGCGGGCGCATGGACCCGGCCGTTGACATCATGAACTTCCTCGTCGCGAACAGGGTGTGTGCCACGATCTTCGCCACCGGCGTGATGAGCGAGACCGCACAGGGTCGCCAGGTCATGGCCATCATCAAGGCCAACCCGCAGCTGTTCGAGATCGCGAACCACACGATGTACCACTGCGACCTGGCGCGGGGCGGAGGGGGCTCACCGAGCACCCAGCCGTGCACGGGCAGCTTCGACGCGGCTCGCATCAAGAAGGAGCTCACCGACGCGGAGACCGTCCTCCGTGCCGGCACGGGGCAGAACCCGCAGCCGTACTGGCGCCCGCCGTACGGCGCCGTCAACGACACCGTCATCGCGGCCGCTGCGGCGGTGGGGTACACCAAGACGTTCCTGTGGGACATCGACACGATCGACTGGAAGCCGATCGGCGAGGGCGGCCCGACCGCGCAGCAGATTGCCTCGAAAGTGGTGGGCAACGCCGTCAACGGCTCGAACGTGCTGTTCCACCTGGGCGGCTT
This sequence comes from Candidatus Angelobacter sp., assembly GCA_035463095.1. GTDB lineage: Bacteria > Chloroflexota > Limnocylindria > QHBO01 > QHBO01 > JACDBZ01. The sequence goes on along the minus strand of DATHTR010000085.1, from coordinate 11,903 downwards.
CGAGACCCTCGAGGCGCTGCGGCTCCTCGTCCCGGGCCTGCGCGACCGCGGCTTCACCCTGACCAGCCTGTCCGATCTCCTTCGCTGACGTCGTCGCGCTCCCCGGCGACGGGCCGCGCGGGGGTGTGCGCGGCCGTCGGTCAGCCGCCGGTTTCCTCCATGCCCGCGATCGGGTGGCCGGCTTCATGGAGCGCCGCATCGAAGAGACGGATCGCCGTGTCGACCTCCGCCTCGGACACGATCAGTGGCGGGCTGAAGCGGAGCGAGGACTCGCCGCACTCGAGCGTCAGCAGGCCCAGGCGGAACGCCTCCTCCTGGACGGCCTCCGCCACTTCGTGCGAGGCGAACTCGACGCCGAGCATCAGCCCGGTGCCGCGGATGTCGCGGACGACCTCGCGCGAGGAGGCCACCTGCTCGAGTCCGGCACGCAGGCGCCGGCCCATCTCCGTCGCGTTGGCGAGGCCGTCTCGCTCGATGATGTCGATGGTGGCGAGCCCCGCCGCGGCACAGACCGGGTTGCCGGCGAAGGTCGAGCCGTGTGCCCCCGGGGGCCATGTCCACACCGACTCGCGGGCGATGAAGGCGCCGATCGGCATGCCCGACGCGATCCCCTTGGCCGTCAGGACGATGTCCGGCTCGACCTCGGCATGCTCGATGGCCCACCAGCGTCCGGTCCGGCCCATGCCCGACTGGATCTCGTCGGCGACGAGCAGGATGCCGTGCTCGTCGCACAGCTCGCGGAGGCCGCGCAGGAACGCCGCCGGGGCCGGAAAGTAGCCGCCCTCACCCTGGATCGGCTCGATGACGATGGCGGCCACGTCGGCGGGCGCGATCTGGCGACCGAAGATCGTGCGCTTGAGGTACTCGAGCTCGGCCGATCCGTCGCCGCCGGTGCTCTCGCGCCAGGCCCGGACACGCGGGAACGGAGCGTGGTGAACCATCGGGATCAGTGGTCCGAACCCGGCGCGCTGCTTCACCTTCGAGTTGGTGAGCGACAGCGAGCCCATGGTGCGGCCGTGGAAGGCACCCTCGAAGGCGATGATGCCGGGCCGATGGGTGTGGTAGCGGGCCAGTTTGATGGCGCCCTCGACCGCCTCGGTGCCCGAGTTGGTGAGGAACACGCGCGCCTTCTCGGCGAACGGTGCGATGCCGGCCAGGCGCTCCATGAACTCGAGGTAGCGTGGCTCGTAGAAGTCGGTGGCGGCGATGTGGATGAGCCGTTCCGCCTGGTCCCTGATGGCTGCCACCACGTCGGGGTGGCTGTGGCCGGTGGAGCAGACCGCGATGCCCGCGGCGAAGTCGAGGAAGCGGTTGCCATCCAGGTCGGTGACGACGCAGCCCGAGCCTGACTCCGCGACGAGCGGATAGGCGCGGGTCAAGGAGGGGCTGGCGACGGCCTCGTCGCGTTCGATCAATGCCCGGGCCTTCGGCCCAGGCAGCTCGGTGATGATGTGCGGCGCGGCCTCGCGGGCAGCTCCAGTCGAGGCGGATGCCTCAATCGTGGTCATGTGGTGGGCACTCCGATGTCGGAGCGGCGCGTCCTGCCCGCGCACCCTGGCTAGATGGGCCGCATGGTAGCAGGCCGATCCTTCTGCTCTCCACGGGGCGTCCCTAGCAGGGTGAGGTCCCGGCCGCAGCGACGACCTCGCCGATGAGGCCCGGACCGGCGTAGATCATCCCGGTCCACAGCTGCACGAGGTCCGCGCCCGCGTGGATCAGCAGGCCCGCGTCGGCGCCGGAGCCGATGCCCCCGGACGCGACGACGACGAGACCGCGACCCGCACACTGCTCGACTGCCCGGCGCGTCCTCCGCTGCAGGGGGGCACCCGAAAGGCCACCGGCCTCCGCCGCGAGGCGGCGCGAGCGAAGCTCCGGCCTGGTGACGGTGGTGTTCGAGACGACGACCCCGCGCGCCGGCGAGTCGGTGAGGCGATCGAGAAGGGTCCCACGCTCCTCGTCGGACAGGTCGGGCGAGAGCTTGACCAGGATCGCCCGCCCCGGTGCCGCGTCGGCGACGGCATCCAGGATCGGCAGCAGCTCCGCGGGATCCTGGAGCTGCCGCAGGCCGGGCGTGTTCGGCGAGCTGACGTTGATCGCGAGGTAGTCGGCGACCGGGGCGACCGCCCGTGCGGCGGCGGGGTAGTCGCCGACGTCGCCGTCGCGGTTGCGTCCGATGTTCACGCCGACGACGAAACCGTCCGGGAGGTGCGGTCGCGCGTCGGCGATACGTCGCGCCAGCGCATCGGCCCCGGCGTTGTTGAAGCCCATCCGGTTGATGAGCGCCTCGTCCGCCGGCAGGCGGAAGAGCCGCGGACGAGGGTTGCCCGATTGCGGGCGCGGCGTGACGGTGCCCAGCTCCACGAAGCCGAAGCCGAGCGCCGCCCAGCCCCGGATGGCCAGCCCGTCCTTGTCGAATCCGGCCCCCAGCCCGACACGGTTGCGGAAGCGCAGCCCGAGCAGCTCGACCTGCTCCGGGCGCTCGACGGCGCCGGCGGCCAGTGGGGCCAGGGCGCGCCCCGGGGCCGTCGCCAGCGCCCGGAGCGCGAGGTGGTGCACGAACTCGGGGTCCGCCAGGAAGAGCAGCGGCCGGATGGCACGGTACGCCGTGGTGCGCCAGGAGCTCATGCCGTTCCCCCCGGCGCGGGGCGCTGCTGCGCCAGGCGTATCGGGCAATCAGGCCTCGCGTCGCCTGCCGCGGACGGCCGCGCGTGGGTCGAGGACCCCGCCCCGAGGGCCACCGCACGCATCACGGGGGCTCGGGCCCCTGACCCGTCCGGGGGAGACGGCATCGGCCCGCGATCCCGCGTCAGTCGTCGTGGGCGCGGGGAAAGGCCATGCCCTCGGGGTAGACCGGCGGGAGCGGCTCGCCATCGTCGCCCGGCGTGGGTCGAGCCGGATCGGGCGACATGAACTCGTGCCAGACCTCCGTGCCGGCCATCGGCGGATCGTCGAGCTCCTTGATGGCCACGATGCCCTCGAATCGGATCCGTCCGGCGTCCCCCTCATCGGTCTCGTACTCGTCCTCGTACTCCGGGGCGATCTCCACCGCGCGTCCGAGGGCCGCCTCCTCGTCGTCGCCGTCGATGAGGATCACGCGGTCCTCGACGAGGGTCGTGGCCGCCGCGTCCCCGGCCTGGTACGCATAGCGGAGCTGGACGGCGAACCATCCGGATGACTCGACCGCGACGTTCTCCTCGATGGTCACGATGCTGGAGTCTCGTCGCCGATGATCGTCTGCGACTGCTCGCGCAGGAACTGTTGCACGTAGTACGGACCCAGGCCGCCCTTGCCCGACGATCCGGAGCCCTTCCAGCCGCCGAAGCTCTGGATGCCCGGCCAGGCGCCGGTGGTGGCGCCCGCGCGGCGGTTCACGTACACCACGCCGGCGTGGATCCGGTCGAGGAACTGGCGAATGTCCGCATCGTCGTGGCTGAAGATGCCGGCGGTGAGTCCGTACGGCGTGTCGTTCGCCTCCGCGAGCGCCTGGTCCAGCGAGTCGACCTCGCCGATCACCAGGAACGGCACGAACAGCTCGTCGCGGAAGAGCCGGTGCTCCAGCGGCAGGCCGGTCACCACCGTCGGCGTCGGGAAGTACCCGCGCTCGGTGTCCGTTTCGCCGCCGATCTCGACCGTCCCGCCGTCCCGCTTCGCCTCGGCGACCGCGTCGCTGAACTTCTTCAGGGCGCGCTCGTTGATGACCGGGCCCATCCACGTCTCGCGCTTCGTCGGATCGCCCACGGCGATCTCGCGCGTCTTGGCGACAAGCTTCTCGACGAACTCGCGTGCGACCGAACGATGGACGTAGACGCGGGAGTTCGCACTGCACTTCTGTCCGTCGAAGCCGAACGCCGAGCGCATGACGCCTTCGGCGGCCTCGTCGAGGTCGGCCGACGCGGTCACGATGGCCGGGTTCTTTCCGCCCATCTCGGTGATGATCGGGCGCGGGTACTCCTTCGTGAAGCCCGTGTACAGCTTCATGCCGACTTCGTAGCTGCCGGTGAAGACCATGCCGTCGATGCCGGGGTTCTCCTCGAGCTCGGCGCCCACGGTCTCACCCGGGCCGGTGACGAGGTTGAAGACGCCGTCCGGAAGACCGGCCTCGCGGAGGGCCTCACCGAACTTCCAGCCGAGGAGCGGCGCATCGGAGCTCGGCTTGAGGACGACCGTGTTGCCGGCCATCATCGCGCCGCCGGCCGGGCCGCCGGCCAGCGCCATCGGGAAGTTGAACGGGCTGATGACCGCGAACACGCCGTAGGGGCGAAGGACGGAGCGCGTCTTCTCGGCCTCCGAGAGTGAGCCCATCGGCTTCACGAAGCCATCGGCCTTCTCGTACTCGTCGCTGTAGTAGCGGAGAAGATCCGCCGTCTCCTCCACGTCACCCAGCGCCTCGAGCCGGTTCTTTCCGACCTCCAGGGACATGAGCGCCGCGTAGTCGAACTGGCGCTCGCTGATGATCTCGGCCGCCCGGCGCAGGATGGCAAGGCGCTCCCGCCAGGGCGTGGCGCTCCATGCCGGGTAGGCGGCCCGGGCCGCGTCGATCGCGTCGCGGACGTCCTCTCGCGTCCCGAGCGGGAAGCGGGCGATGACCAGCTCGCGGTCGATCGGAGAGCGGTCCTCGAAGGTCTCGTCGGAGGTGCGCTCCTCCGAGCCGATGATCATCGGATAGGTGCGGCCCAGCTCCGACCGGGCGCGCTCGAGCGCGGCGTCGAATGCCGACTGCAGCTCCTCGTTGTCGGCGGACAGGGTCGCGTAGGTGATCTTCATGCGCGGCGTGGTGGCCATCGGAATCGACGTCGCCTCCTGGGTGCAGAGTCGGTCGCGGGCCCACAACGGCGCGCGGGCCCGGGGAACGGGCATGTCGGAACGGGGCCATTATCGCACCGAGCCGGCGGCGCGACCGCCGCCGGACATGCCGAAGGCCAGGCTCCGGGGGGAGAAGAGCCTGGCCTTCGACCCGACGATCATATCCGCAAGTGAATCGGCTTCGCAAGCGGCAAGTTCGCCACCGATTTCGCGACGTTCATCGCCTTCGGCCACGGATCGGGACCCGCCGGATCAGGCCTGGCGCTGACGGTGATAGAGCCCCAGGTTGACGCGGAGCGATGCTCGATGCGGTCCCATGAGGAACGCTCGCCCGCGATCGCCGTAGAGGCGCGGGAGGAGCTCGTGCGCCGTGTCCGGATCGCCGATGTCGAGGCGCGCATGGACGACCTTGATCTTGAAGCCGTTCCGCAGCCACCAGCCGGTCCGCCGCTGCGTGGCCTCCCGGGCGTGCGCCACGACCTCCGGCTCGAGCAGCGAGGCGAGGTCGTCCCGACCGTAATAGCCGATGACGATCAGCCGACCACCGGGCCGCAGCACGCGCATCGCCTCCGCCACCGCCGGCAGCGATCCGTCGTCCGGATCGATGAGGCTGGACAGGACGATGTCGACCGTCGCGTCGCGCAGGGGGAGGGCGGATGGCGCGCCCTCGATGATGCGGAGGTTCGGCTGGTGGCTCGCCGATGCACGGCGTCGAGCCTCGGCGAGCAGCTCGGGATCGGACTCGATGCCGTAGGTCCGGCCGGTCCGGCGGGCGAGCAGCATCGGGAAGTGCCCGATCCCGGTGCCGACGTCGGCCAGCCGCTTGCCGGAGAGGGGCGTGATGCGCTCCAGCCCGGCCAGGATGCGGCGGTCGGGGTCGATGGCCGCGCCGAGGCGCTCGTGGAGTGCGGGGTCGGCCTCGGTCCAGGCCGGGAGAATCGGTCGCATCACGGCACCTCGATCCGGAGCTCGGCCGGCGCCCCGTCCTCTCGGGCGAGCAGGGCCTCGCCGGCGAGGATGTGAAGGTCGAACGCGACCTCCCCCGTTGCACGCCGGGTGACGAAGAGCGGGATCTCGAGCGTCCCTCCGGCCGGGAGCGGACCGTAGCCCAGGGACACGGTCCCCTCCGGCTCGCCACGCTCGCCCGGGCCGACGACCCACTTCGTCCACTCCTGCACGAGCGGTTGTCCGCCGTCGCGGATCCGTTCCTCGGAGGGGACGAAGGGGGCGGGGAAGAGGGTGTCGTGGAGCGCCTCGGGCCAGCGCAGCACGAGCTCGGTGATCATCGTGTCCGCCAGGCTGACGACCGTGATGTCGATGCGCCCGTCGCCGTCGGCGGCGACGTCGGTCGCGACCACCACCTCGATGCGGCGATCGTCACGCTCCTCGGGCGCATCCAGGCTGAGCGCCGGTTCCGGGGTCGGCGTGGCCGGCGCCGGGGTCGCGCTGTCCGACGGCCTCGGCGAGGCGGTCGCGGTGGGCGTGGCCGTCGACGGAGGGACCACGCTCGGCTCCGGGGTCGACGACGGCTCGACCGCACAGGATGCGAGCACCGCAACGGCCGCCACGGCCGCGAGAGCCGCCAGGCTGTGACGGCGATCGCGCCTCATCGGTCCGGCGCCTCGAGCTCGGGCAGCCGGTTTCGGATCGCGTAGCCGGCGGCCTGCGCGCGACTCTCCAGCTCGAGCTTGGCGAGCATGTTCGAGACGTAGTTGCGAACCGTCTTCTCCGCGAGCCCCATCCGCTCCGCGATCTCCCGGTTCGATGCGCCGTCGGCGACGTGTGCGAGCACCCGGCGCTCCTGCTCGGTCAGGTCGGCGAAGGCGCCGGCCTCCTCGATCCGCGACGCGTTCCGCAGCCGGTCGAGCACGGCCCGCGTGACGGCGGGATCGAGCAGCGACCCGCCGGCCGCCACGGTGCGCACCGCATGCACGAGCTCACCGGAGCCGACGCGCTTGAGGACGTACCCGGACGCTCCGGCGTCGATCGCGTCGAACAGGGCATCGGAGTCGGCGTGGCTGGTCAGCATCACCACCTGGGTGCCCTCGAGCTCCTCGGTGATCGCGCGGCAGGCCTCCACTCCCGAGCCGCCCGGCATTCGGATGTCGAGGACCACCACGTCGGGCCGGTGCGTGCGCGCCAGGCGTACGGCCTCCGTGCCGGATGCCGCCTGCGCCACGACCGATAGGCCTTCCTGCCCGTCGAGGAGCGCGGCAAGGCCGATCCGCACGACCTCGTGGTCGTCGGCGATCAGGATTCGGATTTCCGCGGGTGGCGCGGACGTGGGGGTGGTGTCGGTCATGTGGGTCGGCGAGCCGTCGCCACCGGCATCGTAAGCGAGAGGCGGGTGCCGCGTCCGGGCTCGCTCTGAATGTCGATCTCCCCGCCGAGCAGTTCGGCCCGGCGCCGGATGTTCGCGAGGCCCTGAGCGCTTCCGCGCCGGCCGCGTCCCTCGGTGACCGCCCCCGCGTCGAACCCGACCCCGTCGTCGCGAAGCTCGAGGGTGAACCGCCGCCGGGTGCAGGCCATGCGCACCGACACCGTGGTGGCGCGGGCGTGACGCAGGACGTTCGAGAATGCCTCGGTCACCAGGTGGCGGAGATGGTCGGCCTGCTCCGGACGAAGACGGGGCCGAAACAGCCCCTCCGAGCCGATCTCGAGCTGCACGAGCGTGTGCGCCTGGAGCTCATCGGCCACCGCGAGCACGATCGCTTCCGCATCGCGCGTCTCGAGCTCGCCGGAGCGCAGGTCGAAGATCGTGCTGCGGATGTCGCCGGTGATGCGGTTGAGCTCTCCCATGACGGTGCCGATGCGCTCCCCGACGGTGCCCGGCGCCTCGGTCACCTCTGCCGCGGCCTGCTCCAGGTGCAGCCCCGCCGCGTAGATGGACTGGATGATGCCGTCGTGCAGGTCCCTCCCGATCCGTTCGCGCTCCTGGAGGAGCAGCTCGCGCCGGCGGGCCTCGGCCAGGAGCCGATCGGTCTCCTGCTCGAACAGCTCGAGGCTGCGGATCACCGCCAGCGCGATGGCCAGCCCGGCCACCGAGCGAAGCACCTCGATCGGGATGCCGATGCCCTCGAACACGGTGCGGCCGTTCAGGACCGAGGCGGGCGGGAATGGGGCCTGCATCGGCACCAATCCCGCCAGCGCCGCGTACGCCAGGAACGCGATCGCCGCGACCGAGAGCGCCCGCCCGATGCGCGGGCCGGCCACGGGCCCGAGGCGTCGGGTCGTGCGCCGCAGCCCGATCGCCACGAGCACCGAACCGGGGAGCGCCAGGAACAGGCGGGCGACGACGTCGCCGACGGCGAGCGCCCCCCCGACGGAGCGGATCGCCGGCTCGATCCCATCCGAGCGGAGCCATGGATCGGGATCGGGGACGAAGTCGCCCGCGGCCAGCGAGATGGCGATCGTGGCGATCGCCCACGCCGCCGTCGCGAGGGCGGGGACGAGGCGCAGCACCGGCTGCCCCAGGAGAGCGGGCATCGGGTTCCGCCGGCTGCTGATGATGAGCTCGACGCCGAACTGGAAGAGCAGCGCGAAGCTGAGCGGCTTGAGGACGAGCTGGAGCAGGAGCAGGAGCTCGACGACCGGCTGCGGCAGGAAGCCGGCCTGGATCGGCACGAACAGGTAGCCCCACTCCATGAGGCCGTGGAGGATGCCGAATCCAGCCAGCCAGCCGAGGGGACGGGCGAGGGGCAGCTGCGACCGCTGTCGGCTCTGGAGGGCGACGGCCAGGCCGAGCACGAAGAACACCTGCCCGGAGACGGACAGGACGATGATCCGGTTCGTCTCGAACAGCTCGGCCAGCCAGTCCATGGCCGCCCATGGTAGGGCTCAGGCTCGAGCGTTGAGGCGCGGACACTCGGGCGCGGATCGGCCCGGCACTTGCTCCACTTCCCGCCCATGAACGATCACGACCGACCAGACCGCGAGGACGTGGATCCCGCCGATGCGCTCGGTGGGGCCGCCGCCCTTCCGCTTCCCGAGGGCCAGCCGCGGGGCGCGGTGCCCACCGACCGCGACGCCCCCGGGACCGACGTGGCCCCGGAGGCGATCGACCCTGACGAACGTCCGGACGAGGGCTAGCCCTTGATGCCGCCGGTCGACAGGCCGCTGATCAGGTAGCGCTGGGCCAGGTAGAAGAAGAGCATGACCGGGATGGTGACGATGACCGACAGGGCCATCGCACCGCCCCAGTTCTGCGTGAACTGGTTGATGAACAGCTGGACCGCGATCGGCAGCGTGAACGACTCCGGACGGGTCAGGAACACCAGGGCGAACAGGAACTCGTTCCAGGCGGTGATGAACGCGTAGAAGGCGGTCACCGCGATGCCCGGCGTCGAGAGCGGCAGGACGATGCGGTAGAAGGTCCCGAGCGGCCCGAGCCCGTCGATGCGCCCCGCCTCCTCGAGCTCGATCGGCAGGGTGTCGAAGTAGCTCTTCAGCATCAGCACGCAGAACGGCACGGCGGTGGTGGCGTAGGCCAGCACCAGCGCCCATGGCGTGTTCAGCAGCCGGAACTGGATCCCGAGCAGCTGGAAGAGGGGCACGAGCAGGATGACCGCGGGGAACATCTGGTTCACGAGGAAATAGCGCGTGATCGCGCCCCGGCCCCAGAACTTGTATCGGCTCAGCGCATAGGCGGCGGTCGAGGCCAGGAACACCGACAGCACCGTGGTGAGGACCGCGATCAGCAGCGAGTTCCCGAACCAGTTCCAGAAGTAGCCGCCGGCGGCAGTGGCCGGGTTGAACAGGTTCTCGTAGTTCTCGAGCGTCGGGCGGGACGGAATCAGCTCGATCCGGGTCGACAGGACGTCGAACTGGTTCTTGAAGGAGGTGGAGACGATCCAGAGGATCGGGAAGATCGCGATCGCGCAGGCGAACAGGAGAACGACGTGCGTCGCGACCCGCTCCCACATCGGCTGCTTCATCGGGCCACGTCCTCGGTGCGGAAGGCGCGCTGGTAGGCGGCCACGAACAGGAGCAGGAGCGACAGGATGACGACCGAGTAGGTCGCCGCCGCCGCGAACTGACCCGCCTGGAACTGGTTGAAGGATTCCACGACGAGGATCCGGGTTCGCCCGCCGGGGCCGCCGCCGGTCGTCAGGTAGATGACCACGAACAGGTTGAAGGTCCAGATCACGCCGAGCATCGTCACCGCCACCGAGACCGATTTGAGCTGGGGCAGGGTGATGTTCCAGAACATCTGTCTCCGGTTCGCGCCATCGACGCGCGCCGCCTCGTACAGGTCCGCCGGAATGGATTGGAGTCCGCCGAGGAGGGCGACCATCATGAACGGAACGCCAAGCCACACGTTGACAACGATCGGGGCGACGTAGGCCCAGAACGGATCGGACAGCCAGTTGGGGCCGTCGATGCCGAAGTTCGCCAGGAACAGGTTGATGAAGCCGTACTCCCCGTTGAACAGGTAGCGCCAGGCCACGGCGCTGATGAAGGCCGGGATGGCCCACGGCAGCATGAGGACCAGCCGATACGCGGTCCGGCCACGGAACTTCTGGTTGAGCAGCAGGGCGAGGCCCATGCCGAAGGTGAAGTGGAAGGTGACGTTCACCGCGGTCCACACCACGGTCCACATGAAGCGGCCGCGGAAGTCCTCGCTGGTGAGCACCCGGACGTAGTTGTCCAGACCGACCCACTGCTCCGATCCCTCTCGGAAGATCGTTGCGGCGTTCGCGCGGTTCAGGTCGGTGAAGCTGGAGTAGACCGACAGCGCCAGCGGGTAGAGCACGATGATCGCCATGACGACGAGGACCGGCGCCATGAAGGCGTAGGCCACCCACATCCGATCACGCATGTCTCGTGCACTCCGTCAGATGAGGAGCCCGGGCCGGGCCGGAGCCCGGCCCGGGCGATGGAGGAACTCTACTGTCCGAGCCGGCTCGCGAGAAGGGTTTCCCACGCGGCAGCCACATCGTCCAGGGCCTGCTGCGGGGACTTGTCCCCGGTCCAGGCGGCCTGGAAGTTCGGGCCGAAGTCGGCGTAGATGGCGCCGCCCTCGGGCACGACCGGACGGGCGGTGGCGTTCTCGATGACCGCCTGGAAGTCGGCGATGAGCCGGCTGTCCTGCACTTCGGACAGCTCATAGGCGCTGGTCCGGGTCGGCAGGAGGTTCAGCTCGGTCGCCAGGCGACCCTGGTTCTCGGCCGAGCTGAGGTAGCGGGTGAACTCGACGGCGCACGCCTGGCGCGACTCGTCCATGCCCGCATACACCACGTAGCTGTGCCCACCGATGGGCGAGCCGCGGTCGCCGTCCGGCCCCGCCGGGATGACCGCCACGCCCAGGTTCTCCGGGTCGCTGAACTCCTCGCCGGAGAGCGCGTCGGCGGTCGACCACGGGCCGTTGAAGATCATCGCGACCTCACCGGCCTTGAAGGCGGTCATGGCATTGCCGTAGTCGTTCGCGAAGTCGACCGACTCCGGCGAGATGGTGCCGAGCACGTCCTCGAGCAGGAAGGTGAGGCCCTCGACCGAGCCCTCGTTGTTCACGAGGATCTCGGTGACGTTGCCCTCCTCATCGACGTCGAACAGGCCGCCGCCGAAGGCCCAGAGGAACGGCTGCAGCCAGTAGGCGTCACCGCGCATGTAGAAGGCGTTCTCGAGGTCCGTGTTGTCCTGGATGGTCTGGCCGACGGCGACGAAGTCCTCCATCGTCTCCGGGACATCGACCTCGGCCTCCTCGAAGATGCGCTTGTTGTACATGAGCGCCAGGGCATCGGTCACCTGCGGGATCGCATAGGTGCCGCCCTGCCACTGGCCATAGGCCAGCGGGCCTTCCAGATAATCGCCCCACTCGTCGGCGGGGACCATGTCGGTCAGGTCGACCAGGTAGCCCTTGTCGGCGTAGTCGGCGATCCAGGCGATCTCGGCCCGGAACACGTCCGGCGCCTCGCCGCCGGCGGCCTGCTGGTCATACGCCTGCTGCGCCCCGTCGAACGGGATCTGGGTGACGTCGACGGTGGTGCCCTCGAAGGCCTCGGCGATCTCGGCGATCACCGGCGACTCCTGGTCGTTCATGGTGTGGGTGAAGGACAGCGACTCGACGCCGTCGCAGGCGGCCGCCGGGTCCATGGTGGCCG
>DATHTR010000084.1:0-4081 GCA_035463095.1 Candidatus Angelobacter sp. | reverse complement strand
GGGGATGGCGTGCCCGAGAGGACTCGAACCTCCGACCTTCAGGTCCGCAACCTGACGCTCTATCCACTGAGCTACGGGCACCCGTGCGACCGATCCGCGCGGTGACGGATCGAGTGGCGGAGAGGGAGGGATTCGAACCCTCGGAAGAGCTTTACGCCCTTCAACGGTTTAGCAAACCGCCGCACTAGGCCACTATGCGACCTCTCCGCGAACGGCGCCGATGATAGCATGGGGTCCCCCCGAGGACGAACCGTCCCCAGGGCTCGTCATCCCTTCCCCGAAGCACCCTGAGCGTACCCGCAATGCCCGTCACCCGACTTCCGATCATCGGCGCCCCGCTCGGCCCGAGCCCGCTCGAGGGCGTGGTCCGCGCCGGCCTCGAGGCGGCCGGCACACCGCTCCAGATCGAGCACTGGGAGCGGAAGCCGCATCAGCTCGCCGAGGCACTCAAGGAGGTCCGCTCCGGGGACGACTTCGCCGGAGCGCTCATCGCCTCGCCGCACAAGGAGAAGGCACCGCCGCTCTCGGATGCCCTCTCGGACGACGCGCGCATCAGCGGGGCGGTGAACGTCTACGTCCGCGTCGACGGCCGGCTGCGCGGACACAACACCGACGCGGACGGGATCCGGGCCGGCCTCGAGTCGATCCTCCCCGGCGTGAAGGGCAGGTGGCCGCGAAACGCCGTCGTCCTGGGCGCCGGTGGCGGGGCTCGGGCGGTGGTCGCGGTGCTCATCGGCTCCGGATTCCAGCACGTGGCGGTCTTCAACCGCCACCTCCACAAGGCGGAGGCGCTCGTCCACCACTTCGCGCGGAGTGCCCGTCACATGGAGCTGCGCGCACGCCCGTGGCACGAGGCGACCATCGAGGCCGAGCTGAGCCGGGGCGAGCTGCTCGTGAATGCCACGGGCATCGGCGTCGACGGGGGCGCCTCACCCGTTCCGGACGAGCTGCTGCCCGACGACCGATACGTCCTGGACCTCGTGCTGAACCATGCGACCACCCCGCTCATGACGGCCGCGAAGGCCCGCGGCGGGACCGTGGCGAACGGCCAGGCTGCGTTTCTCGCCAGCTGCGCCCAGACCGTGCGGCTCCTGACCGGCAGCACGCCGGATGTCGAGCCGCTGCGCGCGGCGCTGGCTGCCGAGCTGGGTGTGGCCGAGGAGGGCCTCGCCGTCGTCGGCGACTAGGCCGATGTTCTATACCCACGGCTGGGTTCACGTCATCGCGGGGTGCATGTTCTGCGGCAAGACCGACGAGATGCTCCGGCTGCTCCGGCGCTTCTCGATCGCCGGCCGGCAGGTCGTCCTGGTGAAGCCCCGACTCGACACGCGCACCGATCGCGTGACCGTGGTGTCTCGGTCCGGTGCGCAGCATCACGCCATCAGCGTCGACGCGTCCGAGGAGATCGAGGCGGCCGTCGGCGACGCGGACATCGTGGCCGTCGAGGAGGCCCAGTTCTTCGACGAGCGGCTTCCCGAGGTGGTCGAGCGGCTCGCCACGCGCGGCAAGCAGGTGGTGGTCACCGGCCTCGATCGCGACTTTCGGGGCGTGCCCTTCGGCACGATGCCACGCCTGCTGGCCCTCGCCGACCAGGTGACGAAGCTGACCGCCATCTGCATGGTGTGCGGCGAGCCGGCCACCCGGACCCAGCGGCTGATCGACGGAGCGCCCGCGCCGGCCGACTCGCCGCTCATCGTCATCGGCGGCATGGGGGACGAGACCTACGAGGCGCGCTGCCGGCTCCATCACGAGGTCCCGTCCAGCGTCGAATGAGCGATCGCGGCGGATGACGTAGCCCGTCAGCGTCGCTTGTCAGCGAGCGGATCGGCGCTTCGTGCGTCGTGGTCGGTCCGCCCCGCGGGCACCATCGGTCTCGCCACTCGTGACCCGTCCCTGCTGGAGACCAGACCGATGACACTGCCCGCCACCGAAGCCACGACGCCGATGCTGACCCTCATCCCCGGAGGCCGGACTTCACGCAGATCGTGGTGGGAGTCCCGCGCCGCGATGCGCTCGATCGTCGGCGGTTGCCCCGATCACTGGTGGAAGCCGACCGCTCGCCGCACCGGCGCCTGCACCTGCGATCGCTTCTGAAACGCGGAAGCGGGTGACGCCGCACTGCCCTTCGCCGGGTGCGCCGGGCGCCCCGGGCGCGCCGGGCGCCCCCGGGCACCGCCTTGTGCGCCCAGCCGATGCGCGGATGGATGCACGGGCACGAGCGCTTCGGCCTCGCGTTGACACTCCGCGGTCAGGCGCCCACGATCAGGCGGCGATGGCCGATCGACCACGCGGACCGATGCGCCGCCTCCAACCCATCCGACGCCGGCTGGCGATCCCCTTCGCGCTGCTCCTGCTCTTCACGCAGCTGCCGGGGACGAGCCTCGCCGACCACGGGGGGCGGGAGGTCGGCTCGATCCTGAACTGCGATCGCCCGGTCACCCCGCCCCGCTGCACGAGCGTCGGCGACGACCTGCGCCACTACGTCCTCTTCGACTCGTCCCTCACACCGGAGCTCGCCGGCGCGATGCGCGCCGCGATGCGCGCTGCCTACAGCGAGCCGACGAAGCTGAACCTGATCGAGCAGCAACGGCCGACGGACTGGACCGACGTCGTGGCCTACTCCTCCGACTACGGGGACAACGGCGCGGCGGCGTGGGTCTATTGCCCGTCGGGCGCACCGCAGGGAGAGAACCCATCCGGCCACCGGTGGTGCCGGCAGCAGCAGCTCGTCTTCAACATCAATCCGCGCTACGCGGCCTTCTTCGACGACGACGCGAGCCGCGAGCATGTCTCCTGCCACGAGCTCGGGCACACGCTGGGCCTGCGGCACTGGGGCAACCCGCCGGAGACCGATGGACCGGTCGCCGCGACCTGCATGCACGCGAACACGCCGAACGGTCCGACCCGCCTCCATCCGACGGACATCGACCACATCAACGAGTACGCCTACATCAGAGAGCGTCGGCTCACGGCGCCGCCGGTCGATGCGCCGGATGGCGCGCCGCGTCTCCAGGCCGGGCCGCAGCTGGCCGGCGGACTGATGGGCGCCTCGGAAGTCGAGCGACCTCGAAGCCTCGCGGCACTCGTCGAGTCTGCCGACCTGGTGGTCCGCGGCCGCGTGACGTCGGTGGAGGGGGGCCGCTCGTTCGGGCCGGCGCATCATCGGCTGCTCTACGCCGCCGTCACGATCTCGGTGACGGAGACCCTGGCCGGCGACGCATCGGGCGCGGAGGTGCTGCTGGAGGTGCCGCTGCTCGACGGGCCGCAGCGGCTCGACCTGGTTCGGGACCAGATGGTCGGGACCGACCGCCTCGTCTTCCTGCGCAGCAAGGCGACGTCGGCTGCGATCGCCGGCCTGCCGCTGGCCGACCAGCTGGCCGAGCGCGGGTTCCATCGGCTCGTCACGTTCGGCTCGGAGCTCGCGTCAGCCGCAGGCGTGGCCATGGCACCGCCCGACGAATCGGGCGTGCTCGAGGCGCTGGCCGGTCTGCCGTTCGAGGACGCCGTGGCGCGCGTCCGGGAGATCGCCACGCGCTGATGCGGAGCACCGCTGCGGGTCTCGCCACTGCCCTGATCTGCGGTTCCCTCCTCGCGTGCGGTTCGCTCGGCCCGTCGGAGCGGGACCTGACGATCCCGATCCGCAACGAGTGGGACCGACCCGCAATCCTCGAAGTCATCGAGGCGCCGGACGACGTTGAGGGTCGGGTCGCCGCAGTGTTCGGGCCTGCGATCACGGTCGAACCCGGTGAGGAGCTCACAACGCGACTCCGCGCCCCGGTCGATCGCTGGGCTCTCCGCCTCTCGAATGGAGACCGCGGCTTTCTCCACTCCGGCGATCTTCTCCGGGCCAGCCGTGACGATGTCGCCGTGTATGTTCGAATCGACCATCGCGGGTCGTTATCGCTGTTCGTCGATCCGTAGGCGATCGGCCCATGTGCGTGGGCGGTCCCGACCAGGCACGTCGATGGCGGAGGGGGTGGGATTCGAACCCACGGTGGCTCTCGCCACGGCGGTTTTCAAGACCGCTGCAATCGTCCACTCTGCCACCCCTCCGGACGCGGCCATCGTATCGCTCACGTCG
>DATHTR010000083.1:0-25773 GCA_035463095.1 Candidatus Angelobacter sp. | reverse complement strand
GATGGGCTTCGACGGGTTCGGCCTGCCGGCCGAGAACGCGGCCATCGACCGCGGCATCCACCCCGCGGTGTGGACCTACTCCAACGTCGACACCATGCGCCGCCAGATGCGGCTCATGGGCGCCGGCTTCGACTGGAGCCGCGAGGTCGTCAGCTGCGATCCCGAGTACTACCGCTGGTCGCAGTGGCTCTTCCTGCGCCTCTACGAGGCCGGCCTCGCGTACACGGCGATGGGCGCCGTCGACTGGTGCCCGAAGGACAAGGTCGTCCTGGCGCGTGAGCAGGTCGAGGGCACCGATCGGCGCTGCTGGCGCTGCGGCACGCCGGTGACGAAGCGAGACCTCGAGCAGTGGTACTTCCGGATCACCAACTACTCCGACGAGCTGCTGAGCTTCGACGGCCTCGACTACCCCGAGCCGATCAAGGCGATGCAGACGAACTGGATCGGCCGCTCCGAGGGAGCGGAGATCGACTTCCCGACCGAGGTCGACGACGTCGAGCCGATCCGGGTCTTCACCACCCGCCCCGACACGGTGTTCGGCGCCACCTTCATGGTCCTGGCCCCGGAGCACCCGTTGGTCTCCGTGCTGACGACGGATGACCGCCGAGCCGATGTGGACGCCTACGTCGATGCCGCCCGGCGCGAGACCGAGATCGAGCGGATGAGCACCGACCGCGAGAAGACCGGGGTCTTCATCGGCGCCCACGCGATCAATCCGATGACGCAGGAGCGCATCCCGATCTGGATCGCCGACTACGTCCTGCCCGGCTACGGGACCGGCGCGATCATGGCCGTCCCCGCCCACGACGAGCGCGACTACGCCTTCGCGGAGAAGTTCGAGCTGCCGATTCGGTTCGTGGTCGGTCCCGCATCCGGCGAGCTGCCGGACGGCGCCGCATTCGTGGCGCACAGCGCCGACGAGGTCCTCCGCGATTCCGGCGAGTTCAGCGGGATGCCGGCTGCCGATGCGATCGGCGCGATCACGAAGCAACTGGAGGATCTCGGGCTGGGCCGCCAGGCAGTCAGCTACCGCCAGCGCGACTGGGTCGCCGGGCGGCAGCGCTACTGGGGCGCCCCGATCCCGATCGTGTACTGCGACGAACACGGCATGCAGCCGGTCCCCGACGACCAGCTGCCGGTCCTGCTGCCCGCCGACGTCGACTTCGCGCCGACCGGCGTCTCTCCGCTCCAATCGCATCCCGACTTCCTGAACGCGACCTGCCCGACCTGCAACGGTCCGGCTCGCCGCGAGACCGATACGATGGACACGTTCGTGGACTCGAGCTGGTACTTCCTGCGCTACTGCTCCCCGCACGACGAGACGGCGCCGTTCCTGCGCGACGAGGTGGACCGGTGGATGCCGATTCACCTCTACACCGGCGGCGCCGAGCACGCCGTCATGCACCTGATGTACTTCCGCTTCTTCACCAAGGCGCTGCGCGACCTCGGCATGCTCGGCTTCGACGAGCCGACCCTGAAGCTCCGGAACCAGGGCCAGATCCTGGGCGCCGATCACAACCGGATGAGCAAGTCGCGCGGCAACGTGCAGGCACCCGACGAGCTCGTCGAGCGCTACGGAGCCGATAGCGTCCGCGCGTTCCTCATGTTCATCGGGCCGTGGGACCAGGGTGGCCCGTGGAACCCGACCGGGATCGACGGCATCCACCGCTGGCTCGGGCGAGTGTGGGGCGCCGCACTTCCACAGGAGCGCCGGACGACCGCGGCAGCGGATGAGACGCTCGGCAGCGCCGACGAGATGACCCGTGCGCTGCTCCGCGCGACGCACTCGACGATCGGCGCGGTCGCCGCCGATTACGAGGAGCTGCGCTTCAACACCGCCATCAGCAAGCTGATGGAGCTGACGAACGCGGTCATCCGAGCCCGGGAGTCCGGCCTCGCCCGATCCGAGGCCTACGCGGAAGCGGTCGACACGCTGCTGCTCCTCATGGCGCCGGTCACGCCGCACGTCGCGGAGGAGCTCTGGGAGCGGCGCGGCCACGCGTACAGCATCCACCGCCAGCCGTGGCCGGTCGCCGATCCGGCGCTGACCGCGGCCGAGGTGATCGAGCTGCCCGTGCAGGTCGACGGGAAGCTGCGCGACCGCCTGGTCGTGACCCCTGACACCACGGCCGACGAGATCGAGCGCATGGCGCTTGCGTCGGAGCACGTCCAGCGCTACCTCGCGGGCCAGGAGCCGATGCGGGTCATCCAGATCCCGGGTCGGCTGGTGAACGTGGTGACGCCGCGGGACTGACGTCCGCGTCGTCGACGGTAACGAGCCGGTAAGCCCCCGATAAGACACGACGCGTAGGCTCCGCTCCCTGCTTCCGGGGCCCGGCGTCGAGTGCCCGGGCGCCGGGCTCCGGACGCAGGTTGACCTCTCGCTCGCCTCTTCACGGAGTCGAGCCATGTCCCGTTCCGACCGCGTCCTCGCCGCCGCCGGCCTCGTTGCCGCCCTGCTCGTCGCGGCAGCCGTGGCCGTCCTCATGCTCCCGCTCGATGGCGGCTCGCCGGACGAGGGCGCGGCGTTGCTCCTCCCGCCGATGACGATGGGCGACGGAGCCGGCGCCACGGTCGCCCCGACGAACAGCATCGTCGTCGTCGACGTCGCAGGAGCCGTGGCGGTGCCGGGACTCCACCAGCTGGCGGCCGGCTCACGAATCGGCGACGCGATCGCCGCGGCCGGCGGCTATGCCACCGACGCCGACCTGGACGCCGCGGAGGCGAGCCTCAACCTGGCGCAGCCGCTCGCCGATGGTGACCAGGTCCGCGTCCCTCGCCTCGGCGAGAGTGCGTCCGGCGTGGCGGAACCGGCAGCCCAGCCGGCGGCGGCCGGAGGGACGACCGCTGACCCGGGCGTGGGCCTGGTGAACATCAACACGGCCACGCCGGAGCAGCTCGAGGCGCTGCCGGGAATCGGGCCGGTGACCGTCCAGAAGCTGGTCGCCGCCCGCCAGGAACGACCGTTCAGCTCCCTCGACGATGCCGTCCAGCGCGGCGTGATCCACCGCGGGCAGCTCGAGGACATCCGCGAGCTCGCGACCGCCGGCTGACGGGCGGCCGGCCTTCCCCATGGGCGCGGCCCGCTGGGTCCTGCCCTGCGCCCTGGTCGGGGTTGCTGCGGGCATCCTCGCCGATGACCACGGCCTGGCGGCGGAGCCAGCCCTCGGCGCCGCGATGGCGCTCATCGGGCTGGTGGCCGGCGTGCTGGGCGGCAGGGTCGGCGCCGCCGGCCTGCTCTCCGGTGTGGTCGTCGCCGGCCTCGTCCTCGGCGCCTGGCGCCACGACCCACCGCAGCAGGCGCTGGCTGGCAGCGACGGCGTGGCCAGCCTGGTCGATGGGTCCGAATACGGCATCGCCGGCACGATCCTCGATGACCCTCGCCCACGGGCCGATCGTCTCCAGATCGTCCTGGGCGACCTCGTGGTGGAACGTGACGGGAGACCTGCGAAGCTGTCGGACCGGCTCCTCGTCTGGCTTCCCCGCGGGGCCGATCTGCGCAGCGGCACCCGGCTGGCGATTCGGGCGCGGATCGATCTGGCGGAGGACTTCGACGGGTTCGCGTATCGCGAGTACCTGGCGCGCCAGGGGATCGGCGCCATCGCTCGTGCTCGGCGCGCGGAGCCGGTCGGCGAGCCGTCCGGACCGGCAGGCGGCCTCTCCGCGCTGCGCGCCGCCCTGCTCGGCGGCATCACCGCGGTCGTCCCCGAGCCCGAGGCGGCGCTGGGCGCCGGGATCCTGCTCGGCGTGCGAACCTCGATCGCCCCCGAGGTCGCCGATGACTTCGCCACGGCGGGCCTGACGCACGTGGTCGCAATCTCCGGCTGGAACATCGCCATCGTCGTCGCGCTGGTGGGAGCAGTGCTCCGACCGCTCGAGCGCCGCCCGGGAGGTCGGTGGACGACGGCGGCCGTCGCGACGCTGACCGTCACCGCGTATGTGCTGCTGACCGGGGCGAGCCCATCGGTCGTGCGGGCCGCGCTCATGGCCGGCGCGCTCCTGGTCGGACGGTTCGCCGGCTCGCGCGCGCACGCCACCTCGGCCCTGGGCATGGCCGCGCTGGTGATGCTGCTGGCGGCGCCATCGGTGCTGTGGGACGTGGGGTTCCAGCTCTCGTTCCTGGCCACGGCCGGGCTCGTGTGGTTCGGGCGGCCGATCGAGTCCCGCATGGGTCGCTGGCCCGGCTGGATTCGGGAGCCGGTCGCCCTGACGCTCGCCGCACAGCTGACGACGCTTCCGGTCATCCTCGTCAACTTCGAGCGCGTGTCGCTGGTCGCGCCGATCGCCAACGTGCTGGTGGTGCCGATCGTGCCGCTGGTGATGGCATTCACCGCCATGGCGGCCGTGCTGGGCATCGTCGCCGAAGCGCTCCGGGACGTGCCGGTGGCGGCATTGCTGGACTGGGTCGCGGCAGGGCCTGCCTGGCTGCTCCTTCGGGCGATGATCACGATCGGGGCCACCGCGGCTTCGATCCCGGGCGCGGCCGTCGACCTTCAGGTCCCCACCGTGGTCGCCGTGGCGTGGCTGCCGGTCCTCGCCTTCGCCTCCTGGGCGCTCCACGATCCAGGGCGGGCCGACCCCGATCGACGCGCGGTCCCCGATGAGGCGATGACCGGTGCGCTCGCCGGACTCTCCGCACTGGTCCGACCCCCGGTGGCGGGGGCCGCCCTGGTGGCCACGCTCGTGGCGATCACGATCGCGTCACGCCCGGATGGACGCCTGCACCTGACCGTGCTCGACATCGGGCAGGGCGACGCGATCCTGATCGAGGCCGCGAACGGCGCCACCGCCCTGGTGGACGGCGGACCCGATCCGGAACGAACGCTTCGCCGCCTCGGCGCCAGCCTGCCGTTCTTCGCGAGGCGGATCGACCTGCTGGTGCTCAGCCATCCGCACCAGGACCACGTCGGCGGGCTCGTCGACGTGCTGGACCGCTTCCGTGTCGGCGCCCTCCTCCATGCCGGCATCCCGTTCGAGAACGACGCCTACCACCGACTGCTCGCCGATGCACGTGCCTCGGGAGTCCGCCTGCACGAGGCGCGCGCCGGCAATCGGGTCCACATTGCCCCGGGCACGATGCTCGATGTCCTGTACCCGTCCGCGGCCGACGCCACCGCACCTCTGCCGGACGGAGACATCAACAACGGATCGATCGTGGCGCTCCTCCGACACGGCGGCTTCGCGGCCCTGCTCACCGGCGATGCGGAGGAGCCGGTGGAGAACGCGCTCGTCCTCCGGGGCGGATTGCCACCGGTGGACATGCTCAAAGTCGGTCACCACGGCTCGCACTCCTCGACGATGCCGGCCTTCCTGCATGCCCTCGATCCGGGCGTGGCGGTGATCTCGGCAGGTGCCGACAACGAGTACGGGCATCCCGCGGCGGAGACGCTCGCGACGCTCGGCGCGCAGCCGGGCCTGGTGGTGCTCCGCACCGATCTCCATGGCGACGTCGAGGTGGTCAGCGACGGTTCGAGCTGGAGCGCCAGGACCGAGACGCGCCACGTTCCACCGCGGACGGTCCATGCCATGGCCCGGACGGGTAGCATCGGTCCATGGCCATCCCCGATCGACCGACCGCACGCCGGATGCTCTCCGATGCCGGGCTGCCCGACGGCATCCTGGTCCATTCCGAGGGCGTGGCCCGGGTTGCAGAAGGCGCAGCGCGACTGGTGGCCGGTGCGGGGATCCCGGTCGACGTCGAGCTCGTGGTGGCTGCCGCGCTGCTGCACGACATCGACAAGGTCGAGGTCCGGCGCACGGGCGGCGAGCACGGCATCGTCGGCGCGCGCCGCCTCGAGGCGGCGGGGCACCCGGAGCTCGCGGTCCCGGTCGCCTCCCATCCGATCTTCTGCCTGCTCGACGACGATCGCTTTCCGATCGGCTGGCCATCGGTCCTCCTCGCCGTGGCGGACCGGCACGTGGCCCAGGAGTTCCTGACCGTCGACGAACGGCTGGACGACATGCAGCGGCGACATCCGGATCACGCGGCACAGATCGAGGCCGCCCGGCGGCCGGCGCATGCTCTCGAGGCGCAGGTCGCCGAGGCAGCCGGGCTCGCGGTGAATGATCTCGTCGCGCGGCTGCGCGAAGCATGGGCGGCGGAGCAGAGGCCGTGAGCGCGCCGATCCGGCTGCTCCACGGCGACGACGGTCTGGGTCTCGACCTCGCCCTCCGCGAGTTCGCTGCCGAGGTCGATGCCACCGACCGGGTGGAGATCGTCCCCGAGCGATCGCCGGATGATGCCGCCATCGACCGGGCGCGGCTCGAGGCGGGCACGATGGGCATGTTCGGGACGCACCTCGCGGTCCTGCGGCAACCCCTTCGCGCGGCCGGTCGGTCGACCGCGTCGGCGGAGCGGCTTCTCGCCCTCGTCACCGAGCTGCCATCCGGATCAGCCCTGGCGCTCGTCGAGGAGCGGCCCTCGCGGGACGTCGGGAAGCCCCCGGCGCTCCTGAAGCGCCTCGCCGACGTGGTACGGGCGGCCGGCGGCCGGGTCGAGGAGCACCCCGCGCCCCGACGCGGGGACCTGCGGGGCTGGATCACGCGCCATGCGGCGCGCACCGGGATCGCGATCGAGGTGCGTGCCGCGCACGTGCTCGCCGAGCGCCTGGGCGGCGCGGTGTGGGAGACCGATATCGAGCGCGGCGAGATGACGAGGGTGGCGGACGGCGAGCTGCGAAAGCTGGCGATCTACGCCGGCGACCGACCGATCACCGCCGAGGACGTCGAGGCGCTCACCGCCGACGTCCGCCCGGCGTCGGTCTTCGCGATCACGAATGCGATCGACCGGCGGGAGCCGAGCGCGGCGGCGGACGCCCTGCGGCGGGCGCTCGAGGACGGGCAGCCCGGCCTGCGCATCCTGGCCTCGCTCGCCGGGCGCGTGGCGGACCTCATCGTTGCCCGTGACCTCGCCGCGCGTCGCACCCCGCCCGGCGAGATCGCGAAACGCGTTGCGCGCGGCAACGTCCGGATGGCCGAGCGGCTGGTCGAGGCGGCCGGCAGGTATCGGGGCGAGGAGCTGGAAGCCATGCTTGCCGGCCTGTGGGAGGCCGACGTCGCGATCAAGACGAACGCGATGGATCCGGAGCCGGCCCTGGCCGCGTGGCTCGGCGAGCACCTGCTCGCGCGCCGCGCCGGAAGCGGCGCTGGTCGTCCCTAGGCTGCGCCGGCCTGCCCGGCGCGGAGGACGCGATCGGACTCGATCGCGAAGGTGCAGCGCGCGCCCTGCAGGCCGAGGATGCCGATGAGCTGCTGGTCGACATAGAGCTGCCGGCACGGGACGCACAGCGCGCCCGGGATCGCGAAGAAGAGCCGCTCATCGGCCTCCGGCTCACGGAAGACGGTATCGAACACGCTCGTCAGGAGGCGGCCGCTGCAGAAGCGGCACGTCTCGATCGGGCGCGAACGGCGCGCGTGGTCGGTCATGTGCCCGAGCATGCGAAGCGGAGCGGGCGCTCTCAATGGGACCGATGGGCCATGCGCTCGGACGCGCGTAGTACCGATGGCGCCGAGCGCGGCCGCCCGGCGAGGAGCGTCTCAGACGACGCGAACGACCTGCGCGGCCTGCCCCCATAGGCGCTCGAGCCCGTAGTACTCGCGCTCATCTGGCGCGAAGACGTGGACGATGACCGACCCGTAGTCGAGCAGGACCCAGCGCGCGGAGGTCATTCCCTCCGTGCCGATCGGGCGGATCCCGTCGTCGCGAAGCTCGCCGACGATGGCGCCGGCCAGCGCCTGGACCTGGCGATCGCTGCGGCCGGAGCAGATGACGAAGAAGTCGGCCATGGTCGTCAGCTCCGCGGTGCGCAGCATGACGATGTCGCTGCCCTTCTTGTCCGAGGCGATCTCGACGATCCGATGCGCCAGGTCGGCGGCCTCGGGCGGGATCTCCACGCGGTCCGGTTCGGTCAGGATCGAGTCCTCGTCTCTCCGCGGCGATAGAGCCCGCGATCGACGATCAGCTCCTCGACGCCGCGCGGCACAAGGTACCGGATGGCACGGCCATCCGCCACCCGGGCGCGGATCTCGGAGCTGCTCACGTCGAGCGAGGGGCCGCTGAGCAGGTGGATTCGGCGGGCGGCGGCGCCGAAGCGGTCCTCGAGCCTCGACCGGTCCGGCAGAGGTGCGTCCGGCCGCGGGCCGACGATCCATTCGATCCGCTCGAGGAGCTGATCCGGCTCGCGCCAGGTGTCGATGGCGGCGAGCGAGTCGGCCGCCATGACCAGGAACAGCTGCACATCCGGACCGTGGAGCGCCTGGAGCTCGGCCACGCTGTCGATGGTGTACGACGGACCCTCTCGCTCCATCTCGATGGCGGTCAGGCCGAGCACGGCATCGGCCCCGATGGCCATCCGCGTCATGAGCAGTCGGTCCGTGGCGCGAGACACCCCCTCGCTCGCCTTGTGCGGGGGCTGCGCGGCGGGCATGAAGAGCACCCGATCGAGGTCCATGGCATCCGCGGCGAGCGTGGCCAGCCACAGATGCCCGATGTGCGGCGGGTCGAACGTCCCTCCCAGCACGCCGATGCGTCGCGGCGCCCGCGCGTCGCTGGCAGCGAGCGCCTCCGGCGCCGCGTCAGCGCCGAGCTTCATTCCTCGCCCCACTCCAGCTCCACGTCGCCGATATGGACCGTCGTGCCGGGGCCGGCGCCTCGGCGGCGCAGCTCCTGGTCGATCCCCTGGCGCTCGAGCATGCGCCAGAACCGGTCACGCGACTCCTCGTTGTCGAAGTCCGTCCGAGCCGCGGCCGTCTCGATGCGGCGGCCCTGCACCCGGAAGTCCTCCCCCTCGGTCACGACCTGCCAGCCCTCCGCGAGCGGGTCGAAGCGGTGCACGCGCATCTCCTCGGCCGGCGGCTCGGCCTCGGCCCGCGCCGCGGCATCGTCGAGTGACGTTGCGATGCGGCGGCGCAGCTCCTCGAGCCCGGTGCCGTCATGCGCGCTCACGCCGATCGGCGACGATCCGCCGGCCTGCAGCGCCCGGCGAAGCTCCGGCCATCGGTCCCGGACCTCCGGCAGGTCGAGCTTGGTGACCACGAGCGGCATCGGCCGATCGACCAGCGTCGCGTCGTGCAGGCGCAGCTCGTCCTCCACCGCCCGCCACTCCTCGACGGGCTCGCGTGCCGCTCCGTCGACGACGCCCACCAGCGCCCGGGTACGCTCCACGTGCCGCAGGAAGTGGTGGCCGAGCCCTCGACCCTCGTGGGCACCCTCGATCAGGCCGGGGACGTCGGCGATGACCGCGGTTCGTTCCTCGTCCAGGGCGATGACCCCGAGGTTCGGCGTGATGGTCGTGAACGGATAGGCGCCGACCTCGGGCCGCGCCTCGGTGAGGGCCGCCAGCAGGGTCGATTTCCCGGCGTTCGGGGCGCCGACAAGGCCGACGTCGGCGATCAGCTTGAGCTCGAGCTCGATCCAGCCCTCGTCGCCCGGCGTGCCCTTCTCAGCGTGCTTCGGCGCGCGATGCGTGGCGGTGGCGAAGTGGACATTCCCGCGGCCGCCCCGGCCGCCCCGCGCCACGACGAGGCGCGATTCGGCCTCGACGAGCTCGCCGATCCACTCGCCGTCGGGATGAGAGCGAACGACGGTGCCCGGAGGGACCCGGACGACGAGATCAGCTCCGTTCCGGCCGTGCGCCCTGCGCCCCATGCCGCGTCCACCATCGCCGGCGCGAAAGTGGCGCTTGCGCTTGAAGTCGCCGAGGGTGGTCATGCCCGGCTCCACGAGCAGGATGACGTCCCCTCCCTTGCCGCCGTCGCCACCGTCCGGACCCCCGCGCGGGACGTGCGCTTCCCGTCGGAACGTGCCGGCGCCGTCCCCGCCGGCGCCGCCGCGGACCATGATCCGGGCTCGATCAGCGAACATGTGCGGCGAGCATAGCAACGCCGGCGGCGAGCGCCGGCGATGCCTTTGGGCGGGTGACGTTCGGGGACGGGTCCCGAGAGGCGGTCAGAAGTAGCGCAGCGGGTTGTCGATGACCCCGTTGACCACGACCTCGAAGTGAACGTGCGGGCCGGTGCAGATGCCGGTGCACCCGACCGGGGCGATGAGCTGGCCGGCGGCCACGTACTGGCCGACCGAGACGTACACGCCACCCAGGTGGTTGTAGGTCGTCCGCATCCCGTTGCCGTGGTCGATCGACACGACGTAGCCACCGCCGTTGTTGCGCCAGCCGGACCACGTCACGACGCCGGCCTGGGCGGCGACGACCTGGTTGCCGTACGGCGCGGCGATGTCGACGGCGAGGTGGCCGGCATGGAAGTACTGGCTCACCGCTCCGCCCGGAACGGGCCAGACGAGGCTGGTCGGGGCCGCAGGCGCAGCGGCGCGCGTCGACGGGGCCGAGGCCGTGGTGCCCTGGCTCGCCTGCCCGACGGCCGTGGTCGGCGGCGGGATCGGCGTGGCGTCGGGGTCAACCGGAACCGGGGTCGGCTTGGGCGTGGAGGAGGCGGGCATGACCGCCGGCGCGCCGCGGTCGACGTCGAACTGCTGGAGCTCCTGGGCGGCGAGATCGTCGGACCCGCCGGAGGGAACGGGAAGGATCGAATCGGGGGTCGCGTCGAGGGCGTCATTGGCGCCGCGTACCGACGAGACGAGGAATCCGGGGCCGTCGACACCGGCATCACGGTCGGCCTGATGGGTCGCCAGTCCGGCCGTGAAGGCGACGGCGATGAGGCTCACGACGGTGAGGTGGGATACGAGCCGGGTCGGAAGGGGACTCGCGGTGATACGGCTGAGCAGCCGTCGCGGATCAGGCAATAGAGAATCGAGCTCCGCCTACACGGGGTGAGGGACTGGTTGCGCAGGATCGCCGGTCCGGTCGATCGCGAGATCGCTCTCCCCGCCGGTGGCCGATATCCATTGCGGGGCACATGGTACCAAGCCATGGCCGTGGCGTTCAACCCAAACCTGCACCGGGCATACCGGTACCACCGGATCATCCGGATCGGTGGGGTCCGATCCGGTTCAGGGCGCTCCGCGGAGCTGGAGCGCCGGCGACCCGTGATCCGCAAGATTCTCTGCCCCGATCCTTAGCGAGAACCATGCCAGCTCGTCCGGGCCGGAGGGCGGACCGGGGTCCAGCTCCACGACGACCGACTCGCCGGCAGCCAGCGGCGGGAGCGCCGTGCCCCTGGGCTCCACGCCAGCGGGGCGTCCGTACACATACGGCTCGGCGGAGGTGATCCATCCGCCGACGAGAAGCACATCGGCGCCCCACTCCCGGGTCCCGGTATTGGTGACCCGCAGGCGCAGCGGCGCATCGGGGAGGGGTTCCGCGACGAAGGGCGGGCCTCCCCCGGCGACCGGCGCGGGGAGACGTCCGACCTCGCGGCCCTCCACGCTGATCCTGCCGGCCAGCGGCCGATCGGCCAACCAGGCGGCAAGGCCCTCGAAGATGCCACGGGAGGCGGCCGAGACCCCCGCCTCGGTGAGCAGCAGCTCATGCTCCTCGGGAAGGGTGATGGTGCCGACCTCGACCAGGATCGCCGGCATGAGCGCGCCGCGGGTCGGCTGTCGCAGCGGATCCGGTCGTTCCGGCGTGGGACGTTCGAGCGGCGGCGCGACGACGTACAGATTGTGGGCGTTGATGCCCCGATCCTGGCGGTCGTAGCCGGCCACCCCGTCCATGGCCGCCACGAGCGACTCCTGCACGGCGGCGGCGAGCGGCTCGGTCACCGCCGGGCCCCAGGGCGTCTCGTCGGTGTAGAAGGTCTCGGTCCGCGCCACCGGCAGGAGGTTGCCTGCCGCATCGGTGATGGAGTCCACGTGGATGCTGACCAGCACGTCTGCCCCGGCGACATTGGCGCGATCCAGGCGGGCCTGGAGCTCGTCCCGGGTGCGCGTCGCCTCGGGAACGTCCGGCCCGAACCCGGCCATCCCGTCGCCGTTCACGTCGCGAAACGGCGCTCCCTCACACCCCAGCGCCGGGTACTCGTCGCCCGCGAGCGCCTCGTCCCCGTCGCGGATCAGGAGCGGACGCACGCCATCCGCCGCCAGCATGCCGGCCAGGGATCGGGCGATCGCCATCGTAATCGCCTTCTCGCTGAAGTCCGGCCCGCGCTCCTGCGGATCGGGCACACCCCAGTCGAGGCAGCCTCCGTGGCCGGCCTCGATGGCGACCACGATCGCGCCGGGGTTCGGCGGATAGAGGGCGCTCCCCGACCCCGGTGCCGGGATCACCTCGCCGATGCCGGCCGGGGACGG
Source organism: Candidatus Angelobacter sp. (assembly GCA_035463095.1). Taxonomy (GTDB): domain Bacteria; phylum Chloroflexota; class Limnocylindria; order QHBO01; family QHBO01; genus JACDBZ01. Next base: position 13,571 of record DATHTR010000083.1, on the reverse strand, counting down.
CTCCGCCGACGGCGTGGCGGTCACCACCGCCGTGCTCGACGGGGACGCCGTCGGGGTGCCGGAGGCCGGCGCATCGGCCCCACAGGCAGCGAGCAGCAGCCCGAGGAGCGCGAGCGGGAGGCGACGGGTCACGCGCGGGACAGACCGGAGCTAGGCGCGGTCCGAGGCGTCGACGCTCTTGCTGAGCGCGACCAGGAACTCCGCGTTGTCCTTCGTCTTGCCGAGCCGCTGCATGAGCAGCTCGATTCCCTCGTTCGGGCCGACGGCGCTGAGCATGCGGCGCATGGTCCAGACCATCCGCAGCTCGTTCTCGTCGAGGAGCAGCTCCTCGCGCCGGGTGCCCGATCGCAGGACGTCGATGGCGGGAAAGATCCGCTTCTCACTGAGCTTGCGGTCGAGGGCCAGCTCCATGTTGCCGGTGCCCTTGAACTCCTCGTAGATGACGTCGTCCATCCGTGAGCCGGTGTCGACCAGGCAGGTGGCGATGATCGTGAGCGAGCCGCCGTGCTCGATGTTCCGCGCGGCTCCGAAGAAGCGCTTCGGCGGGTAGAGCGCCACCGGGTCCACGCCGCCCGACAGGGTCTTGCCCGATGCCGGCAACGCGAGGTTGTAGGCGCGCGCCAGGCGCGTGATCGAGTCGAGCAGGATGACCACGTCGCGCCCGGTCTCCACCTGGCGCTTCGCGATCTCGAGGCACATCTCCGACACGCGGGTGTGGTTCTCGGTCGGCTCGTCGAAGGTGGACGAGTAGATCTCGCCGTTCACCGAGCGCTCCATGTCGGTGACCTCCTCCGGCCGCTCGCCGATGAGGGCGACCATGAGGAGGGCCTCCGGGCTGTTCTCGGTGATCCCCGCGGCGATCTGCTTGAGGACGGTCGTCTTGCCGGCCTTGGCCGGCGACAGGATCAGGCCGCGCTGTCCCTTGCCGATCGGGCTGATGAGGTTGATCAGCCGCTGGGTGAGGTTCTTCGGATCGGTCTCGAGGTCGAACATCTCGTCCGGGAAGACCGGCACGAGGTTGTCGAAGTACGGCCGGCGCTTCGCGACCTCGGGCTCCACGCCGTTGATCGTGTCGACCCGCAGCAGGCCCCAGTACTTCTCCTGGTCCTTTGGCGGGCGGGTCTGACCGGTGACGCGATCGCCGGTGCGCAGGCCGAAGCGACGCACCTGCGAGCTGGAGACGTAGATGTCGTCGTTCGACGGCATGACCCCGTTGACGCGGAGGAACCCGAAGCCCTCGTCGACGATCTCGAGAATGCCCTCGGCCGTGCCGGGGCCGGTGCGCTCGCGACCGTTCGACGACGCGATGGGGACGACGTCCAGCAGCTTCAAAACGAGATCGGAGTGCTCGAGCTCCTCGTGGCCCTCGATCTCGTGCTCGGCGGCGAGCTCGCGCAGCTCCTCGACCGACTTCGCCTGGAGGTCGGCCAGATTCATCGCCGGGAGATCGTCCTCGGTCGGGAACGGGCCGGTGTAGATGGACGAGTACTGCCCCGAGGCATAGTCGTTCCGCCGGCGCTGGGAGAACCCGCCGCGCTGGTTCTGTCGGCGCGGGGCGTTGTCGTTGCGACGGCGTGAGCGGCGTCGCTGCTGTGGTCGCGCGTCGTCGTTCACGGTCGCTTCGCCTGCCAGCAGTGCTTCATGTTCTGACCGACCTCGATGAGCTTGGGAGCGCCATCCCTGCTGCACCAGCCTCGTCCCGGCATCAGGGTCGGGGTGAATCGGCGGCAGCGACGGCAGTTGAACAGGTCGACCAACGGATCGTGATCACGGCCGGAGGTCGTGCTCCTGTGATCGGGCCCGCGGTGGGTCAAACAGTCAGACCTTGCGGGTCCCGGCACGGGTGGTGATGTTGGGTCCCCCGTATCCGCTCATCTCTCCGATGAGGCGCGTCCGGATCTGACGCAGGACGGGTCTCCAGTCGAGAGCATCATACCCGAGTGGCGCAAGCGCGTCTGCGACGGACGCCGATGCGGCGACAGCCTCGGTCAGGCGACGCGCCTCGGGGTCGCGCCACCACGACTCGCCGTGCCGTGCCTCGAGCGTATCGACGAGGTCGGCGGCGAGGATCTCGACAACCAGCTCCCGGGCCGATGCGAACGGCGTCCCCTCGCCGAGCGCCACCAGGTAGAGCTCCTCCGGCACCGACACCCCGGTCATGTGCCCGACGATCCCGCTGAAGTAGGCGCGCGCCAGCGCGGGATCGCCGTCGCCGCTGCCGTCGCCGGCGAGGCGCAGCTCGTAGTGCAGCTCGCCGATTGCCTCTCGCAGGCGCCACAGGCGCACGAAGGCGACGAAGTCGACGTACGGGACAAGGTCCCCCGCACCGAGTCCGAGCTCCTCGGTGACCCAGGTGGGCGAGCCGACCAGGGTGGCGCGGGCCGCGTGCACCGCCGCCGCCCCGATCTGCGAGCTGCCATCGGCGCCGCGCAGCAACGCCTCGGCAGCCTGCCAGCCGTCGCGATCGCTGGCATCCGCCGTCGCGTCGGTCACGGCGCGCACCGCCTCCCGCACCTCGCGTTCCCCGAACCAGTGCGCCCACGTCCCGCCCCGGGAGATGTGCCACAGGTCCGCGATCGTCGCGTCACCCTGCTCGATGTCGACCAGTGCCAGGTACCGGCGCAGCGCGGCATAGTACGGCGTCTCCGCGTGGAGGACGAACCGCTCGAGGTCGGCCGCCAGGGTCGCCGGCTCGATGCCGAAGACGTCCCCCGCCTCGCCCGCGCGCCGCGCGAGGCGTTCGGTGTAGCGAGGGTTCAGGGCCTCCACGGCCTCGAGGTACGAGGCCAGCATCCGGTCCCGCTCGCCGCGATCGTCCGCGAGCGCGATTCGCGCCGGCATGGAGCGGAAGGCGAGCTGCTCGCCGCGCCAGACGATGATCGCCTCGTCCGTGGCGGCGGCGATGGATCGGTCGGGCGTGCCGGTCACCGCCAGGGTACGCTCGGTCGAGATCGTCATGCGGTGCTCTCTGCGGGGGAGGAGGCGGGACGCTCCGGCGCCGCGGCTCCGGCGTGGCCGGCCTTGAGGGCTGCGGCGCCGACGAAGTCGCGGAAGAGCGGGTGCGGCCGGTTCGGGCGGCTCTTGAGCTCAGGATGAGCCTGGGTCGCCACGAACCACGGGTGGTCGCGCAGCTCAATGTACTCGACCAGGCGGCCGTCGGGCGAGACGCCGCTGAACCGCATGCCGGCCTCGTCGAGTCGATCGCGATAGCCGTTGTTCACCTCGAATCGGTGCCGATGGCGCTCGTACGCGATCTCCGCTCCGTACGCGTCACGCACCTTCGAGCCTTCCTCGAGACGCGCCGGATAGAGGCCGAGCCGCATCGTTCCGCCCTTATCGGTCACGTCGGCCTGATCCGGCATGAGGTCGATGACCGGGTGTTCGGTGAACACGTTGAACTCGCTCGAGTTGGCGTCCTCGCTGCCGAGGGCCTCGCGGGCGAACTCGATCACCGCGCACTGCAGGCCCAGGCACAGGCCGAGGTACGGGATGCGGTTCGTGCGAGCCCAGCGAATGGCCCGCACCTTTCCCTCCACGCCTCGGTAGCCGAAGCCACCCGGGACCAGGACGCCGGCGACGCCGGCAAGCTCGTCGGCGACCTGCTCCGGCTCGATGCGCTCGAGGTGCTCGGAGCGGACCCACCGGACCCGGACGTCGACGTTGTGGTGCAGAGCGGCGTGCTTCAGCGCCTCGGTGACGCTGATGTAGGCATCGGGCAGCTCGGTGTACTTGCCGACGATGGCGACCTCGACCTCGGGGCGCGGAGCGCGGATCCGGCTGACGAGCTCCTGCCAGTCGGCGAGGTCGGGCTCGCCCCCCGGCAGCTCGAGCTCGCGCGTGATGAGCTTGCCGAGGCCGGCGCGCTCGAGCTGGATCGGCACCTCGTAGATGCTGCGCGCCGTCTTCAGCGGGACGACCGCGTGGACGTCGACATCGGTGAAGAGGCTGACCTTGTCGAGGATCTCGTCGTCGATCGCCTCGTCGCTGCGCAGGATGATGACGTCGGGTTGGATGCCGATGCCGCGCAGCTCCTTGACAGAGTGCTGGGTCGGCTTCGTCTTCAGCTCTCCGGTTGCGCCGATGGCGGGCAGCCAGGTGACGTGCACGTAGAGCACGTTGCGCCGTCCGACGTCCTTGCGCATCTGGCGGATGGCCTCGAGGAACGGGAGCGACTCGATGTCACCCACCGTGCCGCCGACCTCGACGATCACGACGCCGTGGGCCGCCAGTCCGCTGGTCGCCACGCTGCCGGTCCCCTCGCGGGCGACCCGCGCGATCCGTTCCTTGATCTCGTTCGTGATGTGCGGGATGACCTGGACGGTGCCGCCCAGGTAGTCGCCACGGCGCTCCTTGGCGATCACCGACTGGTAGATCCGTCCGGTCGTGACATTCGACGCCTGCGACAGGTTCTCGTCGATGAAGCGCTCATAGTGGCCGAGGTCGAGATCGGTCTCCGCGCCATCGTCGGTCACGAAGACCTCGCCGTGCTGGTACGGCGACATCGTGCCTGGATCGATGTTGATGTACGGGTCGAGCTTGAGAATGCTGACCGGCACGCCGCGGGCCTTCAGGATGCGGCCGATGCTGGCGGCCGTGATGCCCTTGCCCAGGGAGCTCGTGACGCCGCCCGTGACGAAGACGTACTTCGGCATCGGTTCTGTGTACCCCTCGCTGGCTGGGGCGGCGGCGATCGGAGGACGGGCCGCGCGCGAGCGGCATCGCCTGTGCCACTCGGGGAATCATCATAGCCGACCGCGTCCGCCGGCGTGGCATCCTTCACACCGATGCCGAAGAGCGCGCGCGACCCGACCGTGCACCTGCAGCACGCCTTCGTGCGCGACGGGCGGCTGACCTCGCTCCCGACCCGGCGCCCGATGCAGCTGGCGGCCTGCGCCTTCCTGGCGGAGCGCTTCGCTCGTGGCCGCGAGTACACCGAGGTCGAGGTGAACCAGATCCTCGCCGACGACGCGCCGGATCACGCCACGCTCCGCCGGCTGCTCGTCGACGAGGGATTCCTGGCCCGCGATCGCGGCATCTACCGCCGGACCGATCCGCCGGAGGCGTGACCTGGCTCGCCGGCCTCGTCCGGACCATCCATCCCGCACCGACGGTCGCCGTGGTCAGCCTGTCGGCAGCCCTGGCGCTCATCCTCGGTGCCGAGTCGGGCGGGGTCCCCGGCTGGCGCGTCGCCCTGACCGTCGGCGCCGTGCTCGGCTCGCAGATCCTCACCGGCGCGCTCAACGATCACGTCGATCGCGAGCGCGACGCCGTCGCCCAGCCCCACAAGCCGATACCGGCGGGCGCGGTCGGATCGCGGCCGGTCCTGGTGCTGGCCATCGCCGGCGGCATGCTGCAGCTCCTGGCCTCGGTGCCGCTCGGCCTGCTGCCCCTCGTGCTCGGGGCACTGGCCTCGGCGTCGGCGGTCGCGTACAACGTGTGGCTGTCACGGACGCCGCTGTCGGTCCTCCCCTATCTCGTCAGCTTCGGACTGTTGCCGGTGTGGATCGCGGCCGGGATCGGCGTGAACCTCGACCGCGTCGCCGTGGCCCCGCTGCTGGTCGGCCCGTTCGCCGCGGCCGCACACCTGGCGAACACCCTTCGCGACTTCGAAGCCGACGCCGCCCTCGGCTCCCGCAGCCTGGTCCAGGTCCTCGGACGGCGACGCAGCCTGGTGGTGGCGTGGATGCTGGCGATGGGCGTCGGTGCCGCCGTCGGCATTGCCTTCCTGCTCGACGGAGCGCTCACCCCGCTGTCGGCAGTCCTCGGAGTGATCGGCGGGGTGGCGGTCGCCCAGGGACTCGCCGGGCCGCAGCGGCTGTGGATCGGCATCATGCTGGCCGCCGTGGCGTGGACAGCCGCCTGGGCCCTCGCCACCGGATGAGCTGTGCCGATGGAATCGGCACCTGGAGGCCGGAGCGCGTCGTGACGCGCACACTGACCCATCGATCGGGGACCGAGAAGAACGACGAACCGCTTCAGCGACGAGCGCCGAAGCGGTTGATCATCGGGTGAGGACGGCCGTTCCGGACCCGAGACGGGTCGTGGTCCGGGCCGCGTCTCTATCGGTCCTGGACGAGCTCAGACGGCGTCGTCGAGCTCCATCTCCTCTTCATCGGTCTCCTCGGTGAGCTTGAGCCACACGAAGAGGCCGGCGAGGATGGTGAGTGGGATGACGATCATGGCCGTGACCAGCGCGGCGAGGCTGATCAGCAGGACCTTCAGGGCCTTCATGGGATGGATCCCCTTTTCCTACGGCGCGCCGGACGCGGGCGCGGACTGGTGTCGCTGCTCAGGTGCGGCCTCGATCATAGCCAAGATCTCGTCTTTCGTGAACTCCGACAGCTGGTGCCCGGCGGCCCGCGAGCCGGCAACTCCGAAGAGGCGCAGCACGAACGAGCCCTCCTGTTCGAACATGAACACGTCGTGCGCCTTCTGGGTGTCGATGTAGGCCCCCATGATCCGCATTGCGAGCTCGTAGTAGTTCGTGAGATCCGGGTGCGGCTGGTCGGAGTCGGCCGATCCCCGCTTCGTGGCCCGGGCGTCCATCATCTCGGCGACCTGGTCGTCGGTCAGCTCGTAGGTTCGCTTCGCGGCCGCGCCGTACGAGTCGGAGTCCGCTCCGCCGGCCTGGACCCCGATCCCCTGCAGCAGGAACCCACCCTCCAGCTCGAGCAGGAGGACCTCCTTCAGGCCCTCGGCATCGGCGAAGGCGCCGACGCTGCGCAGCACCTCTTCCCAGTCCTGGCGCGGGCTTCCGTCGTAGATGCGCATGGCTTGGGCTCCCTGCGTGCGCGATGCCGATCGGCCGTCCGAGCATACCCCGCGGGGCGGTCAGGTCAAGGCCGATGCGATCGCGCCCGCGGTCCTCGCATTGTTCACGATGAGGCCGATGTTGACGCGAAGCGTCCGCCCGCCCGATGCCCCGGCCACGCGGGCGAGAAGGTGGGGCGTGACGGCGCCGCCGCGGATGCCATTCGCCTCCGCGTGGCGGAGCGCATCGCCGATCCAGGCGTCCACCTCCTCCGCGTCGATGGCGAGGTCGCCGGGCGGCGGCTGAACGATGAGGATGCCGCCGGATCCGGGGATGGCACGGTGCGCCCGGATGGCGGCCGCCGCTTCGGCCGCGCCGTCGACGCGGTGCGGCAGGCGCAGGCCCGAGCCGATGGAGTAGAAGGCCGGCAGCTCGTCGACGCCGTAGCCGATGACCGGAACCCGGCGCGTCTCGAGCAGCTCGAGCGTCGCCGGAAGGTCCAGGATCGACTTCGCTCCCGACGAGATCACCGCCACCGGGGTCGCCGCCAGCTCGTCGATGTCGGACGAGACGTCGAAGCTCGTCGACGCTCCGCGGTGCACGCCGCCGATGCCCCCCGTGGCGAAGACCGCGATGCCGGACAGGTGGGCGGCACGCATCGTCGCGCTGACGGTGGTGGAGGCCAGGGCGCGACGAGCGAGCAGCGGGCCGAGGTCGCGAGCGCCGGCCTTCGCGACCTGGCGCTCCGGGTCGGCCAGGCGCTCGAGCAGGTCACGACCGGCACCCACGATCAGGCGCCCGTCCTCGAGCGCGGTCGTCGCGGGCACGGCGCCGGACTCCCGCACCGCGTCCTCGGCGGCGAGCGCCGTCTCGAGGTTGTGAGGCACCGGGAGGCCCTGGGCGATGAGGCTCGATTCGAGCGCCACGACCGGCCGCCGGTCGGCGATGGCGTCGCGGATCTCGTCGGCGACGAGGAGCCAGGCGTCGGTCACGACCGCACCATCCCGCGTCGTTCGCCCGCCACGCGCGTCTGGGCGCCCGTGACGCGGGCGACGAGGCTGCCGGCGGCGACGGCCGCCTCGACCGCGTCCTGCATCGCCTCGCGTGACGGCGGCCACTCCCCGTTCGCGAGCGCGCTGATCAGCGCCGCGGCGAAGGCGTCGCCCGCGCCGGTCGTGTCTCGTGCCGGTGCGACGGTCCCGGTGGATGAGGAGACGGTGACCCCGCCCACGCTCAGGGTCGCCCCGGCGGCATCGGTGATCGCCATCCCGACGTCACGCCTGGGGATCAGGCGGGCGGCCTCGAGTCGGTTGGCGAGCACGAGGTGGGGCGCGTACTCCCGCGCAGCCCTCCGCCAGGCGTCGACCAGGCGATCCGGCACCGCGCAGCCGAGCAGCGCCCGCCGTCCGTCACGTGCCGCCAGGCGAGCCAGGAGCGCGGGCGCCTCCGGCTCGTGCAGCAGGTAGCCCGAGACGACCGTCCATGCGGCCTCCGGCATGGCGCCGATGTCGATGGCGGGCGCGAACGGAGGCCGTTGGCTCAGCATCGTCCGTTCACCGCCACGATCACCGATCACCACCACGGTGCCCGTGCCCGATGCCGCCAGGCCTCTCAGATCGATTCCCTCGTCCTCGATCGCCCGCCGCAGAACGCTGCCCGCCGCGTCGTCGGCGAGTGCCGTGACGAGGATGACCTCGATCCCGCGCCGCGCGAGGCGGACGGCCACGTTCGCCCCCTGGCCACCGGGCAGGAGGTTCACCCGCGCCGGGACGTCGCCTCCGGGTCGTGGCGCCTCCTCTGGCACGACGCGCACGTCGAGCAGCGCGTCACCGATGACGAGGATCGCGCTCACAGCGGCCGGCGCGAGGAGAAGCCCTCGCGGGTGGTGTGCCAGTAGGCGAGATCCGGATCGGCGAGGCGCCAGCAGAGCCACGCCGGCTCACCGTCGCGGACGGTGGGGAAATCGACGAGCCCGGCCTCGACATCGCGGAGCACGACCCCCAGGTCATCCAGGTGCGCGACGAGAGCCTCCACGTTCTCGGAGCTCCCCCCGTCGCGCCGCCGCTCGACCGCGAGCTGGAGCAGCACGGCGCGAACCTGCGGCAGCAGCGCGCGGGCCTCCTGTTCGGTGTACGAGCGGTCGGGATCGGGCATGGGCGCCCCGATGGTAGCGTGCTAGCATCGGCCACCGGATCGGGCCTGCTCCGCGCCGCGACGGCGCCCATCCGAACCGCCGGAGGTGACGCGTCGCGCGCCATGACCGACGAGGACCGCCGCCTGCGCGGCATCAACGACGAGGCGCCTCCCGGGGCCGATCCGTACGACGCCTACGACGACTTCAACCTCCCCAGCTACGTCGGCCTGCCCAGCTTCCAGAAGCTGCCGTGGATCACCGACGCCACCGAGCTCGCCCGGCGGCGGCCCCACGTCGCGATCGTGGGTGCCCCGTTCGACGATGCCGTCAGCCACCGTCCCGGCGCACGGTTCGGCCCGCGGGCCATTCGTCAAGCGAGCTACCACGCGGGTGCGATCAATTCGCTCCAGCTCGGCATCGAGCCGTTCGACTACCTCGACGTGGTCGATGCGGGCGATGCCCCGGTGGTGCCGATGGACATCGATCGCGGGCACGAGGTCATCCGGCGCAAGGTCCTCGAGGCCGCCCGGTCCGGCGCCGTGCCGATCGTGCTCGGCGGCGACCACTCGATCACCTATCCGTCCGCGTCCGCGGTCGCGGAGGCGGTTGCGCCTCGCGGGCTCGGCATCGTGCACTTCGACGCCCACGCCGACACCGCGCTGTCGACCTGGGGCAACCTGGCATCACACGGCACGCCGATGCGCCGTCTCATCGAGTCCGGCGCCGTGGCCGGGCGCAACTTCGTCCAGGTCGGCCTTCGCGGCTATTGGCCGGGGCCGCACACGCTCGAGTGGATGAAGGCCCAGGGCATGCGCTGGCACCTCATGACCGAGATCGAGGAGCGCGGCGCCGAGGCCGTGGTGGCCGATGCCATTGCCGAGGCGCTCGACGGGCCGGAGGTCATCTACCTGTCGGTCGACGTGGACGTCATCGACCCCGGGATGGCCCCCGGGACCGGCACGCCGGAGCCGGGCGGCCTGCTCACTCGCGAGGTGCTCCGCGCCGTCCGCCAGATCGTGATGAGCGTGGAGCTGGCCGGCATGGACGTGGTGGAGGTCTCTCCCCCGTTCGACCATGCCGAGGTCACGGCCACGGCAGCCCATCGGTGCGTGCTGGAGGCGATCAGCGCCCTGGCCGTGAAGCGCCGCGATGCCGGTGAGCCGATGCTGCACCGCAGCTGGGAGGTCAGCCAGACCTCGGGCGGCGGCTGAGGGTCAGTTCCCGGCCTTGCGGAACGAGGTCGTCGCCACCGGATCGCCGTTTCGCAGCGCGGTCAGCGTGTAGGTCCCGCCGGGCAGGCCGCTCGACTGGAACTGGCTGTAGTAGTAGCCGTTACCGCCACCCTGCAGCGCGTACGGGAATCCGTCGATTCGGCCCGACGGGCCATCGAGGATGACGTTCATCGTGTCGCCTGCTCTGGCGGAGGTGAAGCGGACGAGGGCCGTGAAGGTCGAGCCGCTCGCCGGCAGCGTGCCGAGCTGGTCGTTGCAGGTCGAGCCGGAGATCGAGCGGCAGGCGAGCACCTCGGCGCTGAAGCCGTCCGGCGGCGGGGGCGCGGGCGTCGGATCCGGCGTCGGCTCCTGCGTGGGTTCCGGGGTCGGCTCTTCGGTCGGCTCGGGGGTCGCCACGGTGGGCACCGGCGTCGGCTCGGGCGATGGCGTGAAAACCCCGCCGCCGACCTCGCCGGCGATCACCGACGGCGACGCCGACGGGGCTGCGCTGGGCTCGGCCTCACCGCCGCGGGGCCAGAGCGCGAACGCGACCATTGCCAGCAGGAGGAGCCCGACCGGAACACGGAGCTGCTCGAGCGTCTCTCGGGACATGGCGGCTGCCGCTGCACGTCACGGGCCACCCCCCGCGCGCTCCGCGGCTACTCGACCTCGAAGGTGATCGAGTCCGCGAGCTGACCGTTGCGCGTGATCTCGACCTCGTACGTTCCGGGCTCCAGGTTCGCGTAGTTGAAGTACGTGTAGCCGTTGCAGCTGTTCCCGCAGTTGATACGGGCCAGGTCGATCGATCCGGTGCTGATGGTGTTGCCTTCCGGACCGATGAGCTCGGATCCGATGACATCGCTGGCGGTCCCGTTGCGGAACCCCACCCAGATCTGGACGGTGCCGCTGTTGCGAGCGCCGTTCGAATCGCACCCGTTGTTGCCGGCACTTCCCGGCAGGCACGGCTCGGCCTCGGCGGTGAAGCCATCGGGGAAGACCACCGGCTCCTCCTCGTCCGGAGATGCGGTGGCGTCGGGCGTCTCGGCAGCCGTCGCGTCGGGCGATGGCGTGAGGGTCGGGCTCTCGGTCGCGATCGGCGAGGACGTGACGGTCGGGGTCGGGGTCGGCTGGGCGACTCCGTTCTCATCCTCACCGAAGACGCCCGCGAGGGCGGCGCCGCCGAGCAGGGCCAGGACGCCGAGGGCGAGGAATCCGACGATGGCGAGCGCACCGCCTCCGGACCGCCGCTCTTCGTCGGGGTACTGGTCGTACTCGTAGTACGTCTCGTCGCCGTAGGCGGCGTCGTCGAAGTTGTCGACGTAGGTCGGTTCGTCGGCGGGCTCCCCGGCGGCCGCGGCACCGGCGGCCGCCGCGCTCGTTCCGGCGGCGACGGGCGCGGCCCAGTGATCGTCCGTCTCGCGGGTCAGGTCGCGGCGCGCCTCCGGCCACTCCGGCTCCGTGCGGTCCGGCACCGGCGCGGCGGCAGGGCGCTCGTCGAAGTAGTCCCGGTGACGCTGGTCCGCCGCCCGGGACGGCCGGGCGCGATCGTCCTCCGGCTCGGGCTCGTAGCGCTCGTACCCGGGCACGTCGTCGGCGGGACCGCCGCGACGGTACGGATCAGCGCCGGAGCGGCGAGCGCGGATGCGGTCCTGGAGCTCGTCGCGGTCCATGCCGCGCGGTCGGGCGCGAGCGTCCGATGGGATCGCCGATCCGCACTGGGTGCAGAACGCCGCGGGCGGCGTCGAGCGATGGCAGGTCGGACACCGGATCTCGCCGGGCTTCGGGGTCGCCATGTCCCGCGCATTGTGCCGCGCGGCGCCGTTGCTTGCACGCCACGCGCGTCGCTACCCTGTTCGCTCCCCATGCAGCGCATCAACGTCGTCGGCACCAGCTGCTCCGGAAAGACGACCCTCGCGCGGTCGCTCGCCGCTCGGCTCGGACTGCCGCACGTCGAGCTCGACGCGTTGTTCTGGGGACCGGACTGGACTCCGGTCGAGCCCTTCACCTTTCGACAGCGCGTGGAGCGCGCCGCGTCCGGCGATGCGTGGGTCATCGACGGTGGGTACTCGCCGGTTCGGTCGATCACCTGGCGTCGCGCGGAGACCGTCGTCTGGCTCGACTATCCGATGCCGCTCGTCCTGGGCCGATGGATGCGACGCACGGTGCGACGGATCCGATCCGGGGAGGAGTTCTGGCCCGGGTCGGGTAACCGCGAGTCCGTGCGCAACGCCCTGCGGCGCGACGGCCTGCTGTGGTGGATCCTGCGCACCCACCGGTCCCGGCGCCGGCGCCTGGCGGAGACGCTTGCGGCACGGCCCGACCTGCAGGTGGTTCGCCTCCGATCACCGCGGGAGGCGGAGCGATGGCTGGCCGGGATTCAGCGGTCGGACAGCGCCGCCACGACGGCCGGGGCGAGGGCGTCTGCCCAGAACCCGTAGCCGATCGGCGAGGGGTGGAAGCCATCCGGGCTCGTCGCCTCCGGCACGCCAAGGAACCGTGGGCTCGCCTCGACCGCCAGGTCGACGAAGCGCGCGCCGGGCACGTCCCGCACCGCGGCGCGCTGCTGGCCGCGGAGCAGCGACGCGTAGCGATCGATGATCGTTCGGATCGGCTCGGGCAGGATCCGGTTCCGATGGAACCGCGGCGTCCCGGCCAGCACGACGCCCGAACCCGCCGTGCGGGCGCCGGCGAGGAGCGCGCCGACCTGCCGCCGGAAGCGGGGCCAGAAGGTCAGGTGCGTCGCGTCGTTGGAGCCCACGACCAGGAGCACCACGTCCGTGCCGAGCGCCACGGCCGGCAGCTGCCGCTCCAGGGCCGAGGCCGTGCGCGCGCCGGAGACACCGTGGCCGACGACGTCGACCGCGCGGCCGGTCAGGGCGGCGACGCGCTCGGCGACCAGGACGGGCAGCGAATCATCGGCGGTCGGTGATCCGACCCCCGCCACGGTCGAGTCGCCCAGGACGGCGAGGCTGATGACCGGCCCGGCGGGCGGGCCGGGTGGCGCGACCCGCCGCCGGATCCGGTAGCCGGGATCGGTGGGCAGGTACTCCCGACGGCCGAGGAGCAGGACCTCGACGGCGATGAGGGCGATCATCCCCGCCAGCGACGCTGCCAGGCCGACGAGGAGCCGCCGCATCAGGCCCCGGATCGCTTCCACTCCGTCCCGTCCGCGAAGCGCTCGCGCTTCCAGATCGGCAGCCGCTCCTTGATCGCCTCGATGACGTGCCGGTTCGCCGCGTACGCCTCGTCTCGGTGCGTCGCGGCGGTGACGATGGCGACCGCCGCCTCTCCGATGGCGACGAGCCCGTGCCGGTGCACCACGGCAGCCTTCACCGGCCAGCGCATCTCGGCCTCGGCGGCGATCTCGGCCAGGACGGCCTCGGCCATTTCCGCGTAGACCTCGTACTCGAGCTCCACGACCGTCCGGCCGTCGTCGGCGACGTCGCGGGCGCGGCCCACGAACGTGACGACCGCG
>DATHTR010000082.1:0-27423 GCA_035463095.1 Candidatus Angelobacter sp. | reverse complement strand
TCCTCCCCGTCGAGGCGCGTCACGACGCGGTCGGGCGACACCGGGACCACCAGCGGGAGACCCTCCGGAGTCACGTACGCCCGAGCGGGTCGAGACCAGAGGGCAAGGTCGAGCGACGGATCGCCGAGCGCGCGACGCAGGCTATCGATGAGCGGCTGGCGCCGGTCGGCACGGCTCAGCTCGACCGCGAGGGCGCTGACCGCCACCTGACCCCATCGGAGCCGGATCTGGCCCCATCCCAGCGCCAGCGGGATCAGGAACAGCGCCGCCACCCCGACCCACGGCATGCTCGTCCACATCTCTGGTGGAATCTGAAGCCTCAGGGCGCCGATGACGTTCGGCACCGTGCTGAACAGCCTGGGAAGGTATCCGCTCGTGTTCAGGATCACTTCCACAAGCATGACCGCGACGAACGCCACGCCCGAGATCCAGAGCGGGGTCATCAGCCGGCGCGTCGGCGGCGAGGCGCGAAGCCAGCGGCGAGCCAGGAGGGCCGCCAGGAGGAGACCCCAGACGGCCAGCAGCTGATTCTTCACCAGCCAGGTGTCGTTTGAGACGTTCTCGTCGTAGGAGAGCACGATCCACGAGTGGCAGTCCGGGCACTCCCACTTTCCGAGGGGCGTGACGAACGCGTGGACCACACCCAGGCTCAGCAAGCCGACCGCTCCGATGAGCATCGCCAGCTCGGCTCGGGATCGTGTTCTGCCGCTCGGGTACAACAACAACAGGGCGCCGATGAGGACCGACGGCACTCCCCACGACAGCTGGCCCAGCGTCACCAACGGGGGCGCGGGCACCCATTCCAGGATCGGGCTCAGGAGAGCGGCGCCGATGACCACCATGAGCGGGCCGGTCGCGTTCCCGGGACGCCGCCACCAGACGGCAAATCCGACGAGGGCGAAGGTCAGTCCCCCGCCCACGTCGTAGACGATGTTGATGAGCCCCGGGGCGGGTCGATCACGGAACGCGGCGGCCCCGAACGACAGCGCATTGATCCAGCCCACGGCCGTAAGGGCGGCCAGGATGGCGAAGGCCGCCAGGGCCATCGCGTAGCCGCGGCGGCGGCGAAGCTCGGCGAGATCCATCACTCCGCTCCGATGACGGCTCGCAGCACGCGGCCGGTGAGGTCGAGCTTCGAGATGAAGCCGATGGCCGAGCTGTGGCCGATGACGTCGCCGAAGTCGGCGGCCTCGCGGGTCGAGACGAGCACCACGGCCGGCGGCTGAGGGAGCGCAGCAAGTCGGCGGGCCACTTCGAAGCCGCTGAGGTCGGGCAGCATCACGTCGAGCAGGACGAGGTCCGGGCGCAGGTCCCGGGCCGCCGTGATCGCTGAGGTTCCGTCGGCCGTCTCCCCGACCACCAGGAAGCCCTCCGTTTCGAGCAGCGACCGCGTCCAGGATCGAAAGCCGGCGTGGTCGTCGACGATCAGGACGGTCTGGCTCACCGCTCGATGCTGCCATTCGAGCACAGATCGGCCCTCAGGGCCAGCCCGGAGATCGGCCTCACCGAGCACGACGTGCACCTCCGGTGGTGAGGCGCCATCCGGCGAGGGTCGGCGCCTGGGCATCGGAGCTGACGGACGCAGCGATGCCGCGCTTCGCGAGCAGGCGGTCGACCCGGCGCGCAAGCTCGAGCTGACGCTTGGGAATCGGGTCGCGAATGAGGTTCAGCAGCGCCCAGCGCAGGTAGCCGGCCGGCCAGTCCTGGAGCTCCTCCGCGGATGCCAGCGCATCCGGCAGACCGTCCGCGTCCGGGACCGGCTGTCCCTCCAGCCCGAAGACGAGTCGTACGAGCGCGTGAACCGACTCGATGGCGTGGAGGCGCTGACGGAGCTGGTCATGACGTCGGGCGGCCTCCAGCGATCGCGACAGGGACGAGCGGTACGCGTCGCACGCGGCGAGGACCACGCTGTCGTCCAGGGTCGGGGGCGTTGCGGTCTGATGCACGACCGCACCATGGCACCGGCGGCCTCGACGGCCGTCCGGGCCACCCCTGAACAGCGTCCCGGGGAGACCCTGAACCGAGGTTCGGTGCGGACTCCGATGGAGCACGTGCGGCCACGCCCGAAGATCGCCGCAACGGCTCACCCCGAGCCGACCACAGGAGGACCACCATCATGACCCAGCTGCAGCAGGCAGGTCGCCGAGTGACGGTGGTGACGTCCGCTCTCGTCGCCGCCATCGTCTCTGCCGCGATCACCATCTCGGCACTGCTCATCGTTCCTGCCCTCACCGCGATGCCGTTCCCCGACTCGGTCGACACCGCCCGCATGGATCGGGCCGTCGACGCCGGACGGGCCTGGCAGCGCCAGCGCCTGATCGAAAGCCCGGCGTACTACGAGGGGCTTCATGCCGCGGAGCAGGCCGGCCTGGAGTGGGAGCTTCGCTACGAGCTGACGAATCCATTCGACACGGAGCGGCAGCGGATGCTCGACTCCGGCAGCGAGTGGACGGTCAAGCATCAGGCAATGAAGGACGGCGCCCGCTGATCGAGACCATGCGCCGCCCCCCAGGCACCGTGGCCCCCGGACCTCCACCCCGGGGGCCACGTCTGTGTCCGATACGGCCGCAGTGGTTCCGCGCCGGGCGTATCGGACAGGCAGTGGCCGAATTGCATCGGCGCCGGGATGAACAGCCAGCCTGGACGGCCGTCCGTGGCTGATCGTGTGCCGTGGCCGGGAACATCGGCTAATCAGTTGCCGGTAGTCCCGGGAGCGGTCCATCGCCCCGAGCGCTAGGCTGCACCGATGCACGATCGCGCCCGCTCCCCGAAGTCGACGACGCCGCTACCCTCGAAACCGTCCGCCGGCGCCGTCATCGGCGGCATCCTGGCCGGCCTCGAGCACGCGCTGACGAATCGGCCGCCGGTGGTTGCCCAGATCGAGGAGCCGATCGGCCGCGAGCGATTCGAGCGCCACGGCTTCGCCTTCGACGGGCTCGACGACCCGGTCGAGCGCCCTGAGCCCCCGGATCGGTCCGGCGCCCGCCTCTAGGCGCTCGAGCGAGCGCCCACCCACTCGACGGGTGCCTCGGCTTCCTCAACGAGCTGGCAGAGGGCGTTCACGAGGCGCATCTGGTCAGGCGTGCGGCAATTCGCTTCGAGGAGCCGGGGGCTGGCCACGACGATCGCGATCGCCCGTGCCCGCGAGACGGCCACGTTGAGGCGGTTGCGGCTGTAGAGGAAATCCATGTCGCGCGGGGCGTCGTCCCGGCTCGAGCTGGCCATCGAGTAGATCGCCACCGCGCCCTCCTGGCCCTGGAACTTGTCGACGGTCCCGACCGGCACGCGCGCACCATCCCCAAGCCGCGCCGACACGGCTTTCGCGATCTCCGCGACGTGCGCGTTGTACGGCGCCACGACGATGAGGTCGCGCGGCTCGATCGGCCGCGTATGTCCGTTGCGGTCCGTCCACGGCGTGCCGATCAGCCCGCCTACGAACCCGGCGATGGCCTTCGCCTCCTGGGGCGACTTCGAGGCATTCCCCTCGTGCTCGAGGCCGATGAAGCGGATGCCGGCGCCGTCGAGCATCGGCTCCGCGGAGCGCACCCGCTGCAGTGAGTTCGCCGGGTGCGTCACGACGCGGCCGTCGTAGAAGGCCGTCGACACGTAGGCGTTCACGTCGGGGTGCATCCGCCACGTCGTCTCGAGGAACAGGCCGCGCGGATCCGCGAGCGTGGTCGCGTCCCCGAGCACGTGCTCAAGCGCCGATGCCCCCGCACCGTCGGGATGGGTGCCCTGGCTCACCATCGGCAGCTGGTTCGGGTCGCCGAGCAGGACGATCGAGCGCGCGGCGCCGCTCATGGCGACCACGTTGGCCAGTGACATCTGGCCCGCCTCGTCCACGAACAGGACGTCCAGCGTGCCCTGCATCTGCTCCCGCGAGAAGAGCCAGCATGTCCCGGCGGCGATGTCGAACTCGCCCTCGGCCATGCCGTGCTCGACGTCGGCGTTGTCGCCGGTCGACCGAACCCCGTCCAGGTCGACCTCGTCGCCGTTGTCGCACTTCTGGATGGCACGTACCCCGACGCGCTCCTCGGCGGCGGCCTCGAGCACCTGGCGCAGCATGTTCGAGATCGCCTTGTGCGACTGCGCCGCGATCCCGACTCGCGTTCCGGCCCGCACCAGCTCCACGACCATCCGCGCGCCGGTGTACGTCTTGCCGGTGCCGGGCGGCCCCTGGATCGGGAGCACCGTCTCGTCGAGTGCGGTCGCCATTCGGCGCGCCGCCTCCAGCGTGGCCTCGCCCTCCCGCACCAGAGGATCGCCCGCGGCCACGCCGTCGACTCGTGGCGGCCGCCGCAGGAGGAGGTCGCGGGCCGCTCGGTACGCGCCCGGACCCTCGATCCCATGCTCGATCACGTGGTCGGCGATCCGCAGGAGCGCGTCGCGCATGGCGCGTTGGTCGCGCGGGGTGCCCGGAATGAGCGCGGCGGGGTGATGTGGCAGGCGCCTCTTGCCGACCTTCAGGTCGAGCGTCCCCTCGACGTCGTCGAGAGCCACGACGGTCCCCGCCGATGCGCCGAAGTCGCCGAACTGTGGGTCCGGGTCGAAGACCTCGTTGCCCGGCCGGAACTTGTGGTCCTGGGGCGGGAACCGGTAGCGACGCAGCACGCTGCGCTGGATCGGGCCGAGCTCCGCCGCGAAGACGAGCCCGCCGATGCCCTCGGAGGCGCCGATGAGGTCCTCCGTCGATCGCTGCCGCAGGTCGTGCCACAGCCACCAGGCCGGCTTGTCGTCGCGACGGTGCCAGTCGAGCAGCTGCGCCAGCAGCCATCGGCCCTGCTGCTCATCGGTGCGCTGGACCCGATCGGCGGGGATGTCGGCCAGCAGGGCGTCCATGCGCCGCTGGACAGCCTCCGTGCGCTCGACCTGCGCCTGGGTCGGGAGGCCGTCGCGTACGGCCGGGCGCGTCCAGTCGGCCTCCGGGAAGGCAGCCGTCGCCTCGCCCCGGCGCTCCTCCAGCCAATCGCGCAGGAGGAGGGTGCTGACGCAGTCGTCGCGGTTGTAGTCCGCGATCTCCTGCAGGATCGCCTCGTCCCGCTCGCGCATCCAGCGCTCGTACTCGACCACGCTGAATCCGGCCTCGGTGACCGGGCCCTCGCGCTCCGGCAGGTAGAACTTCTCGATCTGCTTGAGCGAGTACGACTCGACCGAGGCGCGAACGCCCTGCCGCACGACGTTGAGCAGATCGACGAAGACGCCACCGCGGAGCAGCCGATCCACCTCGTCCTCGCGCGTGGCGTGGCGCTGCATGAGGCGTTTCACGGCGCCCGACTCGTACCCGCCGTAGTGGTAGACGTGCATCTCCGGGTGCGCATCCAGGCGCCCGATGCACTCGTCGACGAACGCCTCGAACGCCCGCTTCTCCCCTTCGCGGTCATGGCCCCACAGCGGGGCGTAGATCGGCTCGCCGCTGCTCTCGTCCCGGGTTGCAACGCCGAGGAGGTATTCGAGCCCGTCGTCGAGCGCCCACGGATCGGCCTCGATGTCGAAGAACAGGTCCCACGGCGTCGGCTCCGGCAGCGCGGCGAGTCCCTTGCCGGTCACCTCGGGCTCCGGCGCGATGAGTTCGTGGACGCGCTCCCCGGTCCGGCGCTCGTGGAGCTGGAGGCGAGCCTGGTGGCTGAGACGCCGGGTCGTGTGCGGGGGCATCTCCGGCACCGATGCATCCGCGGGCAGCTCGGCGATCTGGGTCAGGGTCGGGATCGCGGCATTCAGGAAACGCTCGGTGTCCACCCGGCGCATGCCGGCCACGATCGACGGGTGATCGTCGGCGCGGCGGCGGGTGATGCAGGTCGGGTACCAGACGCAGACGTGGCAGTGATCGACCGGATCGGGGTAGGTCTCGAGCGAATGCGAGCCCTCGAGGACGCGAGCCTCGAACCGCGAGCGCGCGTGGCGGAAGTAGGCCGCGTAGTCGGCGAGCCGGTGCGGATGCTCGACGCCGTCGCCGGTGACGACGTACACGGTCTCCGGCGCCACGCCCTGGAGCCGCTCCAGCAGTTCGGCGTAGACGCACATCTGGATGATCGCGGCCGCCTTCACGCCCCGCGACAGCTTCGTATCGGCGATGTCGTAGCTGTAGGTCCCCAGCACCGGGCTCGGCCGATCGGTCCGATACAGGAAGTCGGCGTGGCCACGCCACCGGCCGTCGAAGAAGGTGGCCTGGAAGATCACGTCGGCGCCGGCCTTCATCGCGGCGAGCGTATCGGCCTCGGCGGCGCGCAGCTGCTCGGGGGTGCTCAGGCGCTCCTTGTCGATCTCGATGATCGACCTGCCCTGCGCGCGGAGCTTCTCCAGGTGCGCCGCCTCGTGCGCGTCGCCGCGGTCCTGCATGAGCTGGACGGTCGGGTCCTCGCGTCGATGCGGCTTCTCCCAGCGACCCTCGACCCGCCCCAGCTCGAGGGTGGCGAGATGGTCACATGCCAGGTACCCCACCAGGTCCGTGGCGCTGACGATGATCGTTCCGTCGTCCGCCCGTTGCACGGCTACACCCTACCCAAGAGACGTGTCAGCTCGTCCGTCGCGACCGCGCCGCCGGCGACATGCGCGCGGGGTCGACCGCCGGGCACGCGCGCCCGTACGATGCGCGCGATTGACCCCGCACTTCGGAGACGAGCATGGCCTCGATCCTGGTTCACCTCACGTCCGGCCCCGAGCATCCGACGCGCGGGGCGCTCGCATTCCTGGTGGCGCGGACGGCAGCCGCGGCCGGGCACGATGTCTCGGTCTTCCTGGCGGGCGACGCGGTCGGATACCTGCGCGACGCGACGATGGACGCGGCGCAGGGCATCGGGACCGGCAGCGTCCGGGAGCACTTCGACGCGCTCGCCGCATCCGGCGCCCGGATCTATGCCTCGGGAATGTCGAGCAAGGCGCGCGCCGTCGACGCCGACGCCATCGGCGCCAAGCAGGTGGAGTTCGCGCCGCCGGATCGGCTGGTGGAGCTCATCGTGGCAGCCGATCGAGTCGTCAGCTACTAGGGTCCGCGTCCTCGCAACGGACGTTGTGGTCGAGGCCGTTCTCGACCCACTGCACCATCTCCAGCGGTCCGCCGGTGAAGGAGCGCTCCTCGGCGCAGCGGCGCTCCGCATCAGCCCGATCCCGCGCGCCGGCATGCCAGGCCGGATAGCCGGCGAACCGATCGGTGCCGCCGGTGATCCGGTTCCACAGTCGCGGCGTCGAGTAGAAGCCGATGCGCTCGGCGCCCACGGACTCGAGGTAGGCCACCGCACCCTCGAGCGAGGCGACGTTGAGCGACCGATCGCGGCGCCACGAGTTGGCCGGCTCCACGTCGAGCCAGATCATCGTGTCCGCCGGCAGCCGATCGGCCTCGGGATCGAGCCACCCCAGGTCGATGTACGCCTCGAGCGCGGCGCCGTGCGCGAACTCGGCCGCGTTCCAACCGTACAGGAACGAGCAGTCGGCGCTGTCGGCGTCGGAGCTCTGGTCGCACGTCCGCGGGTCGTCCTGCCCGGTCGGCCAATACCGCGAGATGCGGGGACCGGGGTTGCCGGTATTGAAGTACAGCTGCGCATCGCGCCCCGCCCACTCGAGCTGGCTCGTCTCCGCGCTCGGGCCGAAGCACGGGTTGAGGTTGTGCACGCGTCCACCGTTCACGCCGACGATCGCGAACGCGAACGACTCCGGCCACGCGTCACCGCACTGCGGGTAGCTGATGTCGTAGCCGATGCCATCGTTCGCCGGCGTCGGCGCAGGTGTCGGGGTCGGCGTGGGCGTCGGCCGCGGACTCGGCATGGGGCGCGGACGCGGCGTCGGCGCCGGCTCCGGAGTGGCCGGTGCGGCGAGAGGGGCGGGAACGAGGGCCGGGATCCGGGTCCCGGCATCGTCCTCCGGGAGAAGCCACGGAGACGGCTCGTTGGCCGCAACCGCGGTCACGCCGAGGGCAACGCCGAGCAGGGCGACTGCCCCGGCACGGAGCACCCGCCGCGCCATGCTCGGGACGAGGGATACGCTCATCGGTGGTCTCACCCTACCGCGCCCTCGATTACCGCGCAATTGACCGATGGTTACCGGGGCGTCCTCCGCCCGCCGTCGCGGGCGAAGGCGACCACGGACACGACCACCAGCAGGACGGCCATGGCAAGGCCCGCCAGGAGGCCGATGGGCGCCGAATCCGAGGAGGTCTCGGTGGGATTGCCACCGATGACGCCGGCCGGCAGGACCCAGTCGTCCTCGATCGACTGACCCATCCCGCTGCCATCGTCGAACTGGATGCACAGCGCCCGAGATTGCATGCCCATGGCACCACCGCCGCCCCAGTCGACCGGCCCCGCGGTCACCCAGGCCATGCCGACCTGGGCAGCCGTCGGATCCATCGGGCCGCTGACGCCCAGTGACTGCGGCGAAGCCCTGCCGCGGAACGTGAACTCGGTGGTCTGGTTGCAGGGCTCGGGCGGATCGACGGCCGGCATGGGCCCGGCGCAGGCCGCCGCCAGGACCGCGAGCGCAACCAGCGCCATCGCAACGGGTCGGGTTCGGAGGATCCGAGGCATGGGTTCCGGATTGTCGCATCCGAGGCCGCGATCGGAAGGTCTGGCACAACGGCTGCGGAGGCACTGCCGCATGGGGGCACCTGACGCCGACCACCGACGCTCCCGCACGTGCGTCCGATGCGGGCGATCCGGGTTGAACGCCTTCCGCCCGATCGTCACCGATCCGGGGCGGGTGAGCTGGCTCTGCGTGCACGAGGAGCCCTGTGTGGCCCGGATGCGGATCCGGCACCGGAGCGTGGCCCGAGCCAGCGCCGGCCGTCCCCCGACCTCACCCATCGCCGGCGCGCACCTGAGCGAGCGTCCCGCGGCGGTGATCGGATCACAGCGAGCGAGCGTGGACGCCCTCGCCGACCTGCTCGAGGAGCTGACCGCGGCCGAGGTCGATCGGCTCGACTTCTCCCGGCGGGGGCTCGACCTGGTCGGCCGCCGGGACTATGGGCTCGTCGTCCTCGACGCGCACCCCGACGACCCGGTTGCCTGCATGAACCAGCTCGCGCGCAGCCTCTCCTCGGCTCGGCGGCGTGATTGCGCGGTGGTGGTCCGCCACGCGTGGGACGATCCACGCCCGACCCTCGAGCAGCTCATCCGGCTCACGAGGGCCGTCACGGTCGACGGGCCGCTGGACGCCGACCGCGTCATGGGCGCCGTCAACCAGGCAACCGAGGGGGTCCAGAGCGTGCTTCCGGCGAGCTGACCCCGCCGCCGGCCCGGCACGGAGGACGTCGTCGCTGCGTCGGGGCTCCTGCGGATTGCCCGGCCACGCCTACGTCAAAGGGACGCCGGTGCCGTCGTCCGCGCGTCGGATGCTCGGCACGATTCGCGCGGGCACGATCGGGCCGTCAATCACTCACGCCCTCGGAGGTCTGTTCCCGTCATGGTCCGCTCGTTCGCCCGTCGTCGAGCCTTCCCGATCATCGCCTGGGCCTACCTGGCGGCCCTCGGCATCCAGGTCTTCTTTGCCGGCCTCTACGTGTTCGTCGGCGCCAGCAACATCGAGCTCCACCGGAACATGGCCCACGTCATCGGACTTGCCCAGGTGATGCTCTTCCTCGCCGCCCTGGTCGGGCGCGTTGCTGAGCTCCGCGCCATCGGCGTGATCTTCGGGCTGCTCGTGGTCCAGGGCATGCTCGTGCATGTCGGACAGTGGTTCGGCTGGTGGACGATCGCCGCCCTCCACCCGGTCAACGCGCTGGTCCTGACCTTCGCGGTCTACCAGCTCGCGAAGCGCTCGACGGCCGTGTGGACCGAGCCCGCGGCAGACGGTGACGTGCTGGCGCGACCTTCGACGGCGTCCTCGACTCCGCCCGCCCCGGAGCCTGCCTCGGCCTGACGAGGCGCATGGAAACGCCGCCGTGCCATCCGGCACGGCGGCGTCGGGATCCCAACGGAACGCGGGGCTCTCAGCCGTTGCGCAGGCCGGCGAGGCGAGCCTCGACCTCGGCTTCGGTGTCGGCGTCCTCCAGGGACGCGAACTCCTCCTCGAGGGACGAGGCGGCGACCTCGGACATGCCGCGGGCCATGGCCTCCTCGCGCCGCACGCGCTCCTCGAAGCGATTGAGCTCCGAGGTCGGATCCATCACGCTGACCTCGCGCACGGCCTCCTGGACCTGCCGCTGGGCGGTGGCCATCTTGGCCCGACTGACGAGCTCGTCGCGCTTCTGGACCAGCTCCTCGCGCTTGGCGCGGAGCTTGTTCAACCCGCTCTTCAGCTGCTCGGTGAGCTCGGTCTGCTGAGCGATCTGGGTCTCGAACGTGGTGACCTGGTTCTCGAAGCTGATCTGGCGCCGAAGGGCGATCTTCGCCAGCTCCTCGAAGCGCTCGACCTCAGACGCCTGTCCGCCGGCGCGCACCTCGTCGGCCTTGCGGGCCGCAGCTCGGGCCTTGTCGCCCCACTCGGTCCGGGCCGACTGGGCCTCCCGGTGGTCGTCCTCGAGCAGCCTCAGGTTGCCGACGGTCTGGGCCACGGCCTCCTCGGCCTCCGCGATGTTGTTCGTGAAGTCCCGGACGAGCTGATCGAGCATCTTCTCGGGATCCTCGGCGCTGTCGAGAATCGCGTTGATGTTGGCGCGCATCAGCTGGCCGATGCGCCCCAGGATCGTGGTCTGTGCCATGGATCTCCTCCTCTGGTCGACGGTGACCCGCCGACAGTCCCGTTGGTGTCTACCAGCCGCCGCCGCGGGAGCGTCCACCGCCACCGCCGAAGCCGCCGCCGAACGATCGTCCGCCTCCCCCGCCGAATCCGCCTCCGCCCCCTCCGCCGAATCCGCCGAAGCCTCCCCCGCCGAATCCGCCTCCGCCGCCTCGCCGGCCGCCACCCCCGGAGAGGATCGAGCCGATGATGCTGCCGATGATGGCGCCGCCGACGTCGGCACCCCAGTCCTGCCCGGTGTCGTACGGGCGGCCACCGATGACCACGCGGCCGCCTCGGCCACGCCGGTCGGTGAGATCGAAGTCGCGGCGCGCCCGATCGTACGCCTCGTCGGCGAGCTTCGCCGCGCGCTTGGCCTCCGCGATCGCGGCGGCAGGGTCGTGCTCGGCCACGCTTCGCGCACGCTCGAGCGACGCTTCGGCCTCCGAGAGCGCCGTTCGCGGCCGGCGGCCGACCCCGTGGCGACGCGTCGCGATGAACTCCTCGGCCCGGTCCGTCGACAGCTCCGCCGCCCGAACGGCGGCGGAGACCGCGGCCTGCTCCTTGGCACGACGCTCCTCCCCCTCGCGAACACGCGCCACCACCGACTCCGCCTCGGATTCGGCCTCGGAGGCCAGCCGGTAGGCCAGGACGAGGTCGCGCGGCGTGCCCGCGGCGGCGCGGCGTGCCGCTTCGAGCCGGGTGTCCGCCGCGGCGAGCTCGTCGGCCTGGTCCCGGTCCGAGGCGCCCTCGACCGCGGCGCGTGCCGCTTCCGTATCGGTCGTGGCACGTCGGATGGCGGCGTCGAGCTCCCGACGCGCCTCCTCGAGCACCGCCGCCTCGTGGTCGATCGCATCGAGCAGCGTCACCGCCTGGGCCAGCGTGTCCTGCGAGCCCTTCGCCGCCCGGGCCGCGGCTCCGCGATCAGCACGCTCCAGCGCCTGTCGCCCCTCGGTGGCGCTTCGTTCGGCGAGCTCGAGCCGCTTGCGAGCCTCGGCGACGTTGCCGTGGACCGCCTTCGTCGATCCGCTGGCGTCCTCGCGCAGCGTCTCGAGACGGATCTCGACCTCCGGGAGCCGCTCGCGGACCGCCGCGATCCGCCGCTCCTGCTCGGCGAGCACCTCGGGAGCGCGTCGCTCGAGGTCGCGCAGCTCCTGGAAGGCCGCGGTCTGCTCGTCGACCAGGCCGCGGGCCCGATCCGTGCGCGCCACGATCTCGTTCAGCAGAGCCTCGCGCTCGGCGGGTGTCTCCGGGTCGTTGTCGTCGAGGCGCTGCCGGGCGCGGAACGCGGCCTGGAGCTCGGCGCGGGCCTGCTCGAGCGCCAGCGCGAACGGCGCGGCAGCCTCGCCGCCGAACTCGGCCTCGACGAACCCAAGCTCCTGGCCGTTGTGCCGCAACAGCTCATCGGTCTCGATCAGCCGGGCGTTCGCCTGCTGCGCCAGGCCGCGCAGCCGTCGTTCGCGCTCGCGGTCATCCTCCTCGCCCGCGCGGCCGGCCTGCCACCGGTTCCAGATCAGCCAGGCGCCCACGCCGATGAGCCCGACCGCGATCAGGATGGTCAGGAATCCGCCGCCACCGTCGCGTGCCGGCGGGGTCGGCGCTGGCCCGGGCGCGGGATCGGAGGTCGGCGGCGCGGTGGGAGCCTCGGCGCCCGTCGCATTGCCGAGGCCCCGGGCCGCTCCGACGATGGCGCCGGCCCAGTCGCCGTCGACGAGCTGCGGCTCCACATCGTCGAGCAGCAGCGCGTCGAGCTCGTCGTCGGTGATCTCGTCGAGAGCGTCGGAGACCCACAGCTGGTACCGCTGGTCCTCCACGGCCACGGCCAGCAGCGCGTCGTTGCCACCCAGCGCGTTCTCGGCCGCAACGCGATCCACGAAGGCGTCCATCGGCTCGCCACCGGTGGTCGCCACCAGCAGGGCCCACAGCTGGACGCCATGCTCCTCCTCCAGCCGTTCGATCGCCGACTGGGCGTCGGCGCGACCGCTGCCGTCGAGCACGCCGGCCTCGTCGGTGATCCGATCCGTCAGCGTCTGAGCGACGACCACGGAGGCGGCGACGAGGAGCGCCAGAGCGGCCAGGACGGCGGCGCGAGAGAGCGCTCGGAAGGCGGGCATCGGGGCAAGCATAGGCAATTCTCCGAACGATGCAGAATGCCTGCCCCACCATCGGGTCCCCGATCGCCGGGGGCAAGTGCCGATGCGCACCCAGGGCTTGGGCCTTCGGGCCCGCAGGTGCATCATGGGCCTGATGCCCGGCAGCTGCTGTGAGCCCGATTACGACGCCACGTTCGATGCGCGGGCTGCTCGTCGCGAGCTGGCCACCTATCGGCGCTCGGGGCCGACCGGCACGACGCGCCGGCTGCTCGATGCCATCCGGCGAGAGGGCGTCGCCGGAGCGACGGTGCTCGACATCGGGGGTGGCGTGGGCGTGATCGGCGCCGAGCTGCTGGCGGCCGGAGCAAGCCATCTCACCGATGTCGATGCCGCTCGACCCTACCTGGCAGCCGCCCGCGCCGAGATCGAGCGCCGAGGGCAGGCGGGCCGCGCGACCTTCGTGCACGGCGACTTCGTCCGGCTGGCAGCGACGGTCCCGACAGCGGACGTGGTGACCCTCGACCGGGTCGTGTGCTGCTACGGCGACTGGCGGTCGCTCGTGGATCGCTCCGCCGAGCACGCCGCGCGTCTGCTGGGCCTCGTCTACCCGGTGGATCGACCGTGGACCCGGATCATGGTCGGGACCGGTAACCTCGTGATGCGCCTGTTCGGTCGCAACTTCCGCTTCTACATCCACCCCGAGCGGGCGATCGACGCCCGGATCCGCGACCACGGCTTCGCCCCGATCGTCCACCGGCGCGGCCTCTCATGGCAGACCGTCCTGTACGCGCGAAGCGGGTCGGTGGGGGGCGCTGGCGCGAGCGCCCCCCACCGCTAGGCCGTGACGCGGCTCCCCGCCACGATCTCGTGATGGAGGTCGAGCAGTCCGGCGACCTCGTCGCGCTGGCAGCGCGCGATGCCGCACTCGGTGCAGACGCCCCATTCACGCCCGCCGAGCTGCTCGTCGATGAGCCGGATCTGCTCCTCGGTCGTGCCCGGCGTCTGGTCCTCCGGGTGGTACGGGACGAGCGCGAAGTACAGCTCCGTCTCCTCGGATGCACGCAGGTCGGCGATCGGCGCGAAGTAGGCGACCTCCCGCTGGTACTGCGGCACGGTGAACGCGAACCAGCGGATCGGGCGCGACGCCCGCTCGGTCAGCGCGTTCGCCACCCGCACCTGCAGCTCGAGTGACTCGGGCTCCTTGAAGTGGCGGTGCTGATAGTCGCCGTAACAGAGGTGCAGCCCGACCGGGACGTCGGCGGGGACGTGGTCGACGCACTCGACCAGCCGGTCCACCACCTCGTCGAAGCTCCGCGGATGGTTTCCGGCGAACTGGCCCTCGAGGATGCCGAACTCGACCGCCACGTCCCACTGCACCGCGACCTCGGCGTGCGGCAGCTCGGCGAGCAGCCGGTCGAGGTCGGCGAACAGGGCGCGCGTATAGGACGGCAGCAGGCGGTCCTGGTCCTCCTCGACGACCCACGAGCTGATCGAGGCGAGCGGCGTCGGGTACTGGACCTGGAACAGCGTGCCGGCGGTGACCACGCCCTCCTCGCGGAGCCGCGAGAAGGTCCGGTACGACTCGAGGTAGGCATCGGCGTAGCCCAGGTTCGGCCAGGTGACGGCGTCGGGATCCTGCCCATCGGCGAGGCGAACCTTCGGCATCTCCTCGTAGCCCTCGGTGAACGACTGCGGGGGAGCCTGCTCGAGGCCGGGGGTCTGCCAGAACTTCTGGAGCTGGAAGAAGATCCAGTTCTGCCGGTCCCCCGGCTCGCCGTCGGGGATGCGCCGCACCCCGTCGGGCACGCGTCCGGCGATCTCGCGGATCACGGTCTCGGCGTCGGGCAGGTTGACGCTGCCGTTGAAGTGAACGGTGGACGGTGGCACCAGGAACCTCCATTCCTATCGAACCTGGCTGGGGCACCACTCCCACCGTGAGGGCGGTGGGCGGTTGCCGGGCCGTCATCGAGCCAGGGCTCTCGGGCCACTCTGGATAGGTGCCGCCATCGGCGGCGCGTTCCGGGAGTCTACCGGGTCGGCACAAGGGATGCTCAAGCGAACGGCATGACCACCACCGAACGCCACACCGATCCGAGAAGCCAGTATCCCGAGCCGCCGTTCCCCGAGCAGCAGCAGGAGCCCCCCGGGACGGAGGCCGAGCTGGAGCCGAGGGCCGACCACGGCCAGGACACGTACCGCGGCAGCGAAAGGCTCACCGACCGTGTCGCGCTCATCACCGGCGGCGACTCCGGGATCGGCAAGGCTGTCGCCATCGCGTACGCTCGAGAAGGCGCCGATGTCGTCATCAGCCACCTCGGTGGAGTGGAGGAAGCCGATGCAGCCGACACCGTCGCCTGGGTCGAGAAGGCCGGCCGGAGGGCGATGTCCATCCCCGGAGACATCCAGGACCCGGAGCACTGTCGGGCGCTCGTCGAGCGGACCGTGTCCGAGCTCGGCAACCTCGACATCCTCGTCAACAACGCCGCGTGGCAGGACTGCGGCGATCGCCTCGAGGAGGTGACGACGGAGGAATGGCGGCGCATCTTCGCCACCAACATCGAGGCCATGTTCCATCTCGCCAAGGCCGCGGTGCCCCACATGCGCGAGGGCGGCACCGTCATCAACACGGCATCCATCCAGGCCTTCACGCCGTCGCCGGAGCTGCTCCCGTACGCCGCCACCAAGGGCGCGATCGTGACGTTCACGAAGGCACTGGCCCAGGATCCCGGCATCCTGGAGCGTGGGCTGCGCGTCAACGCCGTGGCGCCGGGGCCGATCTGGACGCCCCTCATCCCCTCGACCATGCCGCCCGAGAAGGCCGCGTCGTTCGGCGAGAACACCCCGCTCGGCCGCGCCGGTCAGCCGGCCGAGCTGGCGCCGCTCTTCGTCTTCCTCGCCTCGCAGGAGTCGGGCTACATCACCGGCGAGGTGATCGGCATCACCGGCGGCCGCCCGCTGACCTGAGGGTCACGACGCCCGGGCGCGCTCGGGCGGGACCGGCGCGAACCGCGGCGCGAGGGCGGCCGTGAGCGGAAGGGCCGGGGCGAACAGCCATCCCTGGGCCTGGACGAAGCCGAGGTCGAGGAGGACGAGCCGCTGCTCCTCGAGCTCGACGCCCTCCACGATGATCTCCAGCCCGAGCTTCTCGGCGATGTGGCCGATGGCGCGCAGGACCTCCTGGCGCTGCGGCTCGAGGTGCACCCGCTCCACCAGGGACATGTCGATCTTCAGCACGTCGATCGGCAGACGACCGAGGTACTCGAGCGAGTTGTAGCCGGACCCGAAGTCGTCGAGGGCGATGCGCACGCCCATGGCCTGCACCCGCCCGAGCTCATCCTCCGCGTCCCCGCCGGCCGATGCCAGCGTCCACTCGGTGAGCTCCAGCAGCAGGCGCTCGGGCGGGAGTCCGCTGTCACGCAGGACATGCCGGATATGGGTCGACAGCTCGGTGCCGCGGAGCTGATGAGCGGACACGTTGACCGACACGAGCGAGTCGCGGTCGGCGAAGTCGTCGCACGCTCGGCGCATGACCCACTCCCCGAGGCGGCCGATGAGCCCGGCTTCCTCGGCGAGCGCGATGAAGTCGGCGGGCAGCAGCCGTCCGAGCTGCGGATGGTTCCAGCGCACGAGCGACTCCGCCCCGAGATTCGTCCCGTCGCGCATGTCGACGATGGGCTGGTACTCCAGGAAGAGCTCGTCCGCCTCGAGGGCGCGCTCCAGCGCGTTGCGCAGATCTCGCCGGCCGGCCATCGGAACGTCGAGCTCTCGGGTGAACACCTGGACGCGACCCTTGCCCTGCGACTTGGCGGCGTACATCGCCGTGTCGGCGTCGCGAAGCAGCTCGTCGGCGGTCTCCGGTGACGCGGTCGGGCTCACGTACCCCGAGCGAGCGGCGATCCCGATGCTGGCGCTCAGGGTGGCCGTGCGCCCATGGAGGTCGAACGGCTCGGCGAGTGCCGCCAGCAGCCGGGCGGCGACCTCCTCTGCCTGGCCAGCCGTGGCCCCCTCGAGCAGGAACGTGAACTCGTCCCCACCGAGCCTGGCCGCGGTATCCCCGGCGCGCAGGAGGGTGGCGAGCCGGTCGGCCACGAGGCGCAGCAGCTCGTCGCCGGCGGCATGGCCCAGGGTGTCGTTGATGGCCTTGAAGTCGTCGAGATCGACGTAGAGCAGGGCGACCGCGTTGTCACCGGCGCGGCGCACCAACGCATGCGACAGCCGGTCGATGAGCAGAACGCGGTTCGGCAGGCCGGTCAGCGGATCGTGAAGCGCCTGGTGCCGAAGCTGGTCCTCCAGGTTCTTGCGATCGCTGATGTCGATGAGGATGCCCTGCACCATGGTGGCGCGACCATCGGCGTCACGGGAGATGACCGCCTCGTCGTCGATGACCCACACGACCCGTCCGTCGCGGCCCAGCAGCCGATACTCCCAGCGGCCCTTCTGCTCGGTCCGCTCGCCGTCACGCTCGGCGAGGATCATGCGCTCCCGGTCGCCGGGGTGCATGCAGCGCATCCAGAGGGTCGGATCGGCGGTCCACTCCTCGGCGCTGTACCCGAGCAGCTCCTCGATCTTGGGGCTGACGAAGTGCCAGCGACCGTGCTGTCCGGCCTCCGCGACGTACACCACCCCGGGCACGCGCTCGACGACGGACCGGTACTGCTCCTCCGCGATGGTGAGCTCGTCGGCCAGCTCCCGCTCCCGGCGGACGACGCGCTCGCGGTCGACGACGAGCAGGGTCTGACGCGCGATGGTGCAGATGATCGCCACGGCCAGGGCGGCCGCCGCCACGGCGCGGAGCGGCCCGTCGGCAAGGGTCGGCTGGGCGACGAGCGTGATGACCAGCACGCCGGTCAGCACCGCGTTCCCGAGCGGCAGCAGGCCGCGAACCCAGCTCGAGATGGCCGCATATCTCCGATCGGTCGACGCCGCATCGCTCCAGCGCCCGCCGCCGTGCCCGACGAGCAGCGCGCCGCTGGCGACCGCCGCGTGCAGGGGCACCGCCATCGGCCCCTCCGCCAGGCTGCCCAGCAGGCCGACATAGCCGAACGCCCCCAGGGCAAGGCCGATCAGCACCTCCCACGCTCCCACCGGGCGAAGGGGCACCCGGGTCGACAGGTCGAGCAGCAGGGTGGCGGCGACGACGGCCACGAAGAAGGCCGCGTGGACGAGGATGGCGACGCCCACGGTGTCGTCCGCGAAGCCAGCGCCCACCACGATGACGCCCGCTGAGAACGCCGCGAAGATGGCAGCGGCGTCCAGGTACAGGGCCGTCTCGTCGGCTCGACGCATCCGCCCTCGCGCCGCGCTGACATAGGTGCCGATGGCGGCAAGTGCCAGACCGACGACGCTCAGATCGGCGAGGATCGCGGGCTGCGCGGTCAGCTGGCCGATGGCGCGGGCCACCTCGGACACGAGCCACACGCACGACGCGACGCCAATCCAGCCGCGCACCGCGCGCTCGCGGCCCGCGCTGCCCGCCCATCCAGCGAGGGCGAGCCATGCGCCCGCGAACGCCGCTGCCACGCGCAGGCCGGGCCCGCCCAGGGCAACCGAGAGCACCACGAGGCCCACGGCCGCCGGAACGAGCCAGAGCAGCAGACGCGCCAGATGCGGGGCCCGGGCCGGGGCCATGAGGTCTCCCCCGCTCAACACCATGGATTCGGTGGTCTCACCACGCGGCGAATTGCCAGTGGCGAGCAGGGTAGGAGCCTGCCTCCGGAAGAGGGATGGGCCGATAGTACTTCGGGACGAGCCGCGCCAGCGGGCGCCGGGTCAGCCTTCCTCGACGACGAGCGTCCCGTCCATGCCCGGGTGGAGCGTGCACACGAAGGTGTACTCCCCCGCCTCCGGAGCGGTGAACTCGATCGTCTCGGACTCACCTGGCGCCACGGTCACGGCCGTCGCGGCGTTGATCGGCTCGCCGAAGGTGAGGTTGTGCGGAACCGAGGTCGATCGGTTCTCGAACGTCAACCGAACCGTGGCGCCGGCCGGCACCGTCACCTCGAGCGGGTCGAACTCGTTCGCGGTCCCGGTATCGGTTCCCACGGTGATCTCGACGACCTCCCCGGATCCGCCGTCGCCTGGCGCCGCGGTTTCGCTCGGGCTGTCGCCGCCCACCTCATCGGCCGGGCCGATGCGATACACGTTCCCCGAGTCGTGCCCGACCACGTACACGTAGCCGTCCGGCCCCTGGACGATGTGCGTCACGATGCCGAAGCCGGACCCGACGACGTAGTCGGCGCTCTCGCCCAGGTCGCCCTTGGCCTCGTTGTCGTCCACCAGGTCGCCCAGGCCCTCGTCGTCGCCGAAATCGAAGCCCGAACCGTCCGCGGCGAGCGGGTAGCGCAGGAGCGAGTCGGTGAGGACGGTTCCGATCCAGGCGGTGTTCACCGACGACTCGCCCAGGGCGTCATCGGTCACGAGGGCGATGGAGGTCACCGCCGGGGGCCAGCGCCACGCGAAGGCCGGGTCGACGTACTGGCTGCCCTCGTATTCGACGAGCCGGTTGCGTGCCTCGTCGGCGTTCTCGCCGAGCTGGTCGGGCGGGTACTCGGCCACATCGGTCCCGTCCTCCGAGTCGACCTCGATCTGGCGGTACTCGTCGAAGCGATCCACCGGGCCCATGAGCTGCCACCAGCCGGAGTTCGCGCCGCCGGGGAAGATGTTGATCTCGTCCCAGCTGTCGTCACCGTTCTCGGTCTGCCACAGGTCGCCGGTCTCCGGATGGATGGCGAGCCCGAAGCTGTTGCGCACGCCGTACGCCCAGGTGCGGGCGAGGTTCTCGGCGGCCTCTCCGTCGAGCTGGCTCGCGGCGCTCACGAACGGGTTGTCGTCGGGAATCGAGCCGTCATCGTTGACCCGCGCGACGATGCCGGTCCAGTTCGCCGCGTCGAGGCCGCCCTGGCCCTCGATGTTCTGCAGCTCACCGCGCAGGTTCTGGTCGCCGTTGACGAAGTACAGCGTGTTGTCCTGCCCGAACACGATGGAGCCGCCATCGTGGTTGCCCCGGATGCGGCCGGACGTGTCGGTCTCGAGCGTCGCGCTGCGCATCTGGACGATGTTCAGGTCCCACGTCAGTGACTCACCGTCCCAGACGAAGCGATCCACACGGTTCCCAAGGTCGGGCAGGGTGAACTCGTCGTCGGTGTCCGGACCGAGCAGCCCGTCCTCGCCGTCCCCCTCGCCACTGGCCGTCCAGTACAGGTAGACGAAGCCGTTCTCGTCGAAGTCCGGGTGCACGGCGATGCCGAGCAGGCCGCGCTCGTCGAAGAAGTTCACGGCCAGGTCGAGGACTGGATCGCCCACCTCGCCGCCGGTGACGCGATGGACCTCGCCGGTGGGCTTCTCGATCACGAAGTAGTCGTCATCGCCGATGAACGCGATGCCGGTCGGGGACTGGAAGCCGCTCGATGCCACCTCCACGCCCAGGGACTCGTCGGCCATGCGCGCGCCGGCTGCCGGTGCCTCCGACGCCTCGGGCGTGCTCGTCGGTTCCTCGGTCTCGCCGGGCGTCGCCTCGTCGGTCGGCTGTCCGACCGGGGTGCTCACCGGATCGCCGGTGGAATCAGGCGACGATTCCGCCTCGCAGGCCGAAAGGGCGAAGAGCAGTGCGAGGAGGAGGGTGATGGCGCGGAGCATATGGATTGGGACCTCTGTGGGGACGACGAGCGAACGGATGGCTGTCAGGACCGAGATTGCACGTTGCGCGCCACGCCCGACGCCCGAGTAGCCTGAGGGCGTGCGCCCCTTCCGCTTCGCCGTTCACACCGGGCGCCTCGAGCCACCCGACGACTGGGCGGCCTTCGCCCGGCGGGTCGAGGAGCTCGGCTACGACGCCCTGTACGTCACCGACCACCTCGGGGCGCAGCTGGCGCCGATCGCCGCCATGGCGGCCGCGGCGGCAGCGACGCGTCGTCTGCGCATCGGCGCGTACGTCTTCGCCAACGACTTCCGGCATCCGCTCGTGCTGGCGCGCGAGGCCGCGACCCTCGATCGGTTGAGCGGCGGTCGGCTGGAGCTCGGCCTCGGCGCCGGCTGGATGCGCTCCGACTACCGCCAGCTCGGCCGGCCGTACGACCCGCCGGCCCGGCGAATCGACCGGCTGGAGGAGGCGCTGAGCGTCGTCATCCGGCTCCTGCGCGGCGAGGTCGTGACGCACCGAGGGCCGCACTACCGGCTCGAGGACGCGCGCGTCGGGCCGCTGCCGGTCCAGCTCCCGCACCCGCCGATCATGCTGGGTGGCGGTGGTCCTCGGCTCCTGCGCCTGGCAGCGCGGCACGCACAGATCGTGGGGCTGGCACCGCAGATGAGCGCCTCAGGACGGCCGATGCTTCGCCTGGCCACCGATGCCGCCTTCGAGGAGCGTGCCGCGCTCGTGCGTCGCGCCGCCGGTGACCGCTGGGAGTCGCTCGAGCTGAATGCGTTCGTCGCCGACGCGGGCATCGTCGGCGGTTCGCAGCCGATCGGATCCTCGCTCGCGGCGCTGGTGAAGTCGGCCGGGCCGGCGCTGGCCGGCGGCTCACCGTACGTCCTGTACGGCTCCGTGGCCCAGCTTCGCGAATCGCTCCTGAAGCGTCGCGCGCGGACGGGCCTCAGCTCCTACGGGCTCCCGGCCGATGCCATGGAGGCGTTCGCGCCGCTCATCGCCGAGCTCGCCGGGCACTGAGCAGCCCGGTCGGTCCGTTCGTCACCGTCGGTGACGACCTTCGGCACTGGGGGATCTGCGCGGGCCGGGATGACACTGGAGGCCAGCCCGGAGAGATCAGGGAACCTGCGCGGATACCGAGCAATCGGCGCACGAACCCCGGGGGATCCCTCCGGGCCCCGTCGTGCATCGGGACCTGTGGCCCCCTGCGACCGAACCATCGGCACTGGCGGCTGTGTCGGGCCCGGACGGATGCTCGCGCCGTGAATCGCTGTGACCGAGGACAGGAGGCCTTGCACCATGGTTGAGATGCTCGAGATCGCAGGCTGGAACGTGGGGATGAGCGCGTTTGCCGCCATCCTGCTCGTCGCCGGCGCGGTGCTGCTGGGGGCGATCCCGCAGTTCATCGGCGAGCCCCGGCTCGCGGTGGAGTGGATCTTCCCGATGGCCGGCGTCCTCGTCGGTGGCTGGATCGGCAGTGAGGCGCTCGGCGCGCTGAGCACGTGGGGCCCCGTGTTCGAAGGGCTGTACGTGCTTCCGGCCATCGTCGGCGGCGTCGTCCTGGGTGCCACGGTGGACGTGATCGTCCGATATGTCACCGGTGGGACGTACGTGCACGAGCCACGCCCCATCTGACCCAGGCATCGCTTGCGCAGCGGAACGGCCGCCGAGTCGGCGGCCGTTCCGTCATGTGCCGCGACGTTAGGCGGCCTCGACCGCGCGCCGCACCACCGTCCTGGCTCGTTCCTCCCCGACCCGGGACGGGTCGTTGAGATAGATCTCGTGCAGCGGACCGGTCGGCCGCAGGCCGGCTCGGGCGATTGCCTCGTGCAGGCGTCGCAGCGCGGGCCCTTCGTCGCCGTACGGGCCGACATGGAGGATCTGCGCGCACGGCCCCTCCGCGCGACGATCGAGGAACAGACGGCCCACCATCGGGTCCGGCTTCACCTCTCGGCAGGCTGCGTCGACGTCGTCCTCCGTCGCTTCGTCCGGGACGCTGACGAGAAGGCGCCAGCGCCACTCGACGAGCTCGGCGGCTGTGGTCGCGCCGTTCGTCTCGAGCGCGTCGTCGGGGAGCCAGTACAGCGCCTCGAGCATGCCCACCTTCGCTCGTGCGCCTCGAGCACGCAGCATGTAGTGGAGCCGATAGGCAGCCCTGTACAGCGTCCCGATGGCCTGCAGGTACTCCGGGCTCCCCGGCACATCGTTCCCGTCGATGGCCAGGAATCGGGCCATCGGCGGCTGGACGAAGCGAACCCGGTCGCGGCGGGCCGAGGCCAGCGCGCGCAGGTCCCCCTCACGATCGAAGCTCACGGTCGGTCGATCGAGCACGGTCATGGTGGTCCGTCACCTCCTGTCGACCCGAGGCTCCTCCAGCCAGGCCGACCCGGTCCAGTGCCGTGTCGCCCGGAAGGCCGGGACGTTGGGCCCGGTGGGCGGCGTCAGCGTGCGTACCGAGCTCCGCCGGCGCGACGCTCCTTGTTGAGCCGGCGGTTCAGGTGCAGGCCCTCGAGCACGAACTCGGCTGCCGACGCGACCCCGGCCGGCGACTCGCCCGCGTCCAGGCGGTCGATGGCGGCCCGCAGCTCCGGGACGGCGGCCGCCAGCTCGCCGTGGACGCGAGACGGAACGGTCTCCCCGACCTCCGCCTCGAGGCCCTCGGCCTCGAAGCGGTCGAGGAGCGGCACGAGCTCCGACAGCGCGAAGTGGCGGTTGAAGACGTTGACCACGGCCCGCGCCACGAGCTTCTCGACGACCCGATCCTCCCGCGTCTCGTCGCCCAGGGTCTCCAGCTCGATCTTGCCCGCCGTCGAGGCCACCACGGCCGGCAGGTCGCTGATCCGTGGCGCCGCCACGGGCTCGCCGAGCCGGACCGCGCGTTTGAGCGCCGCCGCCCCCAGCGTCTCGTGGTTGGCGATCGTGACGCGCACGCTCACGCCGGACCGCTGGCTGACCTCCGAGGATCGCCGGGCCAGCTGCGACAGCTCGGCCACGACCTCCTTCATGAATCCCGGCACCTGGACGGGGACCGCGCCGTCCTCGGCCTCATCGAAGGGCCTTGCCTCGGCCTCCATGATCGCGATCTCGGTGGCCGCCTCCTCCGGGTAGTGGGTGCGGATCTGGGCGCCGAATCGGTCCTTGAGCGGGGTGATGATCCGGCCGCGGCTGGTGTAGTCCTCCGGGTTGGCGCTGGCGATGACGAACAGGTCGATGTCCAGCCGAACCCGATACCCCCGCACCTGGACGT
Organism: Candidatus Angelobacter sp.; assembly: GCA_035463095.1. Classification (GTDB taxonomy): domain Bacteria; phylum Chloroflexota; class Limnocylindria; order QHBO01; family QHBO01; genus JACDBZ01. The sequence continues at coordinate 3,797 of DATHTR010000082.1, read as the reverse complement.
CGCGTTCCTCCATCACGTTGAGCAGGCCCACCTGGATCCGCTCGGCCAGGTCCGGCAGCTCGTTGAGGCTGAAGATGCCCCGATGCGTCCGCGGCAGGAGCCCGTAGTGGATCGTCAGCTCGTCGGACAGGTACCGGCCCTCCGCCACCTTGACCGGGTCCACCTCGCCGACGAGGTCGGCGATGCTGATGTCCGGCGTCGCGAGCTTTTCGCTGTACCGATCCGCCGCGGCCAGCCAGGCGATGCGCGTGGCGTCGCCCTGCTCCGCGACGATGGACCGCGCCAGTGGCGAGATCGGCCGCTCCGGGTCGTCGTGGAGCTCGGTGCCGGCGATGTACGGCAGCCACGGGTCGAGCAGCGCGACGAGGCTGCGCGCGATCCGCGACTTGGCCTGGCCGCGCTCGCCGAGGAGGATGACGTCCTGGCCTGCCAGGATCGCGTTCTCGAGCTGCGGCAGCACGCTCTCGTCGTAGCCGAGGATGCCCGGCAGGAACGGCTCCCCGGAGCCGATGCGGGCGAGCAGGTTGGCCCTGAGCTCCTCCTTCACGCTCCGCGAGCGCCACCCGGCGGCGCGCAGCTCCCCCAACGTCGTATCGGTGGGTCGCGGCTGATTCCCCATCCGCCAGAGCGTACACCTCTGGCCTGTCCGCCGGCTCTGGCACCCAGTCACGTCGGCGGATCGGGAATGACGGTCACCCGGGGGGAGCGGTCCCCAGCGTCTCGTCGATGGTCGGTTCTGGCACGAGAATGCGCCCGATCGCCTCGGCGCGCGAGTGCACACCGAGCGCTGCGTACGCGTGCTCCAGGTGCTTGCTGACGGTGGCCGTCGCGATCCCGAGCCGATGCGCGATCTCGCCGTCCGTTGCGCCGCGCGCCGCCCATGTGAGGATCTCGGCCTCACGCACCGTCAGGCCGACGACAGGCGGTCGCGATGGACCGCCCGTGAGTGCTCGCAGCCGCATCGCCACCAGGTGCTGGTGCAGGACGCCGAGCACGTCCTGGTCTCGCCGCGAGAACCCGCCGCCCATGCGCCACAACTGGACGCATGCGGCCGACTCGGCGGAGCTGGACAGCCAGACCTTCAGCACATCGGTGAGTCCGTTCGGACGCATGAACCCGTCGAAGAAGCCCGTGCGCTCGAACTCCCGCCGCCGGACACGCTCGGAGAGGCGCATCGCGCCGTGCGCCGGCCCCCATCGCCGCCAGTTCAGCGGGTTCTCATGGCCGAACTGGTGCATCGCCTCCTCGCTGCCCGGGGCGTCCTCGAGCTGGTCCGACTCCGAGAATCCCAGCACGGCGCGATCGGCCCGGCGCAGCTCGAAGTACTCCGCCTGGTCGGCGTGAACGAGGTCGCGCAGCCGCGCGAGCGTCTCGCGCGGGATCGGTTCGTGCGGCGCACCGAGCCGGGCGCTGCCGAGGAAGCCAAAGATCGCCTGGAGGTCGGCGCCGGACACCCGCCCCATGGAGCGAACATACGCCGCGCTCCGTATAGGCACAAGGGCCAGGCGGCGCGATGCTCGCCGCCAAACCGACACCGGAGGGGCCGCGCCATGCGACGGCTAGTGGCAGTGCTTCTTGTCTCCCTGGGTATCGCCGGATGCGCGGCGGGCGATGAACCGGAGGTCTCCGCCTCAGCATCGCCACCGGCCGAGTCGGCGGTGTCTCCGTCGGAGGCGACACCCGCACCCACCTCCGAACCGAGCCCGACCCCGACACCGAGTGAGTCCCAGGCACCGAGGTCGCTGTTCGGCACCTGGCGCACGACACTGGCAGGTCAGCCTCTGTCCCTCGCCATCACCGAGTCCACGTACCGGATCGTTCGCGGCACCAACGCCGCAACCGGAGGCGTCAGCGTCGACGGCGATCGAATTGAGTTCTTCGACAGCAACCTGTGCGCCGGCACGGGGGCGTATCGGTGGACGATCACGGACGGCACGCTCTCCTTCTTCCCCATCGAGACCGAGCCGTGTCCGGGGCGGGCGGAGGCGCTCCTCGTCCGCTACCCAGACTACTCGCCGCCCGACGGCGGCTGAGCGGACTCGACCGCGCCGGCGCTGACGAGAAGCTCTACGCGTCCTGTTCGGCGCTCCCCATCCTGGATCGCATCCGAGCGTCGGTCTCCGAGCGCGCCTGACCGAACGCTCGTACGGCGGTCGTCACCGACGGCGGGTCGCACACGCCTCGCGCAGCCAGCCCCTCGAGGAAGGCCTGTCGTTCGCCGATCTCCGTCTCGAGCGCATCCGCCTCAAGCCCGAGGCTGTGGGCCAGCACGGCGTAGGCCGCACGGTCGTGGAGGAGCGGTCGCGCGCTGCGCCCACCGTCGTCGGGCAGCATCGGCGGCGCAGGAAGCCGTTGGGCGCCGGTGAGCCGCGGTGAGCGTTCGCCCTCGATCGCGGCAAGCCGCACCGGCGCAAGGCGGCCGGTCTCGTCCAGCCGCAGGTGCCACGCCTCCTCCACGCGCCGATACATGCCGGCCGGCGTGAGGTAGGCGGAGTACTGCAGGTAGACGGTCAGGCCGGCGAGGTCGGCATCGGTCGCGCCGAGCTGGGTCTGGAGCGACTCGATCGCCTCCGGCAGGGAGTCGGCGTGCATCGTGGCGCCCAGCCCCCATCCCTTGCCGGCGAGGATGAGCGCCCCGCGCGCGGCACGGCCCCAGACGTAGATCGGCAGGTGGTCGCTCATCTCGTTGATGAGCATGTACCCCGTCCCGGGTTCGACCTCGTCGAGCCAGTCGTACTCCTCCCACCAGCCGCGCACGAAGATGCCGGTCGTGTCGTCGGGCAGGAAGTCGACGAGCGCGGAGAGCGCGGTGGTCTTGCCGGCCTGCGGCGCCTCCGAGCTGAGCATCACGCTCCGGCGCCGGCTGACCACGGCCCACAGGGTGGCCATCAGCCGGGCGTCGAACGTCGGCGTCCCGATGAGCTCGACGGCGCTCATCGGCGTGGGCGGCGCCCAGTGGTAGCCCCACCAGCCTTCGGGGAACCGGGAGAGCCACGCGGACAGGGCGCCGGACATCAGGCGGCCACGGTACGCGGGCCCGATGGGCGCTGCAAGCTAGCGAAGGATGCGCCGCTGCATCGCGTGGCGCCAGACGAAGGTCAGGCGCATCACCCGGCCGGCCACCCAGTCGATGGCTGAGCCGATCGCTCCGTCCGGCCCGACGTGGTAGTCGATCCGGTCCTCGATCCACGTCCCCCGACGTCCGCGCGTGAACGTGTGCGAATGGTGGAAGCGGCGCATCGGTCCGGAGAGGGTCTCGTCCACGAAGCGCTCGTTCACGACGCGTTCGACGAGGCGCACGGTCCACGAACGCGCGAAGGGACCGACGCCATAGGCGAACTCGAAGACCGACCCGGGGCGCGGCGGCGCCGGCTCGATCCGGACGAGCCGGATCGGGACCATGGGCGGCATGAGGCGCGGCAGATTGGCCGGGTCGTCGAAGAAGGCGAAGACCTCCTCGATCGGCGCCGGCACCCAGGCGCGGGATCGGATGATCGGCATCACTCAACGATACGGCGAGCGGCCATCGGAGGCCACGCCTCCGGGGTCACACGCCGAGCGGATTGATCGGCTTGGGCGAGGTGTTCTGGAGGACCGCCTTCGTCTCGGTGTACAGGTCCAGCGCGTCGAGCGCCTGCTCGCGTCCGTAGCCGGATTCCTTGAACCCGCCGAACGGCACGCCCGGGAAGGCGATGAACGGCGTGTTGATGCCGACCGCGCCCGAGCGGATGCGCTGCGCCAGCCGATGGCCGCGCGAGCCATCGCCGGTCCAGACGGTGGCGGCCAGCCCGTAGCGC
>DATHTR010000081.1:0-2287 GCA_035463095.1 Candidatus Angelobacter sp. | reverse complement strand
AGCCGAACCGGACCCCACCCGGTCCAACGTGTCGCTGGCGCAGCGCGCCTACCGCATCCGCCGCAACGCGCTGCGCATGGGCGAGGTGCAGGGCCAGGGCTACATCGCCCAGGCGCTCGGCGTCGCCGACGTGCTGGCGGTCTCCTATTTCCACGCCCTGCGCTACCGGCCGGGGGATCCGCATTGGGAGGAGCGCGACCGCTTCCTCCTGTCGATCGGCCATTATGCCATCGCCCTCTACGCGGCGCTGATCGAGGCCGGGATCCTCCCCGAGGACGAGCTCGAGACCTACGGCACGGACGACAGCCGCATGCCGATGTCGGCGATGGCGTCCTACACGCCGGGCACGGAGATCAGCGGCGGCTCGCTGGGTCACGGCCTGCCGCTCGCCATCGGGTTCTGCCTCGCCCTCAAGCGCAAGAAATCCAAGTCGTTCGTCTACTGCCTGTTCTCGGACGGCGAGCTCGACGAGGGCTCGGTCTGGGAGGCGGCGATGTCCGCGGGCCACTGGAAGCTCGACAACCTGATCGCGATCGTCGACGTCAACAACATGCAGGCCGACGGCCCGTCGACCCAGATGCTCGGTTTCGAACCGCTGGTCCCCAAGTGGGAGGCTTTCGGCTGGCACGTCCAGCGGGTCGACGGCAACGACATCGAGGCCCTGGTCGCGGCCTTCGACGCGGCGCGCTCGCTGAGCGAGCCGCGGCCGCGCATCGTCATCTGCGACACCACGATGGCCAAGGGCGTGCCGTTCCTGGAAACCCGCGAGATGACCCATTTTCTGCGCGTCGAGCGGCACGAATGGGCGCAGGCCCTCGAGGTGCTCGACGCCGGGAGGCCAGCATGAGCAGCACCACGCAAGCCCGGGGCAGCCGCGTGCCGGAGCAGGGCGAGGGCGGGCAGTCGCGCAAGCCACGGCTGACCACCTCGGCGATGATCGCGTCGCTCGCGGGTCCCGACCAGCGCACCAAACCCGCCCCCTTCGGCCACGCCCTGGTCGCGCTCGCCGAGCAGAGACCCGAGGTGGTGGGGCTCACGGCGGACCTCGGCAGGTACACCGACCTGCACATCTTCGCCCGGGCGCATCCGGACCGCTTCTATCAGATGGGCATGGCCGAACAGCTGCTGATGGCCACGGCCGCCGGCATGGCGCGGGAGGGCCTCATGCCCTTCGCCACGACCTACGCCGTCTTCGCGGCGCGGCGGGCCTACGACTTCATCTGCCTCGACATCGCCGAGGAGAACCTGAACGTAAAGGTCGTCTGCGCCCTGCCCGGGTTGACGACCGGCTACGGGCCGAGCCACCAGGCGACCGAGGACATCGCGATCTTCCGCGGCATGCCCAACCTCACCATCATCGACCCGTGCGACGCGCATGAGATCGAGCAGGTCGTGCCGGCGATCGCGGCCCACGACGGGCCGGTTTACATGCGGCTCCTGCGCGGCAACGTGCCGCTCGTGCTGGACGAGTACGACTACCGGTTCGAGCTGGGCAAGGCGAAGCTGCTGCGCGACGGCAAGGATGCCCTGATCATCGCGTCCGGCTTCATGACCATGCGCGCGCTCGAGGCGGTGGAGCTGCTGGCGAAGGACCGGGTCGACGTCGGCATCCTGCACGTCCCGACGATCAAGCCGCTCGACGAGGAGACCATCAAGCGGGAGGCGGCGCGCAGCGGCCGCATGGTGGTCGTGGCCGAGAACCACACCATCCTCGGCGGCCTCGGCGAGGCGGTCGCCGGCCTGCTGCTGCGCTCCGGCATCACCCCGGCGTTCCGGCAGATCGCGCTGCCGGACGAATTCCTGGACGCGGGCGCCCTGCCAACGCTGCACGACCGCTACGGCATCTCGGCCGAGGCCATGTCGAAGAGCATCAGGACGTGGCTCTAGCGCGCGTATCGACCCCATCGGTCCGCCCGCCGCAGGGGCGGACGTGGTGCCGCGGACCCTCGGCATGACGGCGCTTACGGCGCTTTAGCCGTCGAGCTCCCATGGCGGGTTGACGGGAGAGCTTGGGCACCATCGATCGATAGGGAGGGATCAGGATGACGCTACGCATGACGCGCCGGGCCGTGCTCGCCGGCACCTGCGGGCTCCTCGCGGCTCCCGCGATCATCTCGACCCGCTCCCGGGCGCTGGCCGCGACGACCCTGACCCTGGCGCACGGCGCCGCGCCCGGCAACCCGCGCAGCGTCGCCACCGAGCGGTTCGCCGAGCTCGTCGAGGAGAAGACCGGCGGGCGGGTCACCGTCAACGTCGCCGGCTCCGAGCAGCTCGGCAGCGACGCGGC
>DATHTR010000080.1:0-1643 GCA_035463095.1 Candidatus Angelobacter sp. | reverse complement strand
CTGCGCGTCGAACAGGTCCTGCTGAACCATGAGCGCGACGCCGCAGATGATCAGCGCGAAGGCGATCGGCATGCCGATCGCCATCGAGCCCAGGAGCGCGCCCAGGAAGACGGTGATGGTCATGGCCGTTTCCTACCGTCGTCCATGGGCCGAGGAAGGGCCCGGACCATCCGGTGTGACGGATGGGACGATCTCGGGGTGAAGCGCCTCGAGCTCTTCCTGTTCCTCGGATTCTTTCACCGTCACCAGCTCGGCCTCATCGAGTTTCCCGGTGAGCACCTGATACAGCTCGTAGAGCAGGATCAGCCCGGCCGACACGCTGAAGACGATGCCGACGCCATAGATCAGGCCCATCGACACGCCGGCCGCGGGCGACTTCACGTCAAGGTTGATCATTGTCTGCTGCCAGCTGCCCTGGAGGAACAGCCAGGTGACGTACAGCATGAGGACGTGGGCGACCACGAAGCAGACCTTCTTCCCCGTGCTTGGCAGGGCCCTGACCAGGAGGTCGACTCCCAGATGGCTGTGCTCACGCAAGGCGACGATCGCGCCAAGGAACGTCATCCAGACGAAGAGGAAGCGCGACAGCTCCTCCGATGTCGTGATGCCCATGTTGAAGGCGTAGCGCAGGACGACGTTGCCGAAGACCAGTACGACCATCACGACGAGGCAGGCCGCGATGGCGATCTTCAGCAGATGGAAATAGGCCTCGACGATCCTGGTCATGGCATTCTCGCTGTCGGCAGCTGAGGGCGTCGTCAGCCCGTACCCATCGATGCGAAGTGGCGCAGCATCCGGTCGGCGTCCGGCGTGATGCCGGTGAACAGCCGGAACGCCTCGACGGCCTGGAAGACCGCCATCCCGCCGCCGTCCAGCGTCCGGCAGCCGAGCGCCCGCGCGCGCCTGAGCAACTCGGTTTCCAGCGGAAAGTACACGATCTCGGCGACCCACAGCTCCGGCCGGAGCAGCTCGGGCGGCAGCGGCGTGCCGGGATACTTCGCCATGCCGACCGGCGTCGTGTTGACCAGCCCGTCCGCCTCCGCCACGGCCGCGGCGAGGTCGCGCGCCGCCTCCGCCCGGCCGGCGCCGAAGCGCCCCGCGAGGCCCGCCGCCACCTGTTCCGCCCGCGCGGCATCGGTGTCGACGACCGTGAGCCGCCCGACGCCGAGCGTGAGCAGCGCGTGCGCCACCGCCGATCCCGCGCCACCGGCGCCGAGCTGCACCACGCGGTCGCGCTTCGCGTCCGGCAGGCCGCGACGGAAGGCCTCGGCGAAGCCCCACCAGTCGGTGTTGTGGCCGACGCGCCGGCCGTCCCGCAGGACCACGGTGTTGACCGCGCCGAGCGCCCGCGCGTCGTCGGACAGGTCGTCCAGCAGCGGAATCACCGCCTGCTTGCAGGGGTGCGTGACGTTCAGGCCGGCGAAACCCATGCGCTCGGCCGCGAGCAGCAGGTCCGGCAGCGCCTCGACGCCGAGGTTCAGGGTCTGGAGGTCGATCAGCTTGTAGATGTAGCGCAGCCCCTGCTCGGCGCCCTCCCGCTCGTGCATCGCCGGGGTGCGCGAGGCCTGGATGCCGGCGCCGATCAGGCCGGCCAGGAACGCGGGTCGGAGCCGGTCGGTCGGCGGCGCAGCGGGCATATCGGG
>DATHTR010000079.1:0-10536 GCA_035463095.1 Candidatus Angelobacter sp. | reverse complement strand
AGCCCCTGGGTGCCGAGAGCGGCGGCCACGACACCCCAGACGAGGAGGGCGAAGCACGGCCCGGCGGCGGCGACGGTGGCACGAACGGTGACGAACCGGCCGAAGAAGTAGGCGAAGCACATGCCGGCCAGCGCACCGCCGAGCTGGGCGACACCCAGCCCAAGCACGAACGCCAGCTCCGACGAGCCGGCCACCGGCGCGATCAGTGTGGCCAACGGCCGCAGCGGGCGGAGCGGGTCGCCGAAGGCGATCGCGGCGAGTGACATGGCGATCGCGGCCCACACGTAGCCACCGGCGATGCCGGTGACGAACCCGCGATAGGCCAGGCGCAGCCCGTTGACCTCGGTCATGCCGGCGATGCTAGGCCTCGAGGGAGCATGCTCCATCGGGCCCGATCGTCCGGGGTGGGGCCGTACCGCAGCAGGCAAGTACGCTTCGGTCAGCCCTCGGCGTTGCGGAAGACGGACACCGCGTTCTGCCCGCCGAACCCGAACCCGTTGATGATCGCCACCTTCACCGGCTGGCGGCGGGCGACGTTCGGGACGTAGTCGAGGTCACAGTCCGGATCGGGCGACGCCTGGTTGATCGTCGGCGGGACGACGCCGTCGCGGATCGCGAGGACAGCCGCCAGGGCGGACATCGCGCCGGCCGCTCCGAGGGTGTGACCGATCATGCTCTTGTTCGAGGTCACCGCCAGGTGATCGGCGTGATCGCCAAACGCGGCGCGGATCGCCTTCGTCTCGGTGGCGTCGTTCAGCGGCGTGGAGGTGCCATGGGCCATCACGACCTCCACCTGCTCGGGCTCCAGGTGCGCGTCACGCACCGCTCGCTGCATGGCCAGCGTGGCGCCGTAGCCCGAGGGATCGGGCGCCGAGATGTGGAACGCGTCACCGGTCAGCGCCCCGCCGGCGATCTCAGCGATCACCTCGGCCCCTCGGGCCTCGGCGTGCACCACGGACTCCACGACCAGGATCCCGGCCGCCTCGCCGAAGACGAAGCCGTCGCGATCGCCGTCGAACGGTCGAGACGCCTGCTCGGGGGCGTCGTTGCGCGTCGAGAGCGCGCCCATGTTCGCCAGCGCGGCGAAGCTGACCGGCATGATCGCCGACTCGGTGCCGCCCGCGATCACGACGTCCACGTCGCCGTGCTCGATGAGCCGCTGCGCCTCGACGAATGCCTGCACGCCCGACGCGCAGGCCGCCACCGAGGTGATGACCGGGCCGCGCGTTCCGTTCTGGATGCTGATCTGGCAGGCGGCCATCGACGGCGACATCATCGGCACCATGAACGGGCTGACCCGCTGCGGGCCCTTCTCCGCCATCGTCATCTCGCCGATGGCGACCTCCTGCAGCCCCCCGCCGCCGGTGTTCACCACCACGGCGATGTCGTCGCGGTTGTGATCGCCGATCTCGAGCTTCGCGTGGTCGATCGCCTGGCGGGCGGCGGCCACGGCGAGCTGGCTGAATCGGCTCATGCGCCGCGCCTGCTTGAAGTCCATCCAGGCCTTCGGGTCGAAGTCCCGAACCTCGGCCGCGATCCTGACCTCGAGGTCCGCGGGGTCGAAGCTGCTGATCGGTGCGACGCCGGACACGCCGTCGACGAGGTTGCGCCAGAAGGTCTCTACGTCGTTGCCGAGGGGGGTGATCGCGCCCAGCCCGGTGACGACGGCGCGTCGAGCGGGGTCGCGTGGCGGGGGAGGTCTCATGCGACGACGGGCTCGAAGTATATCCGATATATACTCAGGGACCCGCTCACGTTCACCCCTCGTACCGTCGCAGGATCACGGTCGAGTTGTGCCCGCCGAGGCCCATCGAGTTCGACAGCGCCACGCGAACGTCTGCGGCCCGCGCCTCGTTCGGGACGTAGTCGAGCGTCAGCTCCGGATCCGGATGGCGGTAGTTGATCGTGGGCGGGATGCACCCCGACTCGATCGTCTTGACGCACACCCACCCCTCGATCGCGCCCGCCGCGCCCATGGCGTGGCCGGTCATCGACTTCGAGCTGCTCACCGCCAGGCGATCGGCGTGCTCGCCGAAGACCTCGCGGATGGCCATCGTCTCGTAGCGATCGTTCAGCGGGGTCGAAGTCCCGTGTGCGTTGATGTAGTCCACCTCCTCAGGACCGATGCCGGCGCGCTCGAGCGCGCCGCGCATGGCGCGCTGGTTTCCCTCGCCACGGTCGGCTGGCGCGGCCATGTCGTACGCATCGGCGGACGAGCCGTACCCGATGACCTCGGCGATCGGTCGCGCGCCCCGCGCCAGGGCATGCTCCAGCTCCTCGAGGACGAGCACCGCGGAGCCCTCGGCCACGACGAAGCCGTCGCGCGTGGCGTCGAAGGGGCGAGAGGCCATCGCCGGCGAGTACTCGCCGGTATCGGGATCCTTCGGAGTCCCGAGGGCGCGCATCTGGCCGAAGCCGGCGAAGGCGAGCGGCAGCAGGGGGGCCTCGGTGCCGGCGCCGAGCATCAGGTCGGCCTGGCCGCGGACGATCGCCTCCATCGCCTCGCCGATGGCGTGGCCGCCGGTCGCGCAGGCCGAGACCACGGCCATGTTCGGGCCACGCAGGCCGAAGTCGATGGCGACCTTGCCCGATGGCGAGTCGGGGAGCATGTGGGGCAGCATGAACGGTGAGACGCGACGCGGTCCCTTCTCCATGAGCGTGATCTGGCCGTCGATCAGCAGCCCGATGCCGCCGATGCCCGACCCGAACACCATGCCGAACCGATCGGCGTCCACGTCGCCCGTGACGCGGCCGTCGTCGCCGAGCAGGCCGGCGTGACGCAATGCCTCGCCGGTGGCCGCCACCGCGAAGTGGGTGCACCGGTCGTGGCGGCGCACGTCCTTGGGGTCCATGTACTGCGTGGCGTCGAAGTCCTTGACCTCGCCGGCCACGTCGACGTCGAACGGCTCGGTATCGAACAGGGTGATGCGATCGATCCCGGAACGCCCGGCCACCAGCGCGTCCCAGCTCGCGTCGGCGCCGATGCCGACCGGCGACACGACCCCGTAGCCGGTGACGACGGCGCGTCGCTCGGTCACGCGGGCTGCTCGCGCAGGGTCATCAGCCAGGACCGATCGACCGGGCCGTCGGTCGAGTGGGCGCCGGCCTCCGGGCTGATGCGGCGGATGAGTCCCGACAGCACGCGGCCCGGGCCGACCTCGACGAAATCGGTGACGCCGCTGGCGACCATGTGCCGGACCGACGCGGTCCACTGCACGCCGTGCACGAGGTGCTCGGTGAGTTCGTCGCGAAGCCCGTCGGCGGTGCTGATGACCGTGGCGTGGACATTGCCGAAGAGCGGCACCGACGGGTCACGGAAGGGGACGCGCGCCAGGATCCGGCCGAACTCGTCGCGGGCGCGACGCATGAGCGGCGAGTGGCTGGCCACGCTGACGGTGAGCCTGGCCGCCTTGCGCGCCCCGACCGTCTTGCTCATCTCGAGCGCGAAGACGAGGGCCGGGATGACGCCCGACAGGACGATCTGGCCCGGCGCGTTCGCGTTCGCGACGCTGATCTCGCCGTGCTCGCGGGCGCGGTCGACGATGTCGTTGACCTGCTCGTCCGACAGTCCGATGACGGCGCCCATGCCGCCCTCGATGCCGCGCTCCTGCATGATCCGGCCCCGCTCCCGCACGAGCCGGAGGGCATCGGCGAAGTCGATGGCGTCGGCGGCGACCGCGGCGGCGTACTGGCCGGCCGAGTGACCGGCCATGGCCCGCGGCACGATATCGATGCCGGCCGCGCGGGCCTCGTCCCGGATGGCCTCGAGGTAGGCGACGCTCGTTGCCAGGATCGCGGGCTGGGCGTTGACCGTCAGGTCGAGCTCCTCGGCAGGCCCCTCCAGGATCAGGCGCGAGAGGGGCATGCCCAGCGCGGCGTCGGCGCGGGCATAGACATCGGCAGCCGCGGCCGAGCGCTCGATCAGATCGCGGCCCATGCCGACGTACTGGGAGCCCTGGCCGGGAAAGACGAACGCGATGCGGCGGGGGTCCGGCGTGATGGCCGGATCGGTCTGCTGGCTCATCATGTGACGTGCGTGGAATGCTCCGCGGAGTATAGGGCGCGCCTCCCGGGCGTGGCCACCGCGTCAACGGTCGCAGAATGCTCCGGGGATCGGGATCACGTCGTACGTCGGCGGATCGGCCTCGTTGTCCACTGTGGCGACCATGTGCCATGCCGGGAAGACGAAGACGTCGAGCTCGGCGATCTCGAGCTCGTGCGGGTGGGTCGCGTAGCGCCCGGCGCCCGGTTCGGCGCGGAACTCGTCCATCGCCTCGGTCAGCATGCGACGGTCGAGGTCGCACGAGAGTGCGATGTCGTCATCGGTCCATCCCTCGGTGTCCGGCGACGCGTCGGCCGTCACCGGCAGCTCGCAGCGCTCGAGCGCCCAGCGCCCGATGGCGCGCAGCTCGACGCGGGGCGCCCTGCTCACGTCCGCCGCGTCGCCATCCGTCGAGAGCTGCGCTGCCGCCGCAGCCGCCACCACGCGAGCCGCCGCTTCCGCGGACGGCGCCACGTCGTCGGGCGCGACGACGGCAAGCTGGACGAGGTGGCTCAGCATCACGTGACGCTCGGCCACGGCGCCGTTGGCCCACCCGAGGCGCCCGACCATCGGCTCCCAGGTGGCGCAGGACGCCTCCACTGCATCCATCCCGGCAACCGATGGGACGGCGTGCTCCCGGATGGCGTCGTCGATGGTGGCGAGGATGCCGTCGACCTGGGCTTCCCACTCGACCGGAACTGGTGACGGGCCCAGGAGTGCGGCGCGCAGCGCCTCCAGATCGAGCGTCGGCGCGGTGAGCTCGCTCGGGGATGGCGACGCTGGGCTCGCGGACGGCGCACCCGGGCCCGGCGTCGCCGGGGCGGAGCTCCGTGGCTCGGCGGCGGTGGTTTCCGGTGGTGAGCCGGGCAGTCGCCCGCAGCCCACGAGCATCACGAGGGCCATCACCGCCAGGAGCAGTCCCGCTGATCGCCCCCGACGCTGCATCAGGCGTCCCGAAGGGCGAAGCGCGCCACCACCTCGGCGAGCACCGGCAGCCCGAAGGCGAGGGCGCTGACCGGGACGCGCTCGTCGTGCCCGTGGAACAGGGAGAGGAACGGCACGTCGGGGTCCAGTCTCAACGGGGCGAATCCGTAGCACGGGATGCCGAGCTCGGCGAGCGCCTTCGCATCGGTGCCGGGCGTGATCATCATCGGCACCGGCGTGCCCTCGGGATCGGCCGCCCGGACCGCATCGGCCATGTGGCCCACGATCTCGGCGTCATCGGGCCACTCGACGGCCGGAAGGGTCACCACGGCGTCGACCTCGGCCAGGTCGCCCACCACTGCCTGGAGCTCCTGCAGCAGTGCCGCCTGATCGGTCCCCGGCAGGGTCCGCACGTCGATCTCCGCCTCGCCCGCGCCGGGAATGACGTTCACCTTCTTGCCGGAGCGCAGGACGTTGGGCGTGACCGTGTCCCGCAGCATCGCCTCGAGCGAGCGGCGAACGACCGGATCGTCGACCCGTCGTGCCAGGGCCTCGGACGCGGCCACCGGGTCGGCCTCGACGAGGTCCGCGATCTCGGCCAGGCCCAGCGTCGACAGGAAGCCGCGAACGGTGTCGATCACTCGCGCCGGGCGGCTCGCCTGGTGCTCCGCGATGGCGGTCACCGCCGCGGCCAGCCGAATGGCGGCGTTCGCGTCGTGCGGCATCGATCCGTGACCCGGAACGCCCGTCGTTCTCAGCCGCGTCCAGACGATGCCCTTCTCGGCGACCTGGACGGTGTAGAAGCGGCGGCCGCCGACCGTCATCGAGTAGCCGCCCACCTCGTTGATCGCCGCGGCGGCCGGGCGCCCGGCCTCATCGGCGAACCAATGCGGGTGGCTCCGGACCAGCGCCTGGGCGCCGAACGTCCCGCCGGCCTCCTCGTCGGCGACCGTGGCGAAGATCACGTCCCGGCGGAGCTCGGCGCGCGACCGGGCGAGGGCCAGCATGACGCCCAGCTCCATGGCCACCATGTTCTTCATGTCGACCGCGCCCCGGCCCCAGACCTCGCCGTCGACGAGATCGCCGCCGAAGGGGTCGCGGGTCCAGGACTCGGCATCGACCGGCACCACGTCGATATGGCTCAGCAGGATGAGCGGGGGGTCCGCGGACGGCCCATCGGCCCGCAGGCGAGCGAAGCACGATCCGCGGCCGGGTGCGGTCTCGATGACCTCGGTCTGGATGCCGGCTTCGCCGAGCACGTCGGCGCAGTACCGGGCGGCCGCCGTCTCCCCTCCGAGCGGGTCGCGGCCGGCGGCGACATCGGGCCCGCCGTCGGGTGGGTTCACGCTGGGAATGCGGATGAGGTCGCGCAGGTGCGCGACGCACGCGTCGAGGTCGAGGTGTGGGCGCAGGTCCGGCGTCATGCCCCTACGGTAGCGCGGCGTCGCGCCACGAGGCCGGCGAGCGGCCATTCGGCGGCGAGCAGCAGCACGGCGACCACCAGCAGGACCGGCTCGGTGACCGCCAGGCCGAGCCACAGCAGCGCCGCCAGGAAGACGAGGTGGATCGCGATCCGCGTCGCGAAGGCGAGGCGCAGGTCCAGGATCGCGTCGGCGTCGCCGTCGGGCCGGATGCGGTCCGGGCCCCAGACCGCCCAGACCGTGATCGCGACGAAGGCCGCCAGCGCCACCCAGAAGATGAGGAGGCCGCCGCCGGGTGAGGGATCGAGCGGCGGCTTCAGGACGGCGAACACCACGATGCTGAGGGTGAGCACCATGAAGGCAGGGATCGGCACCAGGAGCTGGAGCCACTCGAGCGCCGGGCGCGCACGGGCGGCCTCGCGCAGCCATCGGGTGAACAGGCTGAAGCCCACGATCACGAACAGCCACGAGTAGAAGTTGCCGGCAGGGACCCCGAACCAGCCGTCGGTGGGGCCGATGTCGCGCCAGGTCCACAGGCCCATCCGGATCGCCACGGCGTCGAAGGCGAGGTCGAGCATCGTCGCGAGCAGGCTGTCGACGACCGGGGCGTACCGGCGCCGCACGCCGAGCGCGTCGGTGATCCGCATGGCGCCGGCGATGATGAGGGCCCAGGTGAGGCCGATGACGATCGGTGATCGATCGATGGCGAGCGCGAAGTCCGGCGAGTACTCGTACGTCTCGTAGATGACCTGGTTCGCCTGCTCGAGCACGAGCCCGAAGATCGCGGCGCTGAGAAGCTCGAGGAACGGCAGGCGGCCGCGCCGCAGCGCGAGCCACGCGGCGATCACGAAGAACACGGTCGCCCCGATCTCGATGAGCAGGTAGACGGGATTCACGTTCATCGATACGTGCTCGATGCTCCGGCCCGATCAGCGCTGTCGGGTCGGGTAGGCGATCATCGGCACCAGCGCCAGCAGCATGGCGACCACGCCCGAGCCCATCGCCGCCGAGAGGTCCACGCGCTCCCATAGCTGGGCGGCGGTCGTGGCGCCGATGACGATGCCCGCGTTCGAGACCGCGCTGACGATGCCGAAGACGCGGCCCCGGGCGCGCGTGCCGGACACGTCGGCCAGCATCGCGTACCACGCCGCGTTGAACGCGGTGAGGCCCGCGCCGGCCAGGATCGCCACGCCGAAGACGGCCCAGATCGACAGGCCGACGACGAGCGCCATGCCGAAGGCGGCCACCGGCAGGATGCCGACGATCGCCACCGCTCGACGGCTCGTCCGATCGGCGAGGTGCGCCAGGGGCGGGCCGAGCAGGATGCTGCCGGCCCCGAAGAAGCTGAAGGCCAGGCCGACGTCGACCGTGCTCCAGCCAAGGCGCTCGGTGGCGAGCGGCGCATAGGTCGTGATGAAGGCGCCGTACCCGGCGAGCATCGCGAGGTTCGCGAACAGCAGCGCGATCACCCCGGCGCGGTCGACCGGCTCGTCGGCGATGGCCGCCTCCGGCTCCTCGGCCCGGGCCGGCATCGGCGCGGGCGCTCGGCGCGGGAGCGCGAGGCTCGCCACGAAGGCGATCCCGCTCGTCACCGCCACGACGACGAACGGCGCGCGGAGCCCGCCGACCGCCGCGATGAAGCCGCCGAACGCCGGCCCGGCGACCATGCCGGCCGACGCGGCGGCGGACAGCACGCCGTTCGCGAAGGCCCGACGTTCCGGCGCGGTGACCTCGGTCAGGTAGATCCGCTCCGAGACGATGAGGGCCCCTCCGCCGAATCCCGACAGCGTCCGCCACGCCACCAGCCACGCGGCCGTGGCCGCCGTGGCGATGAGCGCGTTCATGCTGGCGTAGAGGGCCAGCCCGCCGGCGATGAACCGCCGCGAGCCGAACCGGTCGCTCAGCACCCCCACCCCGAACTGCCCGATCCCGTTGGTGACCGCGAAGGCGCTCGTGAGCAGGCCGAGCACGAACGGGCTGGCGCCGAGATCCGTGGCGAACAGGGGCAGGAGCGGCAGCATCACGGCGATGCCGATCTGCGCGATGAAGGCGATGAAGGCGAGGAGGGCAAGCGCCGGGTTCACGGCGAGCATCCCGGCTCGCGCCCGGGTGATCATGCAGCTCCAAGTCTGCCAGAAGCGCGGACCCGTTCCGCCCGGGGGCGAGTCCGACCGGACCGGGGGAGCGACGTAGAATGCGGGCCATGACCATCCAGGCCGAATCCTCCGTGGGACCGGCGCTGCTCGACGAGGCGCGCCGGCTCCTGCCCGGCGTGATCGAGCTGCGCCGCGAGCTGCACCGCCACCCGGAGGTCGGGCTCGAACTGCCCGACACGCAGGCGCGCCTGATCCGCGCGCTCGAGGGGCTGCCGCTCGAGGTCCGGACCGGTGAGACCATCGGCTCGGTGGTGGCCACGCTCGAGGGCGGGCGGCCGGGACCGACCGTCCTCCTGCGCGCCGACATGGACGGGCTGCCTCTCCAGGAGGACACCGGTCTCGAGTTCGCGTCGGTGATCGCCGGAGCGATGCACGCCTGCGGACACGACACCCACGTCGCCATGCTCATCGGTGCCGCGCGTCTCCTCGCGGCGCGCCGCGGCGAGCTCGCCGGCCGCGTGCTGTTCATGTTCCAGCCGGGCGAGGAGGGCTACCACGGCGCGCGCGTCATGCTCGACGAGGGACTGCTCGACGAGGAAGCGCCGCCCACCGGCGCCTTCGCCATCCATATCGGGACGCGCTACCGGAGCGGCACCGTCAACCTGCGTCGCGGCCCGCTGCTTGCGTCGGGCGACACGATTCGCATCACGGTGCGCGGCAGTGGCGGCCACGCGTCGGCGCCGCATCACGCCGTGGACCCGATCGCGGTTGCCGCCGAGATCACTCTCGCCCTGCAGGCGATGGTGACCCGGCGCATCGACATCTTCGATCCGGCCGTGCTCACGATCGCGAACATCACCGCCGGCACGACCACGAACATCATTCCCGAGACGGCCTTCCTGCAGGGCACGATGCGCACGCTGAGCGCCGCGACCCGGGAGGCGATGCGCGCCAACGTCCGACGCGTGGCGGAGGGAATCGCGGCGGCTCACGGCGCGACTGCCGAGGTCGAGCTCGAGCCCGGGTACCCGGTGACGGTCAACGATGCGGCCTTCGCCGATCACGTGATGGCCGTCGCGACCGAGCTCATCGGCCCGGACGACGTCGCCGAGATGCCGGATCCGATCATGGGCGCCGAGGACTTCAGCTACGTCCTCGAGCGCGTGCCGGGCGCGATGGCCTTCCTCGGCGCCTGCCCCGCCGAGCACGAGCCGGGTGAAGGTCCCCAGGGCCACTCGAACAGGGTCGTCTTCGACGAGGACGCGATGGCCGTCGGCGTCGCGCTGTACGCGGCGGTGGCCCTGGCGGAGGCCGGACGGGCATCGGCATGACGACCGACGTCTCCACTCCCACCGTCCCGATCTATCTCGCGGGGGAGTTCGTCGAGGCCGGCACGCGGCTGGAGGTCCGCAACCCCGCCGACGGCTCGCTGGTGGCGACCACGTTCCAGGCGGGCGCCGATGAGCTCGAGCGCGCCACCGTCGCCGCGGTCGAGGCCTTCGAGCGGACGAGGCGGATGGCCAGCTACGAGCGTCGCGACGTGCTCGCCCACGTGGCGGCATGCATCGAGCGCGACGCCGCCGATCTGGCCGACCTGCTCTCCCGCGAGTCGGGGAAGCCGATCCGCGACGCGAAGGGCGAGGTCGCACGCGGCGCGCTCACCTTCCGCACCGCGGCCGAGGAGGCGCTCCGCATCAACGGGGAGTGGCTGCCGCTCGACTGGGCCGCCGCGAACCGGGGCCGCCACGGCATCGTGCGCCGCTACCCGATCGGCCCGGTGGCCGGCATCAGCCCGTTCAACTTCCCGCTCAACCTGGCGGCGCACAAGGTGGCGCCGGCCATCGCCGCGGGGTGCAGCATCGTCCTCAAGCCACCCTCGGTCGACCCGCTCATCATGCTCCGCATCGCCGAATACCTCGCCGAGACGGACCTGCCCGCCGGCGCGGTCAGCATCCTGCCCATGGATCGGCCCACCGGAGACCGGATGGTCTCCGACGATCGGTTCAAGCTCCTCTCGTTCACCGGCTCGCCGAGCGTGGGATGGAAGATGAAG
>DATHTR010000078.1:0-2549 GCA_035463095.1 Candidatus Angelobacter sp. | reverse complement strand
CGCGGCTCAACGCCGGGCAGCCGCTCTACGAGCAGTCCGCCTCGACGGCGGGATCGCACTACTACTTCTACCCGCCGCTCCTCGCTGTGGCGTTCCGCCCCCTGGCCCTCCTCCCATTCGAGGCCGCAGCCGCGATCTGGCAGGGCGTCGTCATCGCCTCGTTCATCGGGACGCTGTGGTTGATCGGGATCCGGAACCGCTGGCTCTGGCTGGCGCTCGGATGGCTCGCGGCGCCGCTCGCCTGGAGCGTCGTGATCGGCCAGGCGCACGTTCCGGTCCTCTTCCTGCTGACGGTCGGTTCGCCGTTCAGCCTGGCGCTTGCCGGCCACCTGAAGATCTTCCCCGCCCTGGCGGCGGTCTTCTGGCTGGGCCGGCGCGACTGGTCGCGGCTCGGTCGGTTCATCGCCTGGACAGTCGGCCTCGCCATCGTCAGCTTCGTCCTCGAACCGAGCGGCACGATCGCCTTTCTCGGCTTCCCTGACCTGGCGCTGGTCGGCGAAGTGACGAACCTCTCGCCCTATGCCATCTCGCCGGTCCTCTGGGCGATCCTGGCCGTCGGCCTCGGTCTGGTTGCGCTCGTATTGGCTCCGACGCGGTTCGGCTGGCTGGCCGCGGTTGCCTGGTCGGTGCTCGTCTCACCCCGGCTGTTCCTCTACCAGCTGTCGTCGCTCCTGGCCGCACTTCGCCAGCCGGCGGGTGCCCGGGACAACTAGACTGCCCGCGAGATGCCGCCTGCCCAGAGTCTGACGATCGTGCTGCCGGCGTACAACGAGGCAGAGCGGATCGGTCCCGCCCTCGACGAGCTGTATGGCTATCTGCGCCGGCGTGCGGTCGCCGGCCGCGATGGTGCGCCGGGCGCCGCCGCCCTGCCGCCGCTCGTGGAGGTCCTCGTCGTCGATGACGGCAGCCGGGACGGAACCGGGAACCTGGTCGCGGCGCGTCCCGAGACGGGAGCGGAGGCTCCGGATGGGACGTCGCTCCGCGTCCTGACGGTCGCCCACGGCGGGAAGGGCTCGGCGGTCCGGGCCGGCATGCTCGAGGCGCAGTCCGACCTCATCGTGTTCGCCGACGCCGACATGGCGACGCCCCCCGACCAGATCCCGCTGTTGGTCGAAGCGCTCGAGCTGCATGACGTGGCGCTCGGGTCGCGCATCCAGCCGGACGGCTCGGACATGCGAACCAGCCAGCCGTGGTATCGACGGCTGCTCGGCAAGGGCTTCCACCTGCTCGCATCGCTGTGGGTCACCGGTCCGGTGCTCGACACGCAGTGCGGGTTCAAGGGCTTCACCCGCCGTGCCGCCCATGACCTGTTCGCCCGCCAGCAGATCACGAGCATCGTCTTCGATGTCGAGGTCATCTACCTGGCGAGGCGCAGGGGCTACTCGATCGCGATCGTTCCGATCCGCTGGTTCGACAAGCGCGGTTCGCGGATGCGCGCCCGCCTCGGGCTCGCTGTGCGCGTCGCCTGGGACCTGTTCCGCATCCCGCTGATCCACCGCACCGTTCGGAAGGCGACCGCCGCCGTCGAACATGAGGTTCCCTGAGGTCGGGCCGCTGCTTCGGGCGGCCCTGCCAGTCGCCGCGATCGGAGCCCTCGTCACGTTCCTGGCACTGACGCTGGCGGTCGCCGGAGACACGCTCGGCTACGACTTCCTCGCGTACCACGCGGCGGCGCAGCGCATCCTCGACGGGCAACCGCTCTACGACACGAGCGTCGAGTCGGTCGGCGCCTTCGGGCTGTTCTTCTATCCGCCCGCGTTCCTGCCGTTCATCCTGCCGTTCGGGCTGCTCGAGGCCGACACCGCGACGTGGCTCTGGCTGGGGCTCCTCCTGGCCGCCTTCCTCGTCGGGGTCGCCGTGCTGCCGGTGTCGCGGACGATCCGCTGGGTCATCATCCTGCTCGCCGGCCTGTCGTGGCCGTTCGCCTACGGCATGAAGCTCGGGCAGGTTGCGCCGCTCCTCTTCCTCCTGTTCGCGATCGGCTGGCGCTGGCTCGACGATCCGGTCAGGAACGGCGCAAGCGCCGCGATCGGGACGGCGATCAAGGCGCAGCCCGGGCTCCTGCTCGTCTGGATGGCGCTCACGAGACGCTGGCGCGCCCTGGTCGTCGCGGTCGTCGTCCTCGCCGGACTCTCGGGCATCGCGACGCTGCTCAGCGGGCCCGGCGCCTGGGTGGACTTCCTGACCCTGCTCCGGCAGGTCAACGATCCGATCGGGACGGTCGGCAACATGACCCCGGGGGCCACGCTGTATCGATTGGGGGTGCCGGCCGAGATGGCCGGCTGGGTGCAGCTCGGGAGCACCCTGACGGTGCTGGTCCTGGTCGCCGTGGCGGCCTTGCGCACGACCGCCGAGGCGTCATTTCTGGTCACGGTCATCGCATCGCAGCTGCTCTCGCCGATTCTCTGGGACCACTACGGCGTGCTCCTGCTCCTGCCGGTCGCCTACCTGCTCTCGGCCGGCATCGGCTGGGCAGTCGTGATCCCGCTGGCGACCTCGACCATCCTCGTGAACGTGATGCCGCCGATCACGTATCCGATCCTCTTCTA
>DATHTR010000077.1:0-3526 GCA_035463095.1 Candidatus Angelobacter sp. | reverse complement strand
GTACGGTGGGTCCGGAAGGTTGAACAACAGCGGCACGCTGATGCTGGCCACGTAATCGAGCTCCGCCTGCGTCGCTGTCTCGAAGCCGATCGCCCAGTGGAGCTCCAGAATCTGCGATGAACCGGGGTTGGCCCGGGTGATCTCTCGGGCGCGCCCCAGATCCGTGGTGCCCGACTCGACCGCACGGGCGAGGAGGTCGAGCATCTCGCGCTCGGGGCCGTCGGGAACGCGATCCCGCAGCCGACCAGCCAGGTCCGTCATTCCGGCGCGGAGTGCCAAGGCCGCTGCGGGCACCGGGCTGTCCTCACCGAGACGGTGGAGGGCCGACGTCCGCGCGGCTTCCCAGGTTGGGTCGTCGAACAGCTCTTGCGGGCGCTCCGAGAACACGATCGACCGCGCCTGGAGCATCACGTCGGAGAGCGCCTGCGTCGCCCTCTGCCGGTCACCGAGGTTCCACAGGATCGTCGCCGCCCCGAGCGTGGCCGTCGGATCGTATGGGCCTGCCTCGAGCACCGCATCGGCCCGGTCACGAGCCGCCGCCTGGTCGCCCGCCGCGAACGCCATCAGTCCCGCCTGCGCCTGGATGAAGGTATACGGCTCCCCATTCGCCGCCCGATCAAGGGCAATCCGGCTGGCCTCGAAGCTGCCCAGTCGAGACTGCGCGATTCCCTCCCCGAGGCGGTACACCGGGAGATCGTGCAGGGCGATCGCTGCTTGGAAGTGATCGAGGGCCGCCGCCGCGTCCCCGCGATCGAGCGCCCGATTCCCCTGTTCCGCGCGCACGGTGGCGATGTCGACCGGGATGAGCAAGGTGGCACCGGCGATGACGGAGGTCGCGAGCGCGACGGTGAGAGGCCGCTGGCCCGGAGCCCGGACGGTGCCGACGGGCTCGGCGATCGGGTCGAACTGTGCGACGAGGTAGGCGACGAGCACGACTACCGCCGGCAGGTGGAATTGGGTATCGAACAGTGAATGGACCGCGGCGGCGGCGAGGCTCGCCAGGGCGATCTGTCGGGTGCGACGGAGCAACGTGTCCCGGCTGTCGCGGATCGACCGGAACGCGAGGTGGATCACCGCGGCGACAAGCACGACCGCTGCGGCCAGTCCAATGAGTCCGGTCTCGACGAGGACCTGCAGCACGCTGTTGTGCGCGTTGTAGAGGACGACGAGGTTCCCCGACGTGATGGGTTCGAGCGCTCGGAGACCCTGCCAAGCGCCCGGGCCGGCGCCGAAGACCGGGTGCGCGGTGAAGATCGACCAGGCGGCCCCCCACAGCTCGAACCGGCCGGCATCCCCTCCGGCGAGGCGGGTCACAACGATCGGCACGACGATCACCGCGGCGCCCAAGATCGCAAAGGCTGCCGCCAGCCGTATCGACCTCGGCAAAGTCGCGATCCGATCGCGTAACGTCCGTCCGCCGAGCTCGGTCACGATGAGCAGTGCGAGGACGAGCAGCCCGGCCGCGCCTCCGACCCAGGCGCCGCGCGATCCGGTGATCACGAAGGCGCACGCCGTGATCGCCGCGAAGCCGACCGTGAACGGCAGCGACCGCCAGCGTGTCCACGACATCCAGATCGCGATCGGCAGGAGGAGCTCGATGTAGAGCGCGATCGAGTTGACGGTACCCACCGTGAGGCCGACATCGCCGGGGCGGAGCGGCGGGATCGACGGCCCGACGGCGGACCACCAGGAGAGCCACTGGGTGAGGACCTGGAGCAGGTAGGCCACGACGAATACAAACGCGCCACCGATCACCATGATCTCGAGCCGGCTGCGCAGAACCTCGCTCCAGACGAGGCCACGGATGACGAGGTACCCGGGAAGGCCGAGGAGGAGGAGTGCCAGCGCCTCGCGGCTCGCCTCTGGCCGGACGCTCGCCGCCGCGGCAAGCGCGACCGCGCCCACCCACGCAGCACCGGCCAGCACGAGCGGCGACGTGACGAGGAGCCTGCCCGTGGCGGCCAGCGCAACCCCCGCGAGCATCGTCCCGAGAACGAGAACGTGTGTGAGCACCCGGGCCTGGGGCGCCGACTGGAAGTTGGCCGCTCCACCAAAGAACAGGAAGTAGACGAACAGCAGCGCGACGACCGCCCACACGATCGGGAGCCACGTTCGCCTAGTCAATTCGTACCTGTCCGGAGCCCACTGGCCCGGTGCTACCCTGCAACGGCCGTGCGTACCCCCGTGTTGCTGTATGCGCTTGCGCTCGCCGTTCGGGCCGCGCTGATCGTGGCCTATCCCGATCCCGGGTATACCGACGCCTTCTACTACGTTGACGCGGCACGTGCAATCCACTCCGGGCAGGGCGTGAACGTCGACTTCATCTGGATCTTCGCCGAGGTGGGCGGCACCGTGCCGGCCGATCCCGCGCTCCCGATCCCCGCCTTCGGCCACTGGATGCCGCTCGCGACGATCGTCCAGCTGCCGTTCCTGGCGGTGTTCGGTCCCGTCGCGTGGGCCTCGGCGGCGCCGTTCGCGCTCATCGGTGCGCTCGCGGCACCCCTCACCTGGGCGATCGCGCGCGAGGCGGGCGCGCGACCGGCCGTCGCGGTCGCAGCGGGGCTGCTCACGGCCATCCCGGCGCTGTCAACAGCGTTCATGGCCCAGCCCGACAATTTCTCGCTGTTCCAGCCCCTGGTCGCAGGTGCACTCTGGATGACCGCGCGCGGCCTGAAGGGTTCCGGTCGCTCGTTCGTCCTCGGCGGGCTGCTGGCAGGGCTCGCCACGCTGTCGCGCACGGACGGTCTCCTCATCCTGGGCGTGCTCGTGCTGGCCGTGATCTGGGATCGGGTGCGAGGCCGTCGGGCAATCCCATGGGCTGCGGTCGGCAGCGCGGCCGCCGCGTTCGTGTTCGTGATGGCCCCGTGGTGGCTGCGCCAGCTGGCCGAGTTCGGGACGCTGTCGCCGGCGATGGCCTCGGGCAAGGTGCTGTTCATCCGCGAGATCGGCGAGTGGGACAGCGTCGCAACCCGGGCCACGCTCGAGCACCTGCTCGGGATGGGGGTCGGGCCGCTCGTCGCCTCGCGCATCGGCGGGTTCCTCGCCGCGGTCCTGATCTTCTCGACGCTCGTCGGGGGGCTCATCCTGGCGCCGTTCATGGTGCTCGGGGCGTTGGCGCGGCGGCGCTCGGTCGATTTTGGGCCGTTCCTGGTCTATGCCCTGGTGCTGTTCGCCTTCTCTGCGATCGTGTCCGCCGTGCACGTGCCCGGCGGGACCTTCATCCATTCGGCGGTCGCGCTCGCTCCCCACGGCTATGTCCTCGCGCTGGAGGGGATCGCGATCGCCGTGACCTGGCTGGTCTCGCGACGTCGGACCACCGACGCCGACCGTGCGGTTCGACGCACGTTCGCGGCCGTGCTCGGCGTGCTCGCCGCTGGAGCCGGCCTCTCGGCGGCGTCGGTGCATGGCTCGTGGGCGGCGCAGCGCGATGACTACCGGGCCGTGGACGCGGCGCTCGACACCGCGGGCGCGCCGGAGACGGATCGGGTCATGTCGATCGACGCGGCCGGCACGCGCTACTGGACCG
>DATHTR010000076.1:0-13313 GCA_035463095.1 Candidatus Angelobacter sp. | reverse complement strand
CGTATCATCGGATGCATCGGCGGCATTCTAGCCTGCCCTCCTCCGGCCGCCGAATCGGGTGGGATGCCGTCAGCGGTACGCATCTTGCTTCGCTGAACGGCGATCAAGCCACGCAGCAGCAGGAGGCCCTATGGCGGAGCGAACCAGCGCCGACCAGAACGGCTCCACCGTCGAAGGGAACATGAGCGTCCGGGAAGCCGGACGGAAGGGCGGGAAGACGACGCGCGCCCGCTACGGCGCCGAGTTCTTCCAGGAGATCGGCGCGAAGGGCGGCAAGGCCGTCAGCGAGCGATACTCGAACGAGCACTTTCGCGAGATCGGTCGAAAGGGCGGCCGGCGCGTCGCCGAGCTGATCGCGCGCGCCAAGGAGATGCCGGAGCGCGACGACAGCTGACCCGCCGCCGCGGCATTGGCGGCGACCCGGCACGTAGACTCGACGGCCGATGACCGCGTCGAGCCAGTTCCGCCGCCTCGCCGGCACCGCGGCAGCGGTTGCCGCCACTCGCAGCCGCAATGCGAAGCGTGACCTGTTGGCGGCATACCTCCGGGAGCTGAGTCCCGACGACCTCGCGTCCGCCGCCGTCTTCTTCGCGGGCCGTCCACTGGCGGATGCGGCAGCCAAGCTGGGACTGGGCTGGGTCCAGCTGAGCGCGGCGATCTCCAGCGCGGCCGATGGCGATGACGATGCTCTGCGCGCCGCCTACCTGCGCCACTCCGACGTGGGTGATGCCGCCGCCGACCTGCTCGCGGGCCACCGGCCGGCCCGCCCGCCCCTGACGGTGCTCGAGGTGGCCACCGGCCTGCGCGAGGTGGCGGATGCCTCGTCGACGGAGCGGCGCGTGTCCCGCATGGCGGACCTGTTCCGGCGTGCCACCCCCGACGAGGCTCGGTTCCTCGGGCGCATCGTCTCGCGCGAGCCGCGCATCGGGCTGCGCGAGGGCGTCCTCGAGGAGGCCGTGGCGGCGGCCTTCGGCGCCGACCCCGACGCGGTGCGCCGAGCGCACATGTTGACCGGGGCGATCGACGAGGCCGCGCTCCTGGCCCGCGACGGCCGGCTGGACGAGGCCGCGCTCCATGTCGGGCGACCGCTGCGGTTCATGCTCGCCTCGCCGGTGGCCGACAGCGACGAGGTGATGCGACGCGTCGGCGACGAGGCCTGGATCGAGGACAAGTACGACGGCATCAGGGCGCAGCTCCACCTTGGTCCGGATGGTGAGCCGCGCCTGTACAGTCGTGACCTCAACGACGTCACGCGCAGCTTCCCGGAGATCGCGGAGGCTGCCCGCTCGTTGACGGACGCGGCGCCGATGGTGCTCGATGGTGAGCTCGTCCCGTGGCGGGCCGGCTCCGTGCTGGACTTCGCTGCCCTCCAGACCCGGCTCGGTCGCGTCCGGCCCTCCGCCGCGCTGCTGGAGGAGGTGCCGGTCGTCCTCGTCGCCTTCGACCTCCTGCATCATGCGGGGACGGACCTGGTGGAGGCGCCGCTCCGCGAGCGACGGTCTGCCCTCGAGGGGATCGGTCTGCCGGAACGGACCGGCGAGCGAATCCTCCTGTCGCACGTGGCCAGGGCGCGCTCGGCCGCCGAGGTCGAGCGCCGGTTCGACGAGGCACGCGAACGGCGCAACGAGGGGCTGATGGTCAAGGACCCGGACTCGACCTACCAGCCCGGTCGGCGCGGCCTGGGCTGGCTGAAGCTGAAGAAGGCGCTGGCCACGCTGGACTGCGTCGTCGTCGGCGTCGAGTGGGGCCACGGGAAGCGCCGCGGGGTGCTGTCGGACTACACCTTCGCGGTGCGCGAAACGGACGCGCCCGACGCGCCGCTGCTGACCATCGGCAAGGCCTACACCGGGCTGACCGACGCGGAGATCGCGGCCATGACCGAGCGCTTCCAGGCCCTCACCCTCCGAGACTTCGGCCGGTACCGGACCGTGGTCCCGGAGGTCGTGGTCGAGATCGCCTTCGATCGGATCATGCGATCCGGCCGACATCGTTCCGGGTTCGCGATGCGCTTTCCACGGATCGTCCGCATCCGCGACGACAAGGGGCCGGCCGATGCAGACACGATGGCGACCGTGGAGGCACTGTTCGGAGAGCAGGCCTCGGGCCGGATCCTGCTCGCGACCGGGGCGCGCGGCGAGACGGAGCGCATCGCCGCCACCGGGACCGCGCCGGAGTAGCGGCCCGCCGCAGGAGTGAGAGTCCGTACAATTCGCCCATGCCCGAGCCCCGGCCTCCCGCATTGCAGCTCGCATGACATTCGGTCTCGAGGGGTTCTCCGCGGTTCGACCGGTGCGCGTGGAGCTGCTCACCGGCGGCTATCGCATCGCGGGGACGATCACCACGCGCTTCAGCCGGGTGGCGGAGATCCTCAACCAGCTGTCGGCGACGCACCTGCCCGTCGAGGATGCCACCGTCGAGGCTCATGGCGCCGGGAGTCCCGAGCGCGCCCCGACGGCCGTCGTAGCCGTGGACGAGATCCTCGTCATGCTCGCCGACGAACTCGCCGACGCTCCGAGCGGCGATATGCGGGTCCCGAAGCAGCCCGCCCGCGCCCGCCTCGCGATTCCACCGTTCTGGCTCGAGGGCACGGCCTACGTGCCGGTCGGCGGTCGTGCCATCGACGGCCTGCTCAACCTGGCCGACCGATTCATCCCGATGACCGACGTGCGGATCACGTCACCCCTCCACCCCGAGCTGCGGATGGGCGGTCCGGTGGCGGCCATTCGACGCGCCGGCGCGCACGTCATCATGTTCCCGCCGGAGACGGACGACGCTCCGGCGCCGGATGACGGGTCGGCGGGTTGACGGTCAGACTCGGCCCGGCGCTCCCCGTCGGCGACCGGCGTCCGCGCTGCGCTCACCGGCGTCAAGGATCGCCTCGAGCACGCGCGCACCGGTGGCGGGATCCAGGCGGCGGACGCGGCCGAACGAGTTCGCCCACCACGGGGCGTTGTCGGGGGTCACGATCTCGTCCTCCGGCTCCTCGAGCACCAGCCGCGCCGCCGCGTCCGGGAATGCGATCACCGGCCTGACGGGCACCTCGCCGATGCCGCGCTCCTCGGTCCAGCGGCTCACGCCGTTCGCCAGGGCGATGGCGTCGAAGCTCGGGTTCGTTCGGCAGGGGATCCAGCCCCGCCGCCCGCGAGCGTCGAACTCCCAGACGCGGCCCCGGACCCGGTAGCGGCCCTCCCAATCGCGGATCGTGATGGCTCGCACGCCCCCCGGGCCGATGAGGACGCCGTCGAGCCGGCCGGAGTCACGTACCGGGAGCAACGGGGCAACGACGAGCGTGTAGCTGTCGTCCAGGGTCGCGCCCAGGATCGAGATGAGCCGTTCCACCAGCCGGCGCGCGCGAGTCGGACGGACCGCACGCCACGCCCATGCGGTGCCCACGCCGAGGCCGATGGCCGAGGCACCCGCCATCGCCCCGGTGATGGCGGGCGTGGCGGTCAGCAGCGCGACCTGGGCGGCCAGCAGGCCGGCAGCGACCATCGTCACCCCCAGCAGGAGCTGTCGCCTCCGCGCGCCGGGGTACAGGGATGCGGGGCGGATCACGCGCACCGTCGGTCTCCGCTCCGGTCGGCTACGCTGCTCCAATGCCGATGACGATCCGCGCCACCATCGATCCGGCGGTGAACCGTCTCGAGGCGACCACGGCCAGTGGCAGGACCATCCGAATCGCGGGCGACCCGCCGGAGGGAGACGCCTCCGCCCCCGGCGCGCGGGAGACGGTGCTCGCGGCCCTGGCCGGCTGCACCTCGATGGACGTGGCCAGCATCCTGCGCAAGAAGCGCCAGCGCGCGGAGAGCTACCAGATCGACGTCAGCGCCGAATCCGCGGAGGAGCCGCCGCGCGTGTTCACGGCCATCACGGTGCTTCACCGCGTGACCGGCGAGGTCGAGCCGGAGGCCCTGCGACGCTCGATCGAGCTGTCCGCCACGCGGTACTGCCCGGTGAACGCGATGCTCTCGAAGGGGACGTCGATCGAGCATCGCTACGAGTTGACCGACGTCCGCGGCGAGGTGCACGAGGCGCTCGTGGCGACCACCGGCCCCGACGGGTCGCACGTCGCCTGAGCCGGGACGCCCCGTCATGAGGCGGGGCGCAGCTCCCGGCCCGAGTCGAGCGCGTCCTCGACCGCGGCGCGGAACTCGTCGAGGTCGAACGGCTTGGCCACCACCGGCCCGATCGGCGCCAGCTCGGCCAGGCGCTCCCGGCTCGCGGCGCTGACGAAGATGGCGGGGATGCCGGGCCAGGCGCTGCGCAACAGCTCGGTGATGTCGCCGCCGTCACCATCGGGCAGCATCACGTCGATCACCAGCAGGTGGGGCAGGGCGAGGTCCATGAGGTCGCCGAGCTCCACGATGCGGGAGCAGACGACGACGGAGAACCCCATGTCGCGCAGGAGATCGGCCTCCAGCGCGGCGATGTCGGGGTCGTCCTCGAGGATGTAGGCGCGCGCGGCAGCTGCGGTATCGGTCACGCCGACCAGTCTGCCGCCCGGTCACCCGGCGGTCCATGGCCCATCGGCATGGTACGAATGGGTACCGAGGTCAGGTGGCGGGGAGTTTGCATCGGCCGTGTATAGTCGGCGCCCGCGCAGGCCGCAGGGCACGGCGGCGAGCGGAACGAGCTACGGGAGCACGGAAGAGCCGATGGCGCGATCGATGTGGCGGGGGGCGATCCAGTTCGGGCTGGTCACCATCCCGGTCAAGCTGTACCTCGCGACCGAGCAGGGAGGCATCGGCTTCAACCTGCTCCACGCGAGCTGCCTGAACCGGATCCAGATGAAGGTGTACTGCCCGTACCACGACGAGGTGATCCCGCGCTCCGAGACGGTCCGCGGCTACGAGTGGAGCAAGGGCAAGTACGTGGTCGTCACCGAGGAGGACCTCGATTCGGTCCCGCTCAAGACGATGCGCGCCATCGAGATCGAGATGTTCGTGGCGGCCGATCGCGAGAACGCCGGCACCCAGTTCGTGAAGCAGGCGTACTACCTGGAGCCCGATCCGATCGGCGCCAAGGCGTTCTACCTGCTCAAGGCCGTGCTCGCCGAGCAGAACAAGAGCGCGATCTGCAAGATCGTCCTCAAGGACCGGGAGCAGCTCGCCGCCCTCAACCCGTTCAGCAGGACGATGCTGCTCACGACGCTGCACTGGCCGGACGAGGTGCGGGCCACCGACGAGCTCAACCTTCCCGAGGACGAGATCGAGATCAAGCCGTCGGAGAAGAAGATGGCCGAGCAGCTGGTGGCGTCGATGACCGGTGACTTCAGCGCCGACGAGTACCACGACGACTACCGCCAGGCCCTCATGGCTGTCATCGAGCGCAAGGTGGCGGGCGAGGCGCCGGAGCCGGCGCAGCGAGCCGAGGCCACGAACATCACCGACCTCATGGCGGCGCTCGAGGCGTCCGTCGCGGCCGCCCGCCAGGAGCGCAGGACGGCGGCGCCCGAGGCCACCGCGAAGGCGTCGAAGGCGCCGGCCAAGCCACGGGCGAAGAGCAGGGCAAAGGCGGCGGTCGAGGCCGACGAGGCCGAGGCTCCGCGGCAGCGCCGGCGCAAGACCGCCTGACGCGCCCGGTGGCGGGCGAGCAGCTCGACCTCCCCCTCTCGTCCGAGCCGGGCGCGGGCCTGCCCGACCGTATCGGGCTGATGCAGCCGTCCCCCGGGCCGGCCCCGTTCGACGACCCGGACTACCTGTTCGAGCCGTGGTGGCCGGGCGTCCGCGCCGTGGCATGGGTGGAGGGCGGTGCGCTGACCCGCCTGCGTGCCGAGGGCATGGCCGATGCGCTCGCCGCGTTCGGTGAGCTGGCGGAGGAGCTGCCCGAGCGATTGATGGAGGATCGGGTGGTGCTCGACGGATGGCTGCTCGCGCTCGACGAGGGGGGCTGGCTCGACCCCGATCTCCTTCGCCGCCGCGTGGCGGGCGATCGGCGAGCGGGCCGGCCGGCGTTCGTCGCCTCGGATCTGCTGTGGAGCGGCGGCATCTCCTGGCTGCGCCGAAGCTTCTCCGCGCGGCGTCGCCGGCTCGAGGCCGTGTTGCGCGACGGTGATCGGTGCGTCGTCTCCCATGCCCTGCGCGGCGAGGGGACGCTGCTGGCCGAGGCGCTCGGCCGGTTCGGCCTCGAGGGGATCTCCGCGCGCCACCTTCGCGCCCGGCATCGCCGCGGGCCGGCAGGAGAGGCCTGGCTCCGCCTGCCGATCCACCCGCCCATCTCCAGCGAGCGCCCCCAGCTCGCCCTCATCCAGCGCCTGCCGCTGGACGACGGATCCGGCTAGGGGAGCATCTCCACGAGAATCCACGGCCAGATCGGATCGGTCTCGAGCCGTTCCGCACGGTCCACCAGCTCGTCGCCCGGGAACGATCGGAAGCTCGCGATGTCATCGCTGCGCACGGGGCGTGTCGGGACCTCGTCCCGCGCCGGGAACGGGCGGCCGGTCAGGGATCGCCACGCGCGCAGCTCCTCATCGATCGGCTCCCCCCAGGCGTCCCGCAGGACGATCGCCAGCTGCCACGGCAGCGGGTCGTCCGGTCGCGCCTCGATCGCCTCCGCGAGGAGCGGCTCCGCGGCGCTGCGCTCGCCGCGCTGGGCATGGGCCAGGGCGCGGACGGCCGGATCGGCGATCGTGGCCGGCTCGGCCCGATCGCCGGCAGCCCAGCCGGCCAGCAGCAGGTTCAGATCGGAGAGGGCGCCGAAGTCCTCGCCGACGGCGCCTTGCTCGATCTCGATCGGCCTCGACCAGGTCAGGCCGAACGCGGTCAGTCGCTGGGACAGCAGCGAGCGGACGTAGGCGTCGTCGGCGGCGACGGGCCGGCCGATCTCCTCCAGGACGAGCGCGGCATTGGCCAGCTCGAGGCCGAGGAACGGGGCCCGCGCGGCCGCACGCTCGGCCGCGCGCTCGGCACACGGGATGTCGTCGGCATCGGCGCAGAGCAGGGCGAGGTTCGCCCACGACGGCGCATCGCCAGGGTTCCGGCTGACGGCGAGATCCGCGGCTCGGCGTGCGAGGTCGGGATCGCCCGCGGCGGCAGCCGCCACGGCGAGCGCCTTCGGCGGTGCGGGATGCCACCGATCGAGAGCGACCGCACGTACGAGCTCGTCGCGAGCCGTCTCCGGGTCGCCCCGCTCCCACGCGTCGATTCCCGCGCGGTGCGTGATGGCCGATGCGTCACCGAGGGCGACGGCCGGGGTCATCGCCGCGGCGATGGCGAGGGTACCGGCGGCCGCCGCCAGGCGCTGGGCCGTTCCCCAGCTCGCGGGACTGACCCACCGCACGGCGCCGGCGTCGGTCAGGGCGACCGCCGCCAGGGCCGCGCCGAGGACGACGAAGTTCGGCAGGAAGGTGAGGTCCTCGAACAGGCCGCCGATGCCGAGGCCGATGAGGACGAGTGCCGCCGACCGTCCGGTCGCGGTGCGGCTGCGCCAGGGGCCGGCAACGACCGCCAGCGTGACGACCACGACCACGGCGGCGGCCAGGCCGACCAGGCCGGCGTCCCCCAGGACGCCCAGCGGCAGGTTGTGCGAATGGGGCTGCCGAACCGGAAAGCTGAAGTCGGGCGCTGCCGCCTGGCGGGCGTAGGGCATGAACCCGGGCCCGACGCCGAGCAGCGGATCCGCGCTCCAGGCGGCCAGCGTGTCGCGCCAGAGTCCGGCCCGATAGAGGAGCGAGGTCACCGCGGTCAGCCTCGGCACGACGATCGCGGCCGCGCCGGCGGCCAGCACGAGGCCGGCGCCGAGCATGAGGAGCTCGCGGAGGCCGATGCGCTCCGGGAGCCGAAGCCGGTGGCGACGGCGCCACGCCCAGGGGGCCGCAGCCACCATCACCGTCAGGCCGATCGCCAGCCATGCCGATCGGGAACCGGACAGCAGGGTCAGGGGGATGCCGACGGCCACGAGCCCGGTTCGGATGCGCCGTCGCCATGCCGGCGGCTGCACCAGGCCGGCCAGCGCCCAGGCAGGCCAGATCACGAACGGCGGCACCGCGACCGAGCCGAACGGCGTCCCCTCGTTGAGGAGGCGCAGAGGCGGCAGGCCTGGTGCGCCGGCCACGATCCAGTCGAGACGCCGCGCGACCAGGTAGGCGAGGGTCGGAATCGCCAGCGCGAGGACCGGCACCGACGCCAGCACGCCGACCCACGACGGCCGGTGGCGCACCGCGACCAGGAGGATCGGGAGCAGGGCGGCCGCGACGACGATCGAGGCCATCGCGCGCAGGCTCATGCCGACGTTCATGGCCGAGGCCGTGGCCGCCGCGAAGGCCGCGAGCAGAGCGAGGATCGGCAGGTCGAGCGGAGTGTGGGGCAGCGCGGCACCCCGGAACGCGGCGACCGTGACGCCCCCGATGACGAGGGCGGCGACGAGGTGGAGGAGCGCCTGCTGGCGTGGATCCCAGAGGGCCAGGTCCCAGCCCAGCCAGCCCATGACGACGGCCGCGGCGGCCAGGGAGGCCAGCTCGAGCGGCGAGCGATCGCGAAGCCAGCCGAACGGGCCGGGCCGGCTCATCGGTCGCCGATGAGGTCGAGGGCGTGCTCGAGCTTGGTCCGGTCGTCCGGCCGGAGGCCGGCGACCCCGCGGAGCGCGCGGTCGAGCTCCACCAGGATCCCCCGTGCGTCACCGTGGCCGCTGCCGTGGAGCTCGAGCTCCACGGCCCGCATCCGCCCGCGCTCCGTGCCGTCGGCCAAAACGCGGATCTCGTCGAGGGACAGGGTCCCGATCTCGGATCCGTCGACGTTCACGGGCCGCTCGGTACGGTCCTGGCGAAGCGCGAAGCGCTCATCCAGCGGCTGCCCTGCCCGGATCCGGTCGACGAGATCGCGAGCTTCGCTCGGCGGCCACTCTCTCGGGTCCGTCGCCTGCGTGGCCGGTCCCTCCAGCTCCGGGCGGCGGTGGAGCCCGCCGCCGGTCCCTGCCGCCGCCGGCCCCTTCAACGAGATGCGCCACCCGCCGCCGCGTTCTCGCAGCCGGCAGGCCCAGGACGCGGCGGCGAGGCGCCCGTCCGCGGTGTCGAGGTACCGATCGAACTCGGTGACCTGTCGGGCCGGCCCGATCTCGGCCGGCCCGAGGCGATCGACCGTCGCGAGGCCGTTCATGGCGGGCTCATCGGCCGCGTACTTCAGCTCGACCTCAAGCGCCATAGCGGTCCGCGGCGGCGCGGACCGCGCGCGCCACGGCCTCACGCAGCTCGGCCGGCTCCAGGACCTCGACCCCGTCGCCCCAGGACAGGATCCACGGACGGATCTCGACGATGCCGTTGACGGTCACCGCCAGCTCGACCGTCCCGTCCGGCAGCTCGGTCAGCTCCTGGGATCGGTGCCAGATCGCCTCGCGCACGCGATGCGCCACGTCGTGGGTGAAGCGGAGCCGGACCCGAACCGGCGGGGTCGAGTCGGGCGACCAGATGCCCCACGAGTTCGCCAGCCAGGCGTCCGGATCGAAGTCGGCGGGAATCTCGTATCGGTCCTGGGTCAGCGTCGCCGAGCGGATGCGCTCGACCTTGTAGGTGCGCATCGCATCGGCGGGCTCGTCCCAGGCGATGAGGTACACGCTGCGCAGCGCCGCATCGGGCTCGAGGAAGAAGGGGCGCACCCGGGTCCGCTTCGTCTCCCCCGACCCGGGGTCGTAGGAGATGTCGACCACCCGGCCCTCGGCCCACCCGCGCGCCACGGCCGAGAACGAGCGGCTGAACGGCTCGTTGGGGTCGTGCTCGCCGACGACGTTCATGGTGGCGGCCACGTGGTTCGCAATCGGTTGCGGCAGCGCGTCGGCCAGCTTCGTGAAGGCGCTCACCACCGCGGCGTCGTACTGGTCGCTCCAGCGGGCGATGAGCCGCGCTGCCAGGAACAGCACGATGGCCTCCGGGACCGAGAGTCGCAATGGCGGCAGGAAGAACTTGCGCTCGATGCCGTACCGGCCCCGGCCGGCCTGGAAAACCGGGACGTCGAGCTCGTCCTCGAGGGCGCGGATGTCGCGGTACACCGTGCGGGTGGTCATGCCCGTCAGCCTCGCGATCTCCGCCACCTGCACGCCGGCCTCGGTGCTCCCGCGCGAGTAGAGGATCGACGCCACGCTCAGCAGTCGGGCGAGCCGATCACGCTTGCGGCCGATGCGGTCGTCGGTTCCCTCGTCCCAGCCCGACCACTCGTCGATCGTCTCGTCGTCGATCACGGCTGCGGTCCGGTGGCGGCTGGCCGGGCCGGGTCAGACGACCAATCGCTCCACGACCCCTCGTACAGACGGCCACCCTCGATGCCCGCGAGCTCCATCGCCAGCAGGTCGTGCGTGGCGGTCAGTGACGAGCCGCAATACGCGATCGTGGGCCGATCGGCGGCTCCCAGATCCGCGTACCGCCGGCGCAGCCCCTCCGACGGCAGGAAGCGGCCGTCCGGCCCCAGGTTCGCGGCCCACGGAGCGCTTCGGGCCCCTGGGATGTGGCCGGGTCGAGGGTCGATCGGCTCGGTCTCGCCGCGATACCGCTCAGCGGCGCGCGCGTCGAGCAGAAGCGTCGGACCCCCGAGCGCCGCCTCGACGTCGGCCGTCGAGACGAGGTCGTCGCGAGGCTCTCCAGGCGTCCAGGTGGCCGGCGGATGCTCGGATGCCGCCGTCACCAGCGGCAACCCGGCCCCGGTCCAGGCCTCGATGCCCCCGTCGAGGATCGCGCAGCGGCCGTCACGGCCGTGGTGGCGGAAGAGCCACCACAGCCGGGCCGCGATGCTGCCGCCGGCGTCGTCGTACGCGACGACCGCGTGCTCGTCGCCGATGCCGCGCTCGCCGAGGATGCGGGCCAGCTTCTCGGCGGTTGGGACCGGGTGCCGCCCGGGCCCTTCGCCAGGTGACGAGAGCTCGGACTCGGCGTCCAGGAAGACCGCCCCCGGCACGTGCCCCTCCGCGTACCGCTCGCGGCCGGGAGGCCCGGCGAGCGCCCACCGCACGTCGGCGACGCGCAGGCCGGGGTGCGCGAGATGGTCGTGCAGCCAACCGACGTCCACGACCGGTCCGGGCAGGGTCAGCATGCCGGGCATGGTAGCCGGGCGGCCGTCAGTCGAGGAGCGGCCGGATCGCCGACAGGGCGTGGCGGCGCTCGTCCTCGAGCGTGATCGACGCGGCCGCGGCATCGGCCAGGCTGCGGGCATGCCGGGCGATCGCCCCATGGCGGTGTGGCGGGAGCGCACGGAGCATGGACAGCGCGCGGGCGAGGTGGACGACGACCGCGGTGACCGCGGCGCCGTGATGGCGGATCTGGTCGAAGCTCAGGTCGATCAGCTCCTCGAACCGGGGGAACGGCACGTCGAGCCGGCGAGTTCCCGAGGTGTCCGCGAACGATCGAGGCGCATCGGGAACGGTGCCGGCGGCCACCAGCACCTGGACCAGCCGATCGATGCCGTTCATCGCGGTCGTCGGATCGTTCACCGACGGGGACAGCGCCTTGAGGACGATGTCCACGATCTGCTGGATCCCGAACGCCACATCCTCGGACATCGAGCGCTCGTGGCCGAGCCCGAGCGCCTCGCCGACCGCGCGGGACATCTCCTCGAGATCCGGTGCGTCGCCACC
This sequence comes from Candidatus Angelobacter sp., assembly GCA_035463095.1. Lineage (GTDB taxonomy): Bacteria > Chloroflexota > Limnocylindria > QHBO01 > QHBO01 > JACDBZ01. The sequence goes on along the minus strand of DATHTR010000076.1, from coordinate 1,760 downwards.
ACCCGGCTCCCACGCGGCCAGCGGAGCACCGCGCTGGACCCAGGCGCCGGGCGGCAGGAGCAGGCGCAGGCAACCGTCGCCTTCTCGGGCGACCTCGACGAGCCTGTCCATGTTCACGAACTGCAGATAGCCCGAGTCCTCGGCCGGCAGCAGGTGCTCCGCGTCCGGGCGTATCTCATCGGTCACCGAACCGCTCGGCGGCGCGGTGGCAGGCGTCGGATGGGTGGACGGACGCCAGTCCCGATCCTCGTCGCCCTCCCAGCGACGGACGAGGCGGTCGATGGTCTCGAGGGTGTCGTCGGCGACGCTGGCGAGGATCGAGGTCACCTGGATCCGCACGCTGATGTGATGGATGAACCAGATCAGCAGCCCGAGCGAGATGAGGGTCAGCACCAGCGCGCCGCTGATGGCGAGCGCGGGTACGAACGCCGAGGCGTTCTCGTCGCCACTGTGGATCGAGCGCAGCACGAGCAGCGTGTAGGTGAAGGTGCCCATGAATGCGCCGAGCACGAGCTGGTTCCCACGATCGCGGAGGAAATTGCGGAGGACTCGCGGCGAGAACTGCGTGCTCGTCAGCTGGAGCGCGACGATCGTGATCGAGAAGGTCACGCCGGCGACCGTGATGATCGAGCCGGCGATCGCCTGGAGCATTGCCCGCGCCCCGTCGACCCCGGCGCTGAAGATCAGCGGCAGGTTGTCCGTCTCGAGGTCGGTGGCGCCGGAGACCCAGATGAGGAGGAGAGCGAGTCCGGCGGAGGCGACCGTGCACAGCGCGGGCACGAACCACAGGCTGTGCCGGATCCGGTCGCTCAGCTGGGCCAGGCGCATCGGCTGGTCACCCACCGGTCGGCATCGGGGTCGGGCTCTCGCCGTCGGTCGGCGACGGATCGGGGGTGGGCGAGGGCGACGGCGTCGGCGCCGGCTCCGCCGGCAGGGCGGAGAACAGAGCGCGGTTGACCGCATCGTCGACGCCGATCAGGAGGAAGACGAACTCGCCGCTCGACCAGGTGTAGATCATCGTCCCGAGCGCGGTGGCGTTGTCCTCGGGCCGCACCCACGCGAGCGAGCCGTCGACGTCGACCAGCTCCCACGACTCGCGATCGAGCCCGGCGATCCCGACGTACCGTCCGGCCGTCGCGAGATGCGGCTCGAGATCCTCGGTGGTGACCGGCTCGCCCTCGACGCGCGCCACGTACAGGGATGCTCGCGGCGCCTCGATGTAGGCAAGGCCGAGCGTGCGGAAGCGGTCGCCGATCTCTCCGTAGGCCGTCCCGAAGTCTCCCGGCGTCAGCGCGAACTCCTCGACCTGGGGGATGACCACCGGAATCCCGTCGATCGTCCGAGGGATGAGGTCCGACAGCTCGGGATCCGGCTCGTTCGTGAAGCGTGGCGTGGGTGCCGGGGTGGGAGTCGGCTCCGGCGTCGGCAGCGGCGTCGGGGAGACCGTCGGTGTCGACGATACCGCCGGATCAGCCGTGGGAGTGGGAGACGGATCCGCGCCGCCGCAGGCGGTGACGATCAGGGCGGTGACGAGGAGCGAGACCACCGCCCATGCGGGGCGCAGCGTCCCAAGGCGGAAGGGCAACATCGGCGGGGGCATGATACCCCGGGCCCGTCAGGCCGCGCCGCGCGCCTCGCGGGCGGAGTCGTCGTGCCGCCGTCGCCGCCGCACCTCGGGACGGTGGCCGACCACGGATGCGAGCGCGTCGAGCACGTCGGTGCGGAACGTGGCCGGATGGCGCTGTAGTGCCTCGACCGCG
>DATHTR010000075.1:0-3690 GCA_035463095.1 Candidatus Angelobacter sp. | reverse complement strand
CCCGCTGCCGCTCGACGAGAACGAGGTCAAGAAGATCCTCAAGCAGATGGGGGTCGAGACGCCGAAGTTCAAGGTCCAGTACCAGAAGGGCCAGAGCGTCCGCGTCAAGGACGGCCCGTTCGCCGAGTTCATCGGCACCGTGGACGAGGTCAATCCGGAGCGCAACAAGGTCAAGGTGCTGGTCAGCATCTTCGGCCGCGAGACGCCGGTCGAGCTCGACTTCCTGCAGATCGAGAAGCTGTAGGGCCGATCTACCGATGGCGCGCCGTCGTTGGCGGCCGCCGCACCAGGCAGAGGGAGGGACCGAGTCGCATCGGTCCCGCTCGAACCTCCGAAGGAGAAGCACATGGCGAAGAAGATCCGCGCGATGCTGAAGGTCCAGGCGCCCGCCGGCGCCGCGACCGCCGCACCGCCGGTCGGGCCCGCGCTCGGCCAGCACGGCATCAACATCATGGAGTTCATCAAGGCCTTCAACGAGCGGACCGCGGACCTGCGCGGCTACGTCGTCCCGGCCGAGATCACGGTGTTCGAGGACCGGTCGTTCACGTTCGTGACGAAGGCGCCGCTGGCCGCCGCGCTGCTGAAGCGCGCCGCTGGCGTCGAGTCCGGCTCATCGGTGCCGAACAAGGAGAAGGTCGGCCGCGTGACACGCGACCAGGTTCGCGAGATCGCCGAGATGAAGATGCAGGACCTCAACGCGAACTCCGTCGAGCAGGCGATGAAGATCATCGAGGGCACGGCGCGCTCGATGGGCATCGAGGTGGCCTCCTGATGGCGAAGCACGGACGCAAGTACACCGAGGCGGCCAGGCTCGTGGAGCCGGAGCGCCGCTACGAGATCGCCGAGGCGGCCGAGCTGCTGCCGAAGCTGTCGATCTCCAAGTTCGACGGCACCATCGAGGCGCATCTGCGCCTCGGCATCGACCCCCGGCACGCCGACCAGCTGGTGCGCGGGACCGTGGTCCTGCCGCACGGCACCGGCAAGACGACCCGCGTGATCGTCTTCGCCCAGGGCGAGAAGGCCCAGGAGGCGCTGCGCGCCGGGGCGGACGAGGTCGGCGGTGACGACCTGGTCAAGCGGATCGACGACGGCTGGTTCGAGTTCGACGTGGCGATCGCGACGCCGGACATGATGGGCACCGTCGGCCGGCTCGGAAAGAAGCTCGGCCCCCGCGGCCTGATGCCGAACCCGAAGTCGGGCACCGTGACCTTCGACATCGAGCGCGCCGTGGGCGAGATCAAGTCCGGCCGCATCGAGTTCAAGGTGGACCGGGCGGGCATCGTCCATGCGCCGGTCGGCCGCGCCAGCTTCACGCCGGAGCAGCTCGCCGCGAACGTCGCAACCCTCGTGGACGCCATCCAGCGGGCCAAGCCGTCCGGCGCAAAGGGAACGTACATGCGGACCCTCACGCTGGCCCCCACCATGGGACCGGGCGTCCGCGTCGACATCCCGTCGGCGCTCGCCGCCGCGAGCGCCTAGGCTGCGACGGGACAACCGGTCCCGCATCGGCTAGGATGTGCGCCGACCCAATCGAAGAACGCCGAAGACCGTGATGCGCTCCGGGTGAGAGCCCGGGGCCGAAGTGCGACGAACCCACGTCGCGGCACACGCAGGCACGAAGGACGAACAGCTTCACGGCGGTTCTCGTGTCACGCGTGCACGGGACCGCCGTTTCGTGTTGCCGAGGAGGAGACCAGACCAGACCGATGCCGACCGATGTGAAGCGCCAGGCCGTTGCCGAGCTGGCGGAGCTGCTCCGCTCCAGCAACGCCATGGCCGTGGCCGACTACCGGGGCCTCAGCGTCTCGGAGATGCAATCGGTCCGGAGGACGCTCCGCGACAGCGGGGTGCGGCTCACCGTCGCCAAGAATCGCCTGCTGAAGATCGCCGCCGACGAGGCCGACCGGACGGAGCTCAAGCCGCTCCTCGACGGTCCGACCGCACTGGCCACGATCGACGGCGACGAGGCGGCGATGGCGAAGGCCCTCGCCGATGCCCTCCGGCCGTACAGCCGAACCGTCACCGTGCGCGGTGGCATGCTCGGAACCCAGGCGATCGACGCCGCGCAGCTGACGCAGCTGGCGTCGCTCCCGTCCCGCGAGGTCCTGCTCGGCAAGATCGCCGGCGGGATGGCCGCGCCGATGACCGGCATGGCCGGCGTGCTCGCCGCGAACCTGCGCAACCTCGTCGGCGTGCTGAGCGCGATCGCCGACAAGAAGCAAGCAACCCCCGACGCGGCGTAGCCGCCGACCGATTCGAACAGGAGAACGAGAACCGATGGCGACCAAGACCCTGGACAAGGACCAGATCCTCGAGGCGATCGACACCATGACCGTCCTCGAGCTGAGCGAGCTCGTGAAGGCCTTCGAGGAGCGCTACGGCGTGACCGCCGCCGCCCCGGTGGCCGTCGCGGCCGGCGCCCCGGCGGCGGGTGGCGACGGCGCGGGTGCCGCTGCCGCCGAGGAGCAGGATGCGTTCGACGCCGTCCTCACCGACTCGGGCGCGAACAAGATCCTCGTCATCAAGGCCGTGCGCGAGCTGACCGGTCTTGGCCTCAAGGAGGCCCAGGACCGGGTCGACGCTGCTCCGAAGGCCGTCCGCGAGGGCGTGACCAAGGAGGAGGCCGAGGCGGCCAAGGAGAAGCTGTCCGAGGCGGGCGCGACGGTCGAGATCAAGTAACCGTCCGACCTTCGCGACCCGCGAGCCGGCTCCCTCGGGAGCCGGCTCGTTCGTACCCCGCGCGCCGCCTTGACCTCGGTGCCATACGTCCCGAGGGGTCGGGAGCTGCGGCACTGGCGGACCGTGCCCCCATCGGCCTATGCCAGTCCTGGTACCGCACGATGAGAAAGGGGGTGCGGGATGAACCGTCGCATGGTGATGCCGATCGGGCTGATCCTGGCGCTGTTCGGCGCGCTGCTGCTGGGGGTCGGGGCCGCACGCGCGGATCCGCCCGGCGCGAACGGAACGGTGAAGATCCACGAGGGACTCACCGAAGACGAGCCGATCGTCGCCAACGAGCCGCAGGTGTGCACGTTCCACCTGCATTTCTTCTTTGGTGACGACGTCCAGTCGGGTGAGTGGTGGATCATGCCCTGGCCGCCAACGGTCGACCACGAGGATGCCGATCCGGTCTTGACCGGCACGTACGACGCGACCGAGGGGGAGGCGATCGTGACCGACGACGGCGTGCCCTTTGAGCTCCCGGACGGGCACTACAAGCTGTCTTGGGAGTCGACCGCCAACCCCGGCGGCCAGGTTCCGGTGAAGCACAAGGTCTTCTGGGTCGAGTGCGACGAATCGACGCCGACGCCGACGCCGACCGGGCAGCCCACCGCGACGCCGACGCCGACGCCGACGCCGACGCCGACGCAGACCGGGCAGCCCACCGCGACGCCGACGCCGACGCCCACGCCCACCGAGGACGAGGGTCCCGCTGAAGCCACCCCGACGCCGACGCCCACCGCGACGCCGACCCCGACGCCGGGCGAGGGAACGCTCCCAAGCACGAACCTCCCGCCGAGCGGCATCGCGCCGACGAGCGTCGGCACGCTGCTCCTGCGGATGGGCGGGTCGCTTTCACTGCTGGGTGCCGCCGCGCGACGCCGGTAGGGGGCCGACGTCGACCCCATCCGGGCCGGTCGCGCCGATGCGCGGCCGGCCTCGGCGTGGTTGGGACTCCGACGTACGGCG
>DATHTR010000074.1:0-28574 GCA_035463095.1 Candidatus Angelobacter sp. | reverse complement strand
GCGTGCCCTGGGCTACACGCTGTCGACCGGCGACTACTACGCGGCCGCGATTCCGCTGGCGCTGCTCATCGGCCGGGTGGGGTGCTTCCTGTCCGAGCTCCCGCTCGGGACCCCGACGGGCCTGCCGTGGGGCATGACCGTCACCCCCGAGGCGGCGGCGGCCTTCCCACGCTGTCCCGGATGCGATGGCCCGATGCACCCGAGCATGCTCTACGAGGTCGGCTTCCACGCCCTGGCGTTCGGATTGATCGCCATCCGAGGGCCGTTGCTGCCCGTGCGCGGCGACACGCTGAAGGCGTACCTGCTCGCCTACGGCCTGTTCCGCTTCGGCGTCGAGTTCGTGCGCGGCAACGAGATCCAGGCGCTGGGGCTGACCGGCCCCCAGCTCGTCCTGATCCCGCTCGTGGCATTGCTCGTCGTCCACTTCGTGCGCCGGCTCCGGTCCGGCGCGTATCGGCTGCCGGCGCCTCAGCCGGCCACGCTGTCGGGAGCCTGAGCCATGGATCCGCGCATCGCCGACTACATCCGCGCCAACCGGAAGCAGTACACCCGCGAGGCGATCACGAAGCAGCTCCTCGAGGCCGGGCACGATCCCGCCGAAGTGGAGCGGACCTGGGCCGCACTCGACACCCGCGATCCGGACGCCGTGGCGGGGGAGGGCTTCTGGCCTCGCTTCGCTCTCATCGTGGTCGGGATCAACCTCGGCGTCCTGCTCGTCGTCGGCCTCCTGTCGGGTGCGCTCCAGTTCGTGGCCTCGGGCGGATTCATCATGCTCGCGATCCTGGGGATCGCCCTCGCCATCGGCGGACTCATGGCCTGGGGCATCGTCGCCGCCACCGGTCCGGCACGGATGGGCCGGACGACGGCGCTCATCATCGGCATCGTCATCCCGCTGGTGTTCGCGCTCCTGATCGGCGGGACCTGCTACGCGCTCATCGGGGGGATCGGCGGAGGCTTCGGCCCGCCGCCGACCAACGGCGCGATGCAGGTGGCGCTCGGCCCCCCGCTCGAGATGACCGAGGAGCTGCCCGCCACGTGCCAGCCGAACGGCCCGGACCCGGCTGCCGGCTGGAGCGTGTACGCCAACCTCGCGGACGAGGACGGCAGGTATGTGGACGTGTCGGTCAGTGCATATCCGACGCGCCCCGGTGGCCCGCTGCAGCCGAGCGTGTACATCACCGTCACCTCGCCGAACGAGCCGGAGCGGCCGCTGGGCTGGAGCAGCGACGGGCCCGTTTCCCCGATCGAGCTCGAGATCGTCGGTGGTGCGCAGTCGGGGTCCATCGCCTTTGATGGGCTCGTGCCGATGCAGGACGACCCGGGAGGGACCCTTGGTGATCCGCTCTCCGGCGAGATCAGCTGGACATGCGAGTAGGAGTCGATGCCGTGACCGCTGCGCTTCCCCTCCGGCCGTACACGCCGCTCCGCATGGTGCTGACCGTGTGCGGGCACTGCCTCACCGAGGATCCGGACCGCGAGATCGACTACGCCACCGACATCCTGCAGGGCAACCTCGTCGCCCAGGACGGATCGGTCTACCTGCGCCGATGGTGCCGGCGCGGGCACGGCGAGGTGGTGAGCCTGTACGACGAGGACCACGCGCTGTGGGAGTACCTCCAGCAATGGCGCGTGCCGACCCGCGAGATCGTCCCCGACACGCCGGACAACGTGATGCCGATCCCGATGGGCTACGCCAACGGCCTCGGGCGGCTCCAGACGCAGCACTCGTGCATCCTGCTCATGGACGTCACCGAGCACTGCAACCTCAACTGCCCGACCTGCTTCGCGGCGGCCGGGACGAACGTGGGCCGATACGCGCGCCTGCCGCACCTGCTGCGCACGCTCGATGCGAGCATCGAGCGCGAGGGCGGCAAGATCGACGTCCTCATGCTGTCCGGCGGCGAGCCGACCGTGCACCCGGAGATCATCGAGATCATCCGCGAGGCGGTCGACCGCAAGGTGACCCGCGTCCTGCTGAACACGAACGGGATCCGCATCGCCCGTGACGACCGGTTCCTCGACATGCTTCATCAGCTCCGTGATCGGGTCGAGGTCTACCTCCAGTTCGACGGCTTCGAGCTCGACACGCACCTGTGGCATCGAGGCGAGGACCTGCGCGGGGTCAAGGAGCTCGCCATCCGGCGGCTGACCGAGGCCCGGATCTTCACCACGCTGACGATGGTCGTCGCCGAGGGCGTCAACGACCACGAGATCGGGCGGGTGGCGGACTACGCCTTCGACACCGACTACCTCGCCGGCGCGATGTTCCAGCCGGTCTTCGGGTCAGGTCGGTCGCGGCCGATCGACCCCATGCGTCGCATGACCACGACCGGCGTGCTCAAGCGTCTCGGTCCGCAGACGAAGGGGCGCGCCTCGGCCGAGGACTTCATCGCGCTGCCCTGTTCGCACCCCGACTGCTGCGCCATCACGTACTGCGTGCGGGAGGACTCCGGGGCGTATCGGTCCATCCCGAAGCTCGTGGGGCTCGAGCGGCTCCAGGCGAACCTGTCGGTCGTCGGCAACCGCATCGCGGCCGATGACGAGCTGTGGGACGCGCTGATCGGGATGATGAGCGAGACGACCACCATCAGCCGCCCGGAGCTGATCGACTACCTGCTCAACATCTGCGAGGCGTGCGACCTGTCGGTCGGCGGGTTCATCAAGGACGTCGGTCGCTACCTGCTCAAGGGGGAGCGGGCGGCCGAGCTGGTGGCGCTGCGCACGAAGCGGTTGAGCGTGAAATCGTTCATGGACGCCTGGACCATGAACATCGAGCGCCTCCAGCAGTGCTGCGTCCACGTCGGCTCGGTCGACGGCGAGTCCGATCCGGTCCGCATCCCGTTCTGCGCCCGGCAGATGTTCGGCGGGCTGCGGCGGCGGACCTCGGTCGGGCAGGTCGGGGCCCGGGAGCTCGTCCAGCTCGACGGAGTGGTCTCGTGAGCGCGCCGTCGGTCCCCGCGCCCGGGACTGATCCGGTCGCGCAGTGGCTGGCGGAGCGGCCGCCACTGACGCGCGCCCAGAAGTACGAGCGGCTGGCGTTCACCTTCTGCAAGATGGGCACGATCGGCCTGCTGGCCTGGCTGCTGACGCCGCCGATCTTCGTGCTGCTGGTGGCGGTCGGCGCGATCGGCCTGTACGGGAAGGCGCTGGCGCTGGGGATCACCCGCTCGCAGTGCATCCTGCGCAAGCCGCTGCTGATCATGAGCTTCTGGACGGTCGTCGCTGCGGGAACGGCGACGTGGCTCTTCGTGCTGCGCTGACCGGCGCGCGTGCAGCGCCTTCCGCCGAGCACCGTGGACGCCGTCAGGAATCATGTCGCTTGTGATTCCACCGACAGGGTGGCGGGTCGGCGGAGCGGCCCCGGCGTCGGGCGACCTCACCGCTCAGCGAAGCGCGCGCTCGAGGAGCTCGAGCTCCGAGCGCTTGCGGTTGACCATGTGCTCGAGAAGATGCTCCGTGGACTCGCCCTCGGCGTCATCCGCGTCGGCCGGAATCGCGTCGACGAGCGCGGACAGCGTGGCCCGCCCGGCCTCGAGCAGCTGCTCGAGATCCGGGGACCTCCGCCTCCGATCCGATGCATCCGCACGGGCGATCGGGGTTCCGCCGAGCGAGGCGATGCGCGCCGCCAGACGCTCGACGTCCTGGAGGTTCGCGGCGGCCATCTCGCGAAGGTGCCCGGACAGGGCGATACCCGCCGGCCCGGGAAGCGAACCGGACGCCACGGCCAGGTGCAAGGCGTCCCGCGCCACGAGTGGCAGTGCGGTGTTCAGGGCCTCGACCAGCTCCTGACGGTCGGTTGTCTCTCCCATCGGCCGGCCGCCATGCATGGCCCATGCCGGTCTCGCGGTCCGTCGCGCCGGTGAGGCTCAGCCGTCCCAGGTGAGCCGTGGTCGGTCGCGCGAGTCTGCGAAGCGTGCCGCTCGCACGCTCGGCCGGAGCCAACGCGGGACTCCGACTTCGGACGGATCCGCCCCGCCACCCTCATCCGGGTCGGCAAGGAGGTTCGGATCGACCGGCGGGATGAGCTCGCGCATCGGCGGCAGGACAGCGTGCGAGGGCGGATCGGGAACGGTGACGGCTTCCTGGGCCACCGCCGCGCCCGAGGCCAGCGCGGCGCCCGCGGCGACGGGTTCGCCGGGAGTGCGCCGGCGCATGAGCACGAAATACCATCCCAGCCCGATACCGGTCGCCGCCAGGTAGGGCGCCAGTACTTCCACGAAGGGCACGGATGCGGCGATCGCGCCGATGATCGCCGCCGGGTCGAGCTCGGGCTCGCCGGGCGGCATGCGGCCCGTCGGGCCGACCCACGAGTCGTGCAGTGGGGTGGGGGGCGTCGGAGTCGGGCTGGCGCTGCCGGCTGGCGTCGGTGTCGGGGCGGCGGGAGTCGGCGTCGGAGTGGGTGTCGACGGGGCCGTGGACGTCGCATCGGGCGCCGGTGACGCGTCGGTCGAGGTCGGTGCCGGTTGAGGTGGCGATGCCGCCGGTGGCGGTGGAGGAGGCGGCGCCGGCTGCACCATGGGCGTGGCCGTGGGCGCCGGGGTCGGCTTCGCCGTCGGCGCCGAGGTTGGCTTCTGGGTCGGCGCCGGTGTGGGCTTCGGGGTCGGCGCGACGACCAGCACCGACGACGGAGAGACGTCGGTCAGTGACGTCGACTTCGTGCCGGCTGGGCCGGTGCCGCTGGTGGCGTGGAAGGCGTACGGGTAGCGGCCTGCGGGGAGCGTGATGCGCCGCGAGAAGGTGACGCCGTCGTCGTACGCGGTGCCGGACCCGTTCAGAGCGTACGTTCCGGCACCCTGGACGACGACCGTGATCGAGGTCGGCGCGCAGCCGCCGGTGTCGGTGAAGCGCACGCTGAAGGTCACCGACGTCGACGGGGTGGCGGAGGCGGGGCTCGCGGTGCCATCGCTCAGGATCGGCTGATGGGCCGCCCCGTTGCAGCTTGCAGCCCGAACCGAGGGGGCGGCGGGCAGCAGCACGACAAGGATCGCGAGGACGAACGTCGAGATGCGATTCATGGGAGATGATTCCGCCTCGACCGTAGCACCGGATCGGCGCTCATCCGCATCGACCAGAAGTCCTGCCCGGCCCCCGGACGCATGGCAGCCTACCGAGCAAGCATCGGTCAGCCTAGGCTGGCCTCGCCATCGGCGCGCACGGCCATCAGGGCAGCCCCGAGGGCCTCATGCAAGGAGCGGCGTTGTCCGTGCCAGACGGGTCTGCTCGACCCGAACCGTCCACGACCCAGGAAGCTGCCCCTGGGGCGCTTCGACGGCGCGTGCTGCGGGGGCTCGCGCTGTACTTCGTACTGGTCATGACCGTGGTCACGATGCTCGTAGCTGTCGCCGGTGAGGCCGGCCTGCCTCTCGTCCTGCGTCTCGGCGTGCTCGCGGCGATCCTGCCTCCGGCGATGACGCTCGTCGCCCGCGCGATCCTGAACCCGGCGGCGCTGATGGATTCGGAGACGGAGCAATTGCGCACGCTGTATTCGCAGGCCCGCCTGGACGCTCTGCTCGATCCGATCACGGGGCTGGGCAACCACCGCGCGTTCCAGGAAGAGCTCCATCGCCAGGTCGAGGACGCCGGCCGCCACGATCACGCCCTCTCGCTGGCGATCATTGACGTCGACGACCTCAAGCGTGTGAACGATGAGCATGGACACGCGGGCGGTGACCAGCTGCTGAGCGCCGTGGGGCGTCTCCTCGGAAGCTCGATCCGGGCAGCTGACCGCGGATTTCGCATCGGCGGTGACGAGTTCGCCGTGTTGTTCCCCCATGCCGATGGCTCGGCTGCCCACGCCATCATGCGCCGGATACTGGCCGCGGCTGTGGCGGGTGAGTCGACGTTCGGGCGTCCCCTGTCCTTCTCCGGCGGCGTGACCGCCATCCCGGAGCCGAGCGTCGATGGGCGCCGCATGCTGCGCGACGCCGATGCCGCGCTCTACTTCGCCAAGCGGCACGGCCGGACCGATGTGCAGCTATTCGACCCGGAGCGGCACGGGGAGTCCGGGGATCCGCGTACCGGCGCCGAGCTGGCCGACCTGGTCGACCAGGTCATCGCGCGCCGGGCCCTGTCACCCGTCTTCCAGCCGATCTTCGACCTGTCGAGTGGCGCGCCGGTCGGCTTCGAGGGCCTCGTTCGACCGGCCGCGGACAGCGGGTTCCGCGATGCGTCCGTGCTGTTTCGGGCGGCGGAGCTCACGGAGCGGACGGTGGACCTCGACATGCTCGCCATCGAGACGATCGTCGAGGGCCTCGACGATGTCATGGGGGACGCCTACCTCAGCATCAACCTGTCGCCGCGATCGATCGAGATCGAGCAGTTCCAGGTCGCCGCCTTGGTCAACGCGCTCGCGGTGCGGTCGCTGGCGCCAGGGCGCATCGTCCTCGAGCTGACCGAGCGCGAGGCGATCGAGGACATGGACCGGTTGCGCACGAACCTGCAGGCTTGCCAGGCGGCCGGATTCCGGATTGCCGCCGACGATGTTGGCGCCGGAAACGCGGGCCTCCGCCTGCTGAGCGAGATCCAGTTCGACGTCGTGAAGATCGACCTGTCCCTGGTCCAGGGTGGCGTCCTGCGCGACTCGGCTGTGAGCGTCCTCCGCGCCATCCAGGACCTCGCCGTCCGCGCGGGCGCGACGGTCGTGGCCGAAGGTATCGAGAGTATCGAGCAACTACAGGTGGTCCGGAACCTCGGGATCGCCACGGGCCAGGGGTACCTGCTCGCCCCGCCGGCCACGGAGCTCGTGGGCGTAGTGATCGATGTCGAGCAGCTGCTCGAGAGTCACGAGGCACGTCGCCGAGCCCTGCTCGAGGGTCTCGACCGAGGTCACGAGGCGCGTTGGGCGGCGGGATAGATGTGCGTGCTATGGGCGCGACGATGGATCGCTGGCGGGACGGGTGAGGAAGAGGACCTCGGCGCCGATCGGGCGGTAGCCGGCACGCAGGAAGGCGCGCAATGACGCGACGTTCCCCGGCGCCACCTGCGCGAACAGGCCCTCGCTCTCACCGACCAGGCCGACGGCGGCACGGGCCAGGGCAAGCCCGGCGCCCCGCCCGCGATGTCGGGGATGGACCTCGACCGTCACCTCGCGGCGTCCGCCGAGCCCGCGTCCGAGCAGCACGATCCCGCGTCGCTCCGCGTCGGTGAAGAGCTGGACGTCGGTCCGGTATCGGCGCGCGCGGGTCACTCGGTCCGCGTAGGCGGAGTCGGCTTCGTCGATCTGCACCAGCGGGTGGTCCGGCGCCGCTCGACCGGTTCCATCGGCGACGAGCACCACGTCCAGTGACCCCGGCGGCGTGCCGAGCTGGAGCCCGAGCCAGGTCAGGAACGGGGCGCTCAGCGGTCCGCCGGGATCGTCGCCCGGAAGGTGCGCACGCACCTGCTCGGCGTCCACCCCAGCGGCGATGACGTTGTGGGCGCTGAACGCGACGACGGCGTCGGATGGTCCGGGTGGAGCCACCAGCACCTCGACCGCCAGGTCTGCCGGCGGGAAGCGCTCGCGAGCCGCATCCCGCAGCAGCGACGCGAGCCGGTGCTCCTTGGGCCGCGGTGCGGGCTTCCGTCCCGGCTTCTGCCTCTTCCGGGCGGTCGTCGCGCCGTCGGTCGCCGCCGCGTCGACCGCCGCCGGCGTGGGCGCGGCACGGCGTGGCTTGGGCAGGGATCGGATCGTGGTGCGGCGCGCCTCGGGCAGCGACTCCCTCACCTGGGCGAGGGTCCGGTAGGGACCCGTCACCAGCTCCTGGCCGAACTCGTTCGTCTGCTGCGCGTCGGTCACGAACCAGCCGGTGCCACCGTCCCGGACCTCGAATCGCTCATCCTCGCTGCGGTACTGGCCCGCGCCGAGCCGCACGAGCCGATTCGGATCCGGTGCGGGGGTCGTTCGCTTCGGCATGGTGCCAGTGTGGCCGAACGGTCGCTCAATCGACAGGCGGCCGGCGCATGAGCCATCCGCGGATGTCCGTTCGCGGCAGGATGAGCTCCTCCACCACCTCGAAGCCGACGCGCTCGTAGAGCAGCACGTTGCGGGCGACCGCGGTCTCGAGGTACGCGGGGACGCCTCGATCGTCGCAGGCTGCCAACGTGGGTCCCATGAGGTCCGTGCCGATCCCACTTCCCTGCCGGTCGGGGTCGACGCCGAGCGCCGACAGGTAGAAGTGCGGCCCCGGCACGTGACGGCGCCGGTGGCGCTCCAGGACCTCGACCGCGTCGCTCACCAGGCGGAGCCGGCGCCAGCCGGCGAACCGGGCCATGTGGCGGAGCATGCGGAGACCGTCGATGAGCGAGGGGCGGTGTCCCGGCGGCAGCCAGATTGCCGCGCCGGCCAGGTCATCGGTCGTCCATGTCTCCGTCAACCGGGCCGATGCGTGTCGCAGGATTCCCGTCCACGCCTCGCGCATGCGGGCGTTTCGCTCCGGCGCGTCCCCCGCCAGGTACGCGAAGAAGGGGTCGCGCGCGAACGCCCGCGTCAGCACGTCGGCAAGGGCCGGAACGTCCTCGGGTCGAGCGAGCCGGACCATGCACCGATTGTCCCCAACGCTGACAAGCGGCCCGGCCGTGGCCCGCGGGTCGCGCTGGGCACCGGAGTTGCAGAGTGGCGCCGGATGCGTATCGAGTCGCCCGCCCTCCGCGTCAGGGTGATCCTGGTGACCACCCGGGCTGCCCTGCGCCATGCGCCGGCGGACGACGCGCAGCGTCGGGCCATCGTCGGGCGTGGTCGCGCGCTCGTGGACGGCCTCGCCCAGGAGCTCAATGGCCAACTGCACAACGGCGAGCTCGACGATGCCTACGCCGAGCTCGATGCGCTGGAGCGCGGCTGAGGCAGAGCGCTGGAGCGCGGCTGAGGCCTGCCACTGACCGTCGGATGCGCCGTCGGTGGCGCGCGATATCCTTCCGGGACGCATGACCCTCTACGAACTGACCGATCGTTCGCCGCTGGACGCCCCGGTGCTCATCGCCGCGCTCGAAGGCTGGGTTGACGCCGGCGCGGCTGGAACGGCCGCCGCGGAGCAGATCGCCGAAGGCGGCCGAACCGTGGCGACCTTCGACGCCGATGCCATCTTCGACTACCGCGCGCGGCGGCCGACACTCGACATCCTCGATGGCCGGCCGACCCACCTGGCGTGGCCCACCCTGCGCGTGGTGGCGGCGCGGGCCGGCGAGCGAGACCTGCTGGTCCTCACCGGTCCCGAGCCCGACTATCGCTGGCGCGAGCTTGCCGACTCGATGGTCGCACTCGTACGCGAGCTGGGCGTGGCATCGTGGGTCAGCCTCGGCGCCATCCCGGCCGCCGTCCCGCACACGCGTCCCGTCCCCGTGCTGGCCACCGCGTCGGAGGACGGGCTCCTTCCCGACGGCATCCGGCAGGGCCCCGACGGCCGCCTCACCGTTCCGTCCGCCGCGCTGTCGGTGTTCGAGCTGACCGCCGCAAACGCCGGCATCCCGGCGGTCGGGCTGTTCGCGCAGGTCCCGCATTACGTCTCCGGCGCCTATCCCACCGCATCCATCGCCCTGCTCAATGCGCTCGGCCGTCACCTCGGCGTGGACTTTCCGGTCGGCCAGCTGGCGACCCGCGCGCTGGAACGGCGGGGCCTGCTCGACGCGGCGGCGGCCAGCGACGAGTCGACGAAGGCGCACGTCGAGCGGCTGGAGCGCATCGCCGACGAGTCGGGGCTGCCGGCCGGCGACGAGCTCATCGCCGACATCGAGCGCTTCCTGCGCGGCACCACCGATGACGACGAGGGCTCCGACGGGGGCACGCGCCTGCACTGATGTCGGTCCTGCTCATCATCGGCGGCCTCGTGCTGCTCGTCGCCGGCGGCGAGGCCGTCGTCCGCGGCGCCTCGGTCATCGCGGCCGGCATCCGCATTCCGCCGGTCGTTATCGGGCTCACGGTCGTCGCGTTCGGGACGAGCACCCCGGAGCTCGCCGTGGCACTCGGGGCGGCCCTGCGCGGCGAGCCGGACTTCGTGGTCGGCAACGTGCTCGGGTCGAACATCTACAACGTCCTGCTCGTGCTCGGCGCCAGCGCGATCATCGTGCCGCTCGTCGTCCATCGGCGGATCGTGCGCTGGGACGTGCCGCTCATGATCGTGGTCTCGCTCGTCTTCCTGGGGCTGTCGCTCGACGGGGAGCTGAGCCGGACCGACGCCCTGGTCCTGATCGCGATGCTGGTGGGGTACCTGGGGTTCGCCGTGGTCGAGGCACGCCGTGAGCGTGCCGACGACACCGACGTCGACGACTTCGTCCGCGAGTACCACGAGCGTGGCCTGACCGGCCGTGCCTTCGCCCTGCACCTCGGCTTCCTCGCCGGCGGCATCGCCCTGCTCGTCATCGGCGCCGACGTCCTGGTGAACGGGGCGGTCGATATCGCCGAGACGCTCGGGTTCGACCGGCTCGTGATCGGCCTCACCGTGGTGGCGCTCGGGACGTCGGCACCGGAGCTGGCCACGTCGATCATCGCTGCCTTCCGAGGCGAGCGGGACATCGCCGTGGGCAACATCGTCGGCTCGAACATCCTCAACATCCTCGCCGTGGTCGGACTCACCGGCCTGATCGCGCCCGATGGGGTGGCCGTGGCCGCGGCCGCGATCCGCTTCGACTTCCCGGTCATGCTCGCGGTCGCGATCGCCTGCCTTCCGGTCTTCTTCACCGGACACGTCATCCAGCGCTGGGAAGGCGTCGTGTTCCTCGGGTACGCGGTCGCGTACACGCTCTACCTCGTGCTCGACGCGGTCGGCCACGCCGCGGTCGGGCCCTACAGCCTGATCATGCTGCTGTTCGTGATCCCGATCACGGTCCTCACCTTCGCCATCGTGCTCGTCCGCCACCTCCGGCAGCGCGCACGCGGCGGGCCATCGACCGCGTGACGGCTCAGCCGCGCTCGGCGGAAGAGGGCCGCGCGACGGCCGCATAGGCGGTGCCGATGGCGCCGGCCAGGGCCACCAGGCCGACCGCACCGAACCCGGCGGCGTAGCCGGCCGCTCCGGCCACGAGGCCGGTGATCACCGGACCGCCACCGAACCCGAGGTCGATGAACAGGCTCGTCGTCCCGAGCGCGACGCCGCGTTCCGCGGGCCGGACCCGGGCCACGATGGCGGTGAAGAAGGCCGGCGTCATGAACGCCACGCCGAGGGCGGTGAGGATGGCCCCGGCGTACAGTCCGACGACCGTCGGGAACAGCCACATCAGGCCGAGGCCGAACGTGACGCCCAGCAGCGCGGCGGCGGCGAGGACGAAGCCGGGCACGCGATCGGGGAGGCGGGCGAAGACGACGCGGGTGACGACGACGACCATCCCGAACACGAGCAGCACCGTGCCGGCGCCGCCGATGCCGAGCGTCTCGGCCGTGTAGAGCGGCACGAAGCCCAGGAACCCGGACATCGCCGCCACCCCGGTGAACAGCCCGATCGACGGCAGCAGCGCCCCACGATGGATGAGGACGAGCGGCTCGTCGTCGGCGGCACGCTCCCCGGTCTCGCGCAAGCTCAGCGCCATCACCGTGGCGGCACCGGCGAGGGCCGCGCCGCCGAGCCACGCGACCGGGTAGCCGCCGGCGTCGAGCAGCATCTCGCCCACCCCCGGCCCGAAGGCGATGCCCAGGTACAGCGCGAGCGAGTTGTAGCTCATCGCCTCGCCCGCGCGACCGGGCGGAGCGAGGTCGGCCACCATGGCAATGGCGGCGACGAAGAAGAATGCCTCCGCCACGCCGAGCAGCAAGCGGAGGCCGATGAGGACGGCGAGGCTCGGCGCAACCGCGTGCGCCGCGATGGCGATGGCGCTGAGGAGGGCACCCCCGACGAGGAGCAGACGCCGTCCGCGACGATCGGCCGCACGACCGGCGTATGGGCGCAGCAGGAGCGCGGTGACGGCGAAGGCACCGATCGCGAAGCCGACGCCCGCCTCGTCGGCGCCCAGCGGCCCCGCCGCGAAGCGCGGCGTGATCGCAATCAGGAGCCCCTGTGCCACGAAGTAGGCGAGCTCGGCGATCCCGAGGGTAATGAATGCCCGGGTGAAGAGCCGGCTCGGGGTCGGGGGCTCGGAGGTGGCGGCGACCATGCGCTCGGCCAGCATCCACCTCGGTCGCCGGCCGGTCAAGCCTCGCGGTTAGCGGGAGCGCTTCTTCCCGGCGGTCGCTTCCTCGGGCGGGGCGTCGAGCAGGCTGTCGATGGCGCGCCGCGCCTGGAACGCGGACCGGAAGGACTGCCGGGACGGGGCCGCATCCGGATCGGCTCGGTAGTACCAGCTGCGTTCGCCGGCCGCGTAGAAGATCTCGTAGCCCCGGTGCTCCTCGGAGTCCTGTGGCTGGTCGTTCCGGAGCCGGAGCGTCGCCTCGCGCGCCGTGCGCGGGGAGCAGATGCCGCATCGAGAGTCGAGGAGCCCGTGGGCGCATCGGCGGCAGGAAGAGCAGATCTGGGCGTCGAACCCGTGGATGCACTGGTCGGTCATGTGCCGCCTTCGCTATGGGCCCTAAGCGTACACCGAGCGGCTGTGCTACGCTTTCGCACAGGTGTTCGATTGGCGCACCGGTCTGCGCCGCGGCTTCACCCCCGTCCGACCCCCATTTCTCACCTTGCCCTGACCGGGCCCCGCAGCCAGCATGTGCCGCGGGTGGGCCACGTCAGGAGCCACCTTCTTGTCATTCGCTGAGCTCGGGCTGCGTCCCGATCTCCTTCGTGCCGTTGAGCGCGAGGGATACACCATTCCCACTCCCGTCCAGCGCGAGGCGATCCCGATCGTCCTCGCCGGCCGCGACCTGCTCGCCGGCGCCCAGACCGGCACCGGCAAGACCGCCGCCTTCGTCCTGCCGATGCTGCAGCAGCTCGCCAGCCGGCCGTCTCGCGATCGTCGAATCCGGGCGCTCGTCCTGGCCCCGACTCGCGAGCTCGCCATCCAGGTCGAGGAGTCGGTCCGCACCTACTCTGGCGGGCGCGCGCGCTCGACCGCCGTGTATGGCGGCGTCGGCTTCGGCCCGCAGGCATCCGCCCTCCGCCGCGGCGCGGAGATCGTGGTCGCGACGCCGGGCCGGCTGCTCGACCACGCCCGCCAGGGCACCATCGACCTGCGATCGGTCGAGATCCTCGTCCTCGACGAGGCCGACCGCATGCTCGACATGGGCTTCATCCGGGACATCCGCCAGGTCCTGGCCCTGCTGCCCGATCGCCGCCAGAACCTGCTCTTCTCCGCCACCTTCTCGCGCGAGATCCGCTCGCTGGCCGAGGGCCTTCTCGATCGGCCGGCATCGGTCCAGGTCACGCCCGAGAACACCGCCATCGAGCTCGTCGACCAGGTCATCCACCCGGTCGACCGTGCCCGCAAGCGCGAGCTGCTCACGCACCTGGTGCGCACGCGAGAGATCGACCAGGCCCTCGTCTTCACCCGCACCAAGCACGGGGCGAACAAGCTTGCCGAGCAGCTGAACCGCGACGGCATCGCGGCGGCCGCCATCCACGGCAACAAGTCGCAGCCGCAGCGCGTGCGGGCCCTGGCCGACTTCAAGGGTGGCCGCATCCTGTGCCTGGTGGCGACCGAGGTCGCGGCCCGCGGCCTCGACATCGAGGCGCTGCCCCACGTCGTGAACTTCGAGCTGCCGATGGTGCCGTCCGACTACGTGCACCGCATCGGTCGCACCGGCCGCGCGGGCGTCACCGGCACCGCGGTGTCGCTCGTGTGCATCGACGAGGCCCCGCTGCTGCGCGAGATCGAGCGGCTGCTGAAGGGCCCGATCGCCTCCCGGATCGTCCCGGGCTTCGAGCCGAACCGATCCATCCAGCCGGAGCCGATTCGCCTGCGCAGCGGCCAGGGCGGCACCGGCAGCGGCCAGCCGCGTCGTGGGCCTGCCCCGCGCCGCGATGCCGGTGGCCGCGGGCGCGTCCGCTTCGGTGGTGGTCGGCGTCGAACACGCCGCGGGAGCGCCGTCTCGAGCTGAGGGCTTCGCGTCGCTCAGGCGACGTGCAGCAGCCATCCGGCGGCCAGCACCGTCGCCCCGAGCGCGATGCCCGCGGCGCTCACGACCAGCAGGCCCCGATGCCTGGCGAGCCACAGCACGCCGACGTTGATGGCCGTGTGGAGCGGCGCCGTCACCAGCACGAGCAGCGGGACCGCGGCGAGGATGAGCGTGAAGCCGATGTGGAGGGCCGATGCCCAGGCCCGCTCGACCACGCCCCACAGCGGGCTCGTGGCGGCGAGCGCGGCCGGCGGCAGCATCGCTCGCGCCCGCTCCGCCTCCGGATCGGTGCGCTCGGCCAGTGCCGCCACGGCGAAGCCGTTGCCGATCGAGTAGAGCACCTCGATCGTCGCCCAGCCCAGGCCGATCCACAGCGCGGTCCCCAGGTCGCGGCCGACGAGCAGCAGCACCGCCAGCCGGACCGCCTCCTCGAGCGGGCCCGACGAGGCGACCACCCAGCGTTGCGCCCGTTCCGGCGTGCCGGCCAGGTGCATGCCGAGCAGCCCGACCGGCGCGCGCAGCAGGAGCGCCAGCAGCCATCCACCGGCGCCGGCGAGTGCTGGCAGCAGCATCGGTGCGTGGCCGAGTCGGTCGAAGGCGACGCCGTACGCGATCGGGACGGCGAGAAGCAGGGGGATCGAGAGCACGAGGGCACGTCGCATGCGCCGCCAGTCTGCCGTATCGTCGGCCGGGTGTCAGAATCCGTGCGCATTCGGGTCGCCGATCCGGCGACGGACGCCGCTGCCGTGAGCGCGATCTACGCCGCGGCGGTGGTGGGCTCGGTCGCCACCTTCGAGGAGGTTGCCCCCGACGCCACCGAGATGGCCGGTCGCATGCGATCGACGCTCGAGCGGCTGCCATGGCTGGTGGCGGAGCTCGACGGTCAGGTCACCGGGTATGCGTACGCGAGCGCGCACCATCCCCGGCCGGGCTACCGCTGGTCGGTGACCGTGAGCGTCTACGTCGGTGGGGATCACGCCGGGCGCGGCATCGGTCGAGCGCTGTACGAGGAGCTCGTTCCGGTCCTCCGGCGACAGGGAATCGTGAACGCCTACGCCGGAATCGCCCTGCCGAACCCCGCCAGTGTCCGCCTCCACGAGCGCATCGGCATGCGTCGCATCGGCGTGTACGAACGCGTGGGATTCAAGTTCGGGGCATGGCATGACGTCGCGTGGTACGGGATGCGCCTCGCCGATCCCGCTGGCCAGCCGCCGGAGCCGATCCCCTTCGCGTCCTTGCCACCGACCCCTTGACTCTCGGGTAACCGGAGACTCCACACTGCACTCCGATGAGCGAGCTGCTGTCGATCGGGCGCTTCTCCCGCCTGTGCGGGCTGTCCATCGGCGCCCTTCGCCACTATCACGAGGAGGGCGTGCTGCAGCCGGCCCGCATCGATCCGGACACCGGCTACCGCTCCTACGACCCGACGCAGCTCGACGAGGCGCGCCTGCTGGGCCGCCTGCGAGAGCTCGGGCTATCGCTTCCCGAGATCCGAGCCTTCCTCGAAGCCGATCCCGTCGCGCGCTCCCGCCGCCTGGCCGCCCATCGGGCTCGCCTGCTGGCACTGCTCGCGCGCACCCAGCGCCAGGTTCACTGGCTGAATCGCACCATCGATCACGAGGAGCCGATCATGAGCGCCACCCACGCCGCGCACCCCCATGCCACGCTCGACACCACCGCCGAGCGAGCCCTGGCCGCCGGGCTGTTCAACCACGTCTGGACCCTGCTCGAGACCGAGCGCCGCACGCCCGAGCAGGATGACGAGATGCTCCATGCCGCCCACGCGTCGCGGCACCACTGGGGGGTGGTCGGCGAGGCGGTGCATCGCGCCCGCGGCGAGTGGCAGTGCTCGCGGGTCTACGCCGCCCTCGGTCGCCCCGAGCCGGCCCTCTGGCACGCCCGACGCTCCCTGGCGCTGGCCGAGGCTCATGGCCTCGGCCCGTTCGACGTGGCCGTGGCGCATGAGGCGATCGCCCGCGCCCATCGGGTAGCCGGCGACAGCGCCGCATCCGACGAGGCGGCCGCTCGCGCCCGTGCCGTGGCGGCAACGATCGACGACGCCGAGGAGCGCGACCTGGTGCTCGCCGACCTCGCGACGATCTAGCGGCGAGCGGCCGATGGACGCGGCCGCGGCATCGGCCTAGGCTGGTCCAGCCATGAGCACCTTCCGCTATTCGCGATGGGACGGTAGCCAGCAGCTGCCCGCCTTCGACGCGGACGACGTGCTCGACGCCCTCTCCGACGACATCCTCGCGGAAGGTGACGTGCGACGCGCCCTCCGAAGGCTCATGCAGCGCGGCCTGCCGGGGACGCGTGGCGGCGACATTCCCGGACTGCGGCGGATCGGCGACCGGTTGCGAGCCAGGCGGCAGGAGGAGCTGGAGCGCGCCAACCTCGATGGCATCCTCGACGACCTCAACGAGCGGCTCGGCGAGATCCTGGAGCGTGAGCGCCAGGGGATCGCTGAGCGTGTTCGGCAGGCCGAGCAGCGCGCCCTCGACGCACCGCCCGGGGAGGCGCAGGACCAGGCGCGGATGGCCGAGCAGGTCATGCGGAGGACGGCGCGCCAGCGCGAGTACCGGCTGGATGCCCTGCCGGAGGCGCTCGCCGGCCGGCTCCATGGCCTGCGCGACTACGAGTTCATGGACGACGGGGCCCGGGACGCCTTCACCGAGCTCACCGACGAGCTGCGCCAGCAGATGCTGCAGACCTACTTCCAGGGGCTGAAGGACGGCGTCGAGCGTGTCACGCCCGAGGACCTCGACGGGGTTCGCGAGATGGTGCGCGACCTGAATGCGTTGCTCGAGAAGCACGCCATCGGCACCGATACGACCGACGACTTCGCGGCGTTCATGGCGAAGCACGGCCGGTATTTCCCACCGGGGATCGCGAACGTCGACGAGCTCATCGAGCATCTCCACCGCCAGGCGTCGCAGATGGCATCGCTCATGAACTCGCTCTCGCCGCAGATGCGCGAGGAGCTGCGTGACCTCATGGACGACCTGCTCCGCGACGATCGGCTGAAGATCGACATGGCTCGGCTGGCCGGCAACCTCCAGGCCGCCCGTCCCGACCTTCCGTTCGGCGAGCCGTACCCGTTCGACGGCGACGAGCCGATGGGCCTGGCCGATGCGCTCGCCGCCATCGACCGCCAGCAGCAGTACGACGCGATGGAGGAGGCGCTCGGCGCCGCGCGCGATCCGGACGGCCTCGCCGCGGTCGACGCCGATCTCCTGCGCGACCTCGCCGGCGACGACGCCGTCAGCGACCTCGATCAGCTCCGGGAGCTGAGCCAGGCGCTGGAGGAGGCCGGCTACCTCGACCGGGAGGGCGGCCGGCTGGAGCTCACGCCGCGCGCCGCGCGCAAGCTCGGCATGCGCGCGTTGACCGATATCTTCAGCCGCCTCCGCCGGGAGGGGTTCGGGGGCCATGCACTGCCGCGGGCCGGTCGCGGCGGGGAGCCGACCGACGAGACCAAGCGCTACGAGTTCGGGGACCCGTTCGCAGTCGACATCAATCGCACCCTGTTCAACGCCATGGCGCGGGGCGGGCCGGGCACGCCGGTCCGCATCGGTCCCGACGACTTCGAGGTCAGCCGCACCGAAGAGGTGACGACCAGCAGCACGGTCCTCTTGCTCGACATGAGCCGATCGATGCTGCTGCGCGGCTGCTCGTCGGCGGCGAAGAAGGTGGCGATGGCGCTGCACACGCTCATCCACACCAAGTACCCGCGCGACAGGCTGTACGTCGTCGGCTTCGCGTACTACGCGCGCCAGCTGAAGCCGGAGACGATCCCGACGCTGTCACCCTACGAGTTCGAGTACGGCACCAACCTCCAGCACGCCCTGGTCATCGCCCGGCAGCTGCTGGGCCGATCCGCCGGCGGCAACAAGGAGATCGTCGTCATCACCGATGGCGAGCCGACCGCCCATATCGAGGGCGGCCAGGTGGAGTTCGCCTATCCGCCGACGATGCGCACGGTCCAGTCGACACTGCGCGAGGTGGGCCGATGCACCCGCGAGGGGATCGTCATCAACACCTTCATGCTCGAGCGGTCGCGCTACCTGTCGGAGTTCGTGGACCTCATGTCGCGCATCAACCGCGGGCGCGCCTTCTACGTCGAGCCGGAGCACCTCGGCGAGTACGTGCTCGTCGATTACGTGAACAAGAAGACGAAGCGCGTCGCATAGGAGCGGGCGACGGAGGAGATCGGCTCTCGCCTCCGCCGCCTGCAACGGCTTCAGTCGACCTTGTCGATGGCCGCCTGGCCGATGGCCGTGACCATCTCGCCCCGGTCGGCGCCGCTCGCCAGATGGGTTACCTGCAGCATCACCGTGACGGCGCCCTTCCAGAAGAATCCTCGCTTGTTCTGCTCGGACCAGAACGCGCCATCGGCGCCGGTGACCTCTCGGTCGGAGGCATCGGCATACGAGCCGCGCGCGGCGTCGTAGAGATTCGCGCCATCCTCGGGCGTGAGCGCGACGATCAGGCCACCCCAGTCGCCGCTGTAGCGGCACTCGGTGTGCCCGGGCGAGAGGGACGTGGGCTTCTCGGCCAGCTCGCCGTCCGGGATGTCGACCTCCTCGAGGCCCGTCGCTGCGGCGATGTCAGCCGCGGTGACGATCTCGCAGGCGTCGAGGTCAGTGCCGGGCGCCGGCGCGCCGGCCGTCGGGTCGGCGGTGGGTGTCGCCTGGTCCGTGGTGGGCATCGGGGCATCGGTGGCGGGCGTGTCCGACGGCGGGGCCGCCGTGGCTGCGCAGGCGCTGGCGGCGAGCGCCAGGATGAGCAGCGCGGAGATGATCGAGATGGATCGGGGCATCGGTCGCTCCTGGATGTGAGGGT
The DNA here is from genome assembly GCA_035463095.1 of Candidatus Angelobacter sp. Classification (GTDB taxonomy): domain Bacteria; phylum Chloroflexota; class Limnocylindria; order QHBO01; family QHBO01; genus JACDBZ01. The sequence goes on along the minus strand of DATHTR010000074.1, from coordinate 9,790 downwards.
CGAACGGGTCGGCCGAACCGTACGGTCGTTCGGGGAGCGAGCAAACGGCCGCCCGTCCCGCGCGACCTACGTCATCCGACGGCGTCGGCTACCGTGGGCCGCATGCCACAGCCGTGGGAACCGGAGGTCCGGGTCGATGCCGAACGAGCGCGTGGCCTGATCGCCGGCCAGTTCCCGGAGCTCGCCGATGCCGAGGTCCGCGAGCTTGGCGCCGGATGGGACAACACCGTCTTCCTGGTCGATGGTCGGTGGGCCTTCCGCTTCCCGCGCCGGGAGGTGGCGGTGCCGCTCCTGGAGCGGGAGATCCAGATCCTGCCGCGCCTTGCCCCGAACCTGCCCCTCCCGGTGCCCGAGCCGCGCTGGATCGGCGCCCCGACCGACGGGTTCGGCTGGCCGTGGGTCGGCGCGACCTACCTTCCCGGTGTCGAGCTGGCCCTGTCCGGGCTGCCCGATGATCGGCGGGATGCGGTCGCCGTCGCCGTGGGCACGTTCCTCCGCGCCCTCCACGCGCCTCGGCTGCGATCGCGCGTCGGACCGCTGCTCCCGCACGATCCCAATCGGCGGAGCGACATGGCCTTCCGCGTCGCGGCCACTCGCCGTCGACTCGAGGAGCTGGCCGCCGACGAGATCTGGCAGGCGCCGGCCGAGATCCATGCGCTGCTCGCCGACGCGGAGCGACTGCCACCGTCGCCGCACTCGGCCGTGCTCCACGGAGACCTCCATGGCCACGTCCTGGTCGACGAGATGGGCGCGGTGACCGGCGTCATCGACTGGGGCGACGTGTGCGTCGGGGACCCGGCGATCGACCTCCAGTTCGCGTACAGCACGCTGGTCGGACCGGCACGCGCCGCACTGCTCGACGCCTACGGCCAGCGGGTCGATGGGCTGACCGAGCTCCGTGCCCGGGTGATCGCGACCTTCCTGTCGGCGGCGCTCCTGCTCTACGCGGTCGACCAGGGGTTGGATGCGCTCCGCGACGAGTCGGTGCGCGGCCTGGAGCGTGCCGTCAGCTGAATCGCTGGCTGATACCATCGGCCGATGGAGCCGAGCGTCGAGGCCACGCCCGCCAGCATCCCGGTCGGCCGCTCCGGCCGCCTCGAGGCGACGGCCCTGGCCGCGGCCGGCGACCACGCCATTCTCGTCCGCGAGGCCGGGGACGACCGGCGCGGCCGGGTGCTCCTGACCACGGACAAGCTCGGGACGGGGGAGCGGCTCGTGGTCATGCCGCTCGACGACGAGGTCGAGGTGCGAGTGGACGGCGACGCGCTCGCCGTCTGGCTCGGTGCCGGATCGATCCAGCAGGTGCCGCCGCAGCACGTCGCCATGGACCCCGAGCGCGTCCCGGCGTGGGCGACGCTGGTCGGCGGGGCGCTGCTCCTGCTGGTCGTCGCGTTCGCGGTCATCGGCTCGGCGGTCGCCTTCGCCTGGATCGCGAGCCTGCTCTCGTGAGCGACCCCCGGCGTCCGGCGCCGACCGGCCTGGCCGCGATGCGCATCGGAGTCGAGTTCGGCAGCCACGAGGAGTTCACCGACCTCATGGAACGCTCGATCGTGCGCGGCGGCGACCGCGGCGCCACGCTCGTCGCACTCCTGGATCGGGGAGACCTCGGCGTCCATCTGCCCAGGGTCGACGGGCCATGCTGGAACTCCGTGCCGCTGTTCCACCTCCACCGCGGCGAGCAGCCGACGGCCGAGGACTGGGCCACCACCAGCGGGATCCTGGAGAAGCTCGAGCGGTATCGCTAGGTGCAGGACGAGGAGCGGCGCCGCCTGCGAGATCTGATGGCCCGATTCGCGACGGGCGTGACCATCGTGGCCGCTCGGCATGGGCCGCTGCTGGCCGGGATGACGGCCAACGCGGTCGCCTCGATCAGCGTCGACCCACCGCTCATGATGGCCAGCGTGGCGCGCAAGGCGGAGACCCACGGCGCGATCATCGGCTCCCATGCCTTCGCCATCAGCGTCCTCGCCTCGGACCAGCAGGCCCTCGCCGAGTGTTTCGCCCGCCCCACGACCGCCACCAAGCTCACCGGCTTCTGCGACGCGGCATGGCACGAGGCCGAGTCCGGCTCGCCGATCCTGGAAGGCGCGCTGGCCTATTTCGACTGCCGCCTGGTGGACCGATACGACGGCGGCGACCACACGATCTTTCTGGGAGAGATCGTCGCCGCCGGCTTCCGCGACGACGCCCGACCGTTGCTGTGGTACGCCTCGGCCTTCCACCAGCTCGGGGAGCGAGCGTCGTGAGCGAGCCGGCCTGGGAGCGCCTCCGCGCAGCCGATCATCGGCCGCTGCAGGTCGGCGAGGTGGTGCGCCTGGGCGTCGACCGCCTGCGGGTCGTCAACGGCATGCTCCCGGATCACCGGGGCGCGGTGGTCTTCGACGCCTGGCCGCGCGGAACCGGGGCCGTGGTGCGGGCGGCCACACTCGACGACGTCAGGGTGACGCCGTTCGAGATCGAGACCGCCAGCCTCGTGATCGAGGGGTCGGACGGACGCCTCGAGGCGCTGCTGCGCGGCGCCGGTCGGGTGTCTGCCGCAGGCAACCTGGAGCGGCAGGCGTGCGCCTGTCGCGGCGTCAGCACGGACGTGGCCTACGCGGCGATGGCGGGGGGCTGGGCGACCGTGGACGCGGTGAAACGTGCGACGCGCGTCGGCTTCGGCCCCTGCCAGGGGCGGCGCTGCGTTCCGTGGCTCGCGGAGCGGCTCGAGCTGGATGCGGATGACCCCCTGGCACAGATCACGCCACGGCCGCCGCTCGTGCCGGTCCCGATCTCGATCCTCGCGGCGTTCACGCCCGATCGCTGACGCGGGCGTACCTCATGCCAGGGGCGTGGACGGCTCCTCGTCGCCGAGCTGGTCGCGGACCGCAGCCACCAGGTCGACGAAGTCGAACGGCTTGCGGATCACCGGGGCGATGTCGGTGAGGCGACCTGCCTCTTCGTCATCGATCGCCGTCACGAACAGGACCGGGATGTCGCGGTACTGGGGCCGCTCGCGGAGCGAGTGGACGATCGTCGTGCCCATCTCGTCGGGAAGGCGCTGGTCGAGCAGCAGCAGGTCGGGCGTGATGCCCTCCTCGACCAGGGCGCGGTAGAACTCCTCGGCGTTCTCGAAGCCGCGGGACTCGTATCCGATCTCCTCGAGCACGGCGAGCATCGCCGTGCGGATGTGCGGCTCGTCGTCGACGACCCAGACTCGTTGCGCCATCGCCCTACCTCCTAGGCGCCGATCGCGTCCAGCGCTTCGCCGATGATACCCACCGCGCGGTCGGCCTCGTCGTCGGTCGTGACCAGGGGCGGGATGACGCGCACGGCCTGGCCGTGCGTCCCGCAGGTCAGGAGGAGCAGGTTCCTGGCCAGCGCTTCGGCAAGGAGGGCCTTGGCGAGGTCCGGTCGGGGCGCCAGGTCGGGGCCGTCGGCGAACTCGAGCGCGAGCATGAGGCCGCGTCCGCGCACCTCCGCCACGCTCGCTCGGCCGTCCGCCACCCGGCGGAGGCCGTCAAGCATGCCCTCGCCGAGGGTCCTCGCGCGATCCGTCAGGCGCTCCTCGTCGATCACGTCGAGGGTCGCGAGCGCGGCGGCGCAGGACACCGCGTTGCCGCCGTACGTTCCGCCATGCGCGCCCGGGCCCCATCGGTCGAGCAGCTCGCGCGGGGCGAGGATGCCCGACAGCGGCATGCCCGAAGCGATCCCCTTGGCCATGACCACGATGTCCGGGGATGCATCGGTCCACTCGGTGGCAAAGAACCGGCCGGTGCGCGCATAGCCGGTCTGGACCTCGTCGGCGATGAGCAGGATCCCGTGGCGGTCCGCCACATCGCGCAGGGCGGGGAGGAAGCCGTCGGGCGGGATCACGTACCCGCCCTCCCCGAGGATCGGCTCCACCACGAACGCGGCCACGTCATCGGGCGCGATGAGCGTGGCGAACAGCTCGTCGATGGCGGCCATCGCGGTGGTCAGCGCCGCATCGGGCCCGCCCATGCGCAGGGGGTAGGGGAACGGCACGAAATGGACGCCGCCCATCAGCGGCTCGTAGTGGGCTCGGTACTTGATCCCGGAGCTGGTGAGCGCCATGGCCCCGTGGGTGCGGCCGTGGAACCCGCCGCGGAAGGCGACCACGCCGGGGCGCCGGGTCACGTACTTCGCCAGCTTCACGGCGGCCTCGACCGCCTCCGCCCCGGAGTTCGAGAGGAAGAGGCCGTACTCGACGCCGGGGCGCGGATTCGGGAACCGCTCGGGCAGCCGTCGGTGGAGCTCGAGCCCCGGCTGGTGGTAGACGATGTTCTGCTGGAGGTGGAGCCCGCGCTCGGCCTGCTCCCGGACGGCGGCCACCACCCGCGGATGCGCGTGGCCCGTGTTCGTGACGCCGATGCCCGACGTGTAGTCGAGGTAGCGATCTCCGTCGACGGTCTCGAGCCATGCGCCCGAGGCGCGCTCGATCACGAGGTTGGTGTAGCGGGCCCACACCGGCGCCACGTGAGCGCGATGCGCGTGCCAGTCGGTCAGAAGGTCGGTGGCGTGTTGATCCATAGCAATTTCGTCTCCCCGCTGGCGTCGTTGCGCCAGCGATGCGGCAGCGTGGACGGGAAGCACAGCGCGTCCCCGGCGCGCTGGAGCCGGTGGATCTCGTCGTCGCCGACCCACACGGTCAGCGCGCCGGAGAGCAGGTACAGGAATTCCTCACCTTCGTGAGCATAGGCACCGTCGCTGCTGGCTCCCGAGTCGAGGACGAAGAGTTGCGGCTCCAGCTGGCGCGCACCGTGCGCCAGCTGCTCGATGCGGATCCGACCGTCGCCGACACGCAGGACCGGGCGCTCGTCCGCACGCACGAGGCGGGCTTCGCCGGGTGCGTGGCCGAGCAGCGCGAGCAGGGTGGTGTCGTAGGCGGCGGTCAGCCGATGAAGCGCCGAGACGCTCGCTCCGGTCACGTTGCGCTCGATCGATGAGATGAACGAGATCGACAGGCCCGAGCGGTCGGCCGCGGCACGCAGGCTCAGCCCTCGCTCGGTACGGAGGCGCCGGAGCAAGCGACCATCGACCGTCGGGTCCGCGTGCGTCCCCGCCGTGGGGGAGCGCAAGAGCCGACGGATGCCGGCAGCGTTCAGCCGTTCCTCATCGCGCAGGCGTCGCACCTCCCGCAAGTGCGCGACGTCCGCGTCGTCGTACAGTCGATATCTGCCCCGGGTGCGGGACGGACGGACGAGTCCTTGGCGTTCCCACTGGCGCAGCGCCGACGCCGAGACCCCGACCTGACGTGCCACCTCCCCGATCCGGTGCATCAGCGTCCGCCCGGGGTGGGGATTGCCGAGAGCTCGCGGCGCTGGAGCCGCACCCAGATGACGATCCCGACCAGCGCGATGAGGAAGATGATCGTGCCCATCACGTTCACCTGTGGCGGCACCCCGATGCGTGACGCGCCGTACACCCAGAGCGGGAACGTCACGGTCTGGCCGGCCGTGAACTGGGTGATCACGAAGTCGTCGATCGAGAGCGCAAATGCCAGGAGCGCGGCGGCGAGGATGCCGGGGAAGATCAGCGGGAAGGTGACCTTGCGGAATGTCGCCCACTCGTCAGCTCCGAGGTCCATGGCGGCCTCCTCGAGCGCTCGGTTGAACCCGGCCAGGCGGGCTCGCACCGTGACCACCACGAAGCTGATGTTGAACATGATGTGGGCGATGATGATGGTCGGCACGCCGAGCGGAACGGCCGTCGACACGAATAGCGACAGCAGCGAGGCGCCGAGCACGATCTCCGGGGTGGCGATGGGCAGGAAGATCAACAGGTTCAGGGGACGGCGCCCGCGGAACTCGTAGCGAGTCAGGGCCAGGCCGATGAGCGTTCCCAGGGTCGTGGCCACCACGGTTGCGGCGATGGCGACCGTCAGACTGTTGATCAGCGACTGGTTCAGGACCGGGTACCGATTGAAGACGTTCGCCCAGTGCTCGAGCGTGAATCCCTGCCATGTGAAGTTGAAGCGGCCCTGGGGGTCGTTGAAGCCGAAGACGGCCATGACCAGGATCGGGAGGAAGAGGTAGGCCACCACCAGCCCGGTGTAGATCGGCAGGATCGAGCGTGCCAGCCGAGTCCCTGCGGAGGGACGACGCTCCGGGGCGCGGCCCTGTGTGCGGGCGGCAGCTGAGGCGGCAGACGATTCGGACATCAGACGGTGAGCTCCTGGCCCCGCAGCAGTCGCGTGTAGAGCACCACGCTGACGATCAGCGCCCCCATCAGGATGAGTGACAGGGCGGCGGCCTCCGGATAGTCCCGGTTGACCAGGAACAGCCGCTGGATGACGTTGCCGACCATGGTTTCGTTCCGGCTTCCGAGCAGCTCAGCGTTGAGATAGTCGCCGACGGCGGGGATGAAGCTCAGGAGCGTCGCCGCGAAGACGCCGGGAATGGACAGCGGCAGGGTGACCCGGAGGAAGGCCTGCAACCGGCTGGCGTACAGGTCCGTCGCTGCCTCGATGAGGCGCGGGTCGATCTTCTCGAGCGCCACGTAGAGCGGCAGCACGACGAACGGCAGGAAGTTGTAGGTGATGCCGCTGATCACCGCCACCGGGGTCGCCAGCAGTCGAAACCCGGTGTCCAGGATGCCGATGTCCTTGAGGGTGCCGAGCACGAAGCCCTGGTCGGCCAGGATGAATTTCCAGCTGATGGTGCGGATGATGAAGCTGGTGAAGAACGGCATGATCACGAACAGGAGCAGCACGTTCTTGTAGCGCCCGCCACGGAAGGCGATCGTGTATGCCATCGGGTAGCCGATGAGCATCGTCAGCGCCGAGACGATGAGCCCGTATTGCAGGGAGCGCAGGATCTGGTCGTCCCACCGAGCGATCGACTCGGGGAAGATGCCGAAGTTGAACGTCAGCCGGTAGCCGCTCGACAGCGACCCTTCCTGGAGCGCGACCGAGGCCGTGGTGATGAGCGGGACGACGAAGAAGACGATCAGCCACAGCCCGCCGGGCAGCAGGAACAGGTAGGGGATCAGCCCCCGGTGGCGCCGCAGCCAGCCTGCCATGTTCCTGCTGCCCGCAATTCGGGCCGGTCGTCAGCCGATCAGCCCTGGGTGACCTCCTGGAACAGGTCGTTCCACGCCTCCTCCTCCTCGGGGGAGAGCACCTTGTACGAGTACAGCCGCGAGAGCATCTCGTCGGTCGGGAAGACCAGCGGCGATTCGGCGACGGCACGAAGGTACTCCGCCGTCTCGGTGTCGCCCTCGGCCTCCGCGTCGTCGGCGTGCTGGCGCACGATCTCCTGGGCGCCCGGCACAGGGGTGATGTAGTTCACCCACTCGGCCACCTGGGCGGCCACTTCCGGATCGTACAGGTAGTTCATCATCGCCAGCGCATCGTTCGGATGCTGGGCGCCCTTCGGGATCGCCATGTTGTCCGTCCACAGGATCCCGCCCTCCTCGGGAACCACGAACTGGAGATCCGGGTTGTCGAGCTGGAGCTGGAACACGTCGCCCGACCAGGCCATGGTGATCGCCAGGCTGCCGTTCGCCAGATCGTCGGCGTACTCGTTGCCGTAATAGCCGCGCACGCACTCTGCCTGCTCCAGAAGCACTTCCTGGGCCGCCTGCACGTCTTCCAACGTGGCGTCTTCCGGGGTCACGCCGTTGTAGAGCAGCGCGAAGCTCATGACGTCGCGCATCTCGCTGAACATGCCGATCTGGCCGCAGTACTTCTCGATGAACTCGGGATCGAGCAGCTGCGCCAGCGAGGTGATCTCCTCGTCCACGAGCGCCGGGTTGTATCCGATGCCGGTGATGCCCGACTGGTACGGGACGCTGTACAGATTGCCTGGGTCGTAGGAGCGGTCCTTGTACTTGTCGGCCGCGTGCTCCTCGAAGTTGGGGACGTCACGAGCGAGGTCGAGGCGCTCGAGATACCCCAGCTCGATCATGTTGCCGATCATCCAGTCGGTCATGACGATGATGTCATGTCCGGGGTCCTGCCCGGCCTGGAGCTGTGGCTGGATCGTCGCGAAGAACGACGTGTTGTCCTGGATCGCCTCGTTGTAGGTAACGTCGATGTTCGTGTCGTCTTCGAACTGCTGGATCGTCGGCGAGTTGCCGTCGTCGTCCTGGTCGATGTAGAGGGGCCAGTTCGTGAAGTTGAGGACCCCCGACGGTTCGCCGCCGCCGACCGGCTCCTGGCTGCCGCCCGCTGATGCGCTGGGCGATTGGCTGGCGCCGATGCCGCATGCGCTGAGCACGAAGGCCGCGCTCAGCATCGCCGTCGCGACCACCTGGGCACGCCGCGGGCGCCCGATCCGCTTCGAGTCGTTCATCCGGTGGATTCCTCCTCCAATGGGTTCGTCGGTCGCGTTCGGCCCGCGGGACCGATCACGAAGGTGTGCTGCGGTTGCCAGCTGAGGCGGACCGATTGCCCGTCCGCGTGCGCCTCGGCGGCCCCGCTGGTCTCGAGGTTCTGGGCATAGACGGTCAGGGTGTGCCCGTCCGCCGTCTTCACCAGGTATTGGGTGCTGACGCCGATGTAGGACGCATCCAGCACGGTGGCCTCGATGACGTTTGCATCCGGGCTTCCCGGAGTGTCGGTCGTACCAGTGGTCACGCGCAGCTTCTCGGGGCGGATCCCGATGCGCACCAGTCGGTCGCCGTTCACGGATGCGGCCGGCGCGCGAACGATCGTCCCATCGGCCAATCGCAGCTCCGCGAACCTGTCGCCACGCCCCACGACCTCCGCGTCCAGCAGGTTGCTCACCCCCAGGAAGCCGGCCACGAACTCGGTCTCGGGGCGCTCGTACAGGTCCTCCGGGGCACCGAGCTGCTCGATCCGGCCGTCGCGCATGACGGCGATGCGGTCGGACATCGTCATCGCCTCCTCCTGGTCATGGGTCACGAACACGAAGGTGATGCCGATCTCGGACTGGATCCGCTTGAGCTCGACCTGCATCTGCTTGCGCAGCTTCAGGTCGAGGGCGCCGAGGGGCTCGTCGAGCAGGAGCACGTCGGGGTTGTTCACGAGCGCTCGCGCCAGCGCCACGCGCTGCTGCTGGCCACCGGAGAGCTGGTTCGGCTTGCGCTGCTCGTAGCCGGGCAGGTCGACGAGGTCGAGCATCGAGCGCACCAGGCTGCGGATCGTCCCGTCGGGCGTCTTGCGCCGCCGCAGGCCGAATGCGATGTTCTCGAAGACGTTCAGGTGCGGGAACAGCGCGTAGTTCTGGAACACGGTGTTCACGTTGCGCCGGAACGGGGGCAGCTCCGTGACGTCTGCGCCGCCGATATGGATCGTGCCGGCGCTCACCTCCTCGAACCCGCCGATCATGCGCAGCGTGGTGGTCTTGCCGCATCCGGACGGCCCCAGGAGGGAGAAGAACTCACCGTGCTGGATGGCGAGTGACAGGTCGTCGACAGCCGTGAAGTCGCCGAACCGCTTGGTGATCCGCTCGAGTCGAACGTCAGCTTCGGGCACGCATGCCTCGCAACCGGGCCCCCGCAACCTTGTCGGATTGCTGTAAGGCGGCGAGTATAGCGGCTCACCTCTCCTTGCCTGTCAAGAAAGCGAGCGGGACGGTGCAACCTCGGGCGGGCCTCGCGCGTCATTACCGATGTCCACCACCCACCCCGAGCGGGGAGACCGAGCACCATGGCCAAGCTGAACCACCAGAAGCGCCAGCGGCCGCGCCCGAACACCTCGCGCCGTCGACGCGCCGCGCTCCAGCGCACCGCCGAGCAACGCACTCGTCGCGACCTCGAGCGCTGGCGTCGCGCATAGGCCCCCCCCCACTGGGAGACGAGCCCGACCGATCGGTCGGGCTCTTCG
>DATHTR010000073.1:0-3068 GCA_035463095.1 Candidatus Angelobacter sp. | reverse complement strand
GAACACCATCTCGGCAGTCGTCGAATCCTGCCAGGTCTCGCCGTTCACCGACGACCGCATCCGCAGCGCGCTCGGGTCACCGATCTCGTCCGCGGTGACGACGACCGGGCCCATCGGCGCGAAGCCGTCGGAGCCCTTGGCCCGCAGCCACTGACGATCGTCCCGCTGGAGGTCGCGCATGGTGACGTCGTTCAGCACGGTATAGCCGAAGATCGCGTCGCGAGCCTCCTCAACCCCGATGCCGAAGGCCCTGCGACCGATGACGACCCCGAGCTCGCATTCGAGGTCGAGCTGCTCGGTCGCGACCGGCCGCGTGACCGGCGCGCCGGGGTCGGCCACGGCGTTCGCGAACTTGCTGAACAGGATCGGGTAGGCGGGGGGCTCGCGGTCCTGCTCGCGGCAATGGTCGTGGTAGTTGAGGCCGACGCAGATGATCTTCGGCGGACGCCGGATCGGCGCCCGCACCACGAGCTCCGTCTCATCGACGATCGCCCCGTCTGCGGTGCGCAGACGCTCGAGCGCCTCCGGACGTGCCAGCAACTCCCCGACGTCGGTGACGCCGAGGGCAGCGGTCAGATCATGGACGCCCGCATCGGTCCTGAGCCCGAGGCGGGTGTCGGCGGCGGGACCGCGAGAGTAGGCGAGCAGCTTCATCGGCTCATGGCTCGCTGAAGTAGGCGCGCGCCGGCGGGCGGAGGAGCGCGATGACGAGGCCGATGCTGATGAGGAGGCCGATCGGCACGGTGAGCGTCCACCAACCGTTCGCCGCGGCGGCCGGCATCTCCAGCAGGATCGGCGGCAGGCCGGCCAGCACCGGCACCGCCAGGAAGGCGATCACGATCGCGAACCGATGGCCGATGCGCTTGCGCTGCATCGCCACCGTGATGCCGAACAGCACGACGGCCAGCTCCACCATCATGAAGATCCCGAGCAGGCTGAACGGCGCTCGCTCGCTGAAGTCGACGAATTCCACGATGCGGCCGAGGAACAGGCCGGTGAAGGCGAGCAGCGCGAAGGCCCAGGCGAACCACAGCTTCACCGACAGGGGCGTCGGCGGGGGATCGGCGGCAGTCGCCTCATCATCGGGCGAGCGCTCAGCGGTCGGCGTCACGCGGGTGATGCTACCGGAGCCCGATCCCCCGCGTGTCACGTCGGCCCGGCCCGGGCCGGACGGAAGTTGGCAGGTGCCGATACGCGCTGCCGGTTGGTCCTGCCCTGGGAGTACCGGCCACTGAACGGCGGTTCTGGTTCGCTGCGGGGTGCATCGGCCAGGATGTGCGGGTGGCGAGTGCCTGTTCGTCCCGGGACCGAACCAACTCAGCCACTTCCTGTCCGATACTCGCACCAGCGTACCAACGCGCCGTGGCGCTCCACTACCGCCCCAGCGCCGTGCCCTCCAGTGCCAAATGGACCTTGACTCGCGCCACTGAGCAGCGCTAGAGTCCGTAAACCGGTTTACTGAACCGGTTCAGCGGTGGGCCTGCGGCAGCGGCCCACGAGGGACACGAGGCACCGCCACACCCAGATGTCGCGCCCACGCATCCAGGACGTCGCCGCTCGCGCCGGAGTCAGCAAGACCGCGGTGAGCTTCGCGTTCAACCAGCCCGAGCACCTCAACGAGGCGACCCGCGAGCGGATCCTGGCCGCCGCCACGGAGCTCGGCTACCGGCCTTCGCCGATCGCGCGCCGGCTCGCGGCGCGTCGCACCGACCAGATCGGCCTGGTGCTCCCCCAGCCGACCCACGATGCCTTCGCGAACGCCTTCATCCCGGAGCTGCTGCGCGGCATCGGCGACGTCTGCGACGAGCGCGGCGTGTCGCTGGTGATCGTGCCGCCGGTCGGCGGCTCGCTCGCCCGCGCGGTCGAGGGAGCCCTCGTCGACGGCCTCATCCTCCTCGGCCTGGCTCCGGACCATCCGGAGCTCGAGCTGGCCCGCCGGGCCGGCCTTCCGGTGGTGGCGCTCGACGTCGACGACTGGAGCGACGCCGACGTGGTGGCGATCGACGATGCCGGAGGCAGCGCAGCCGCGGCCGAGCACCTGTATCGGCTCGGCCATCGCGACATCGCGGTCGTGCTCATCGCGGAGCACCCCGATGCGGCGCTCGACGAACTCGACGGCATCTCCGGCCGGCGCCTCGCCGGCATCCGCGCCGGTCTCGACGGCGAGCGGGAGCGGGTCGGGGGGGAGCCAGCGCGCCTGCGCATCCTGTCGGCGGACGTCTCCGAGGAGGGGGGCCGGGCGGCGTTTGCCGAGCTGGCCGCCGGCGCGATGCCGACCGCCGTCTTCGCCATCACCGACATGACCGCCATCGGGATCCTCAACGCCGCCAGCGACGCGGGCGTCCGCGTCCCCGATGAGCTGTCCGTCGTCGGCTTCGACGACATCCCCGCGGCCGCCTGGACCACGCCGCGCCTGACGACCGTCCATCAACCGATCCGCGAGAAGGGGAGGCTGGCCGCGCGCCGCCTCATCGACCTGACCCGTTCCGCGCCCGGCGACGGGCATCTCCCGACGATCGAGCGACTGCCGACGCGCCTCGTGGTGCGCGGCTCGACCGCCCCGATCCGGGGGGAGGGAGGTGCCGTCCGTCCCTGAGCCGCCCGACCCGATGCGAATGAACGCTCGACCGAAGGAACTCACCACCACTGGAGGAACACCACGCACATGTTGTCGAATCGCTTCCGAGCGGTGATGCCGATCGGCCTCACCCTCGCCCTGATCCTCGCCGCCTGCGGCAACGGGGACGGTGGCACCGACCCCACGTCGAGCCCCGACGGCACCGACCCGGCGGCCACCATGGACCCGGCGGCCGCCTGCGACGGCGTCGAGTCGCTGTCCTTCACCCACACCATGAACGACCAGGAGTCGCCGGTCATCGCCGAGATCGCCGAGGCCTTCGAGGGCACCACCGTCGACGTCACCCAGATCCCGTTCGACGGCGCGCAGCAGGCGTATGACCAGCAGGCCGCCGGCGGCGAGGCGCCGGACGTGTTCCGGGCCGAGATCGCCTGGATCGCCGACTACGCCGACAAGGGCTACCTGGTCGACCTGACCGACATGGTCCCCG
>DATHTR010000072.1:0-17347 GCA_035463095.1 Candidatus Angelobacter sp. | reverse complement strand
CCAGCGCGGGGCGCCGGGCGCGGCCTCCGCCACCTCCTCCATCGGCACGGTCGAGATGGTCGACAGGGTGTAGAGGGCTTCGGCCACCGCCGCGCCGCGAGCCGTGGCGCGTTCGGCCTCCGGATCGGCGAACCCGTGCGCCGCGGTGGGGGCGACGACGACCGGGTGGGACAGCTCCGTGCCGAGCACGCGGGTGGCCAGGTCTCGCGCCGAGACATCGACGAGGACGCGCGGCCGCAGGTGCAGCCGCTCCCATGCCACCCGGTTCTCCGCGATCGTGCGTTCGTCGCCGGCACCGCCGGCGTAGTAGTCCCACGCGGCCGAATCCATGCGGGAAGCCGCCAGCGGCTCGAACTCGGCGACGGTGAGCGGTGACGGTGGGGGCGCCGGATCGGTCATGCACGGCAGATGATGCCATCCGGCCCGCGGCAGAATGGGCGCATGCATCGCATCACACCGGCACTGGTGGCTCTGGTTCTGGTGCTCGCGGCCTGTGGATCGGGCGATTCGGACGCGACGCAGACCGCGCCGCCGACCGACGAGCCGAGCGACTCACCTGCCGCATCCCCGAGCTTCGACCCGGAGCTCCTCGACCGTCGCTGGACGATCCTGTTCGCCGGGACGGACCTCAACGCCGCCCGCGAGGAGCGCAACGACCCGGTGAGCACGGACGCGCTCATGCTCGTCAGCCTCTCGGACGATCAGTCGCGACTGGCCATGGTGTCGTTGCCGCGCGACACGGTCGATGTCCCGCTTCCCGGGGGCGAGACGTACCCGCGCAAGATCAACGGCCTCTACCGCGAAGAGGGGATCGGCGCGCTCGTCGAAGCCATGGAGGCCCTGTTCGAGGTGACCATCGACGCCCACGTGGTGCTCGACATGGACGATTTCACGCGGCTGGTGGACGCCGTCGGCGGCGTGGAGGTGTCACCCGCTGAGCCCCTGGAGGACCCGATCGTCGACCTCGACCTCGACCCGGGGCCGCAGGAGATCGACGCGGTGACGGCGAACGGGTACGTCCGCACACGGGTGGACCAGGACTACGGTCGCATGGGTCGCCAGCAGGAGGTCCTGCTCGCGATCATCGAGCGCATGGTCGACCCCGGCCGCTCGCTCGATCTGAGCGCCCTGGCCGACAGCCTGGACTCGTTGGAGACCGACCTGCCGCTCGACGCGCTGCCAACCCTGCTCGAACTCGCGCGACGTGCCACCGATGCCGACCTGGAGCGCCTGCTGATCCGGCCACCGCTGATCACCTTCGAGGGCGACCGCAACGACGGACGCGGCTACATCCTGGAGGCCGACGTGGAAGCGATCCGGGACGAGGTGCGTGACCTCATCGCCGACTGAAGCGACGAACGCAGCCCGGTCGACCGCGGCCGGAAGGCGTCAGCCCTCCGAGGAGGCCTCCGACGCACCATCGCCCTCGGCGGGCGTCTCGCCCTCACCCGGGGCTTCGCCCTCGGCGCCCTCGGCGGCCTCGCCCTCGAGCTCCTCGCCCTCGGCCACGACCGGCTCCTCCTCGACCTCGACCCGCGGCGGCACGACGGCCGCGACCATCGTGTCGGGGTCGGTCATCACGGTGATGAGATCCCGGTTCAGGCTGAGGTCGCGGACGTGGATGGCGACGTCGAGGCTGACGAGCGTCGAGACGTTGACCTCGACCTCGTGCGGGATGTCGTTCGGAAGGGCCTTCACCCGCAGCGTCGAGAGCTGGTGCAGGAGCGTCCCGCCGGTCTCCTCGACGGCCGGTGCCTCACCGGTGAAGACGAGGGGCACGTCGACCTCCATCTCCTGCTTCAGGTTCACGAGCAGGTAGTCGACGTGGATCGGCCGGCCGGTGAGCGGGTTGCGCTGGACGTCCTTGATGAAGCCGCTGGTGGCGCGGCTGGCCCCCGGCAGGCGGAACTTCACGACGCTCGTCTTGCCGGCGGACCGGTACAGCGTCTCGAACGTCTTGGCGTCGACCTGGACCGGCGTGGAGTCCTGACCCTTGCCGTAGACCACCCCGGGCACGAGGCCTTCTCGGCGCAGTCGCTTGTTCGCCTTGCCCTGCGCCTCGCGCGCGTCGAGCGTCAGTTCCAGGTCCATCGGTGCAGGTGATCCTCTCAGGTGGGTCGGGCGCCTCGGTCGCTCGCGGCGAGCGGCGGGCAGCGCCGAACGGGTGCGCTCATTCGGGTGCGAGGCGGCATGGTACCCCGGCGCGGGACACCGGGCAACTGGCGACGGGGCTCCAACCGCCTGTCGCGCCGTCACCGCAGGCGGGGTGTCGAACCGATCGGTGATCCATCGGGTACCTACAGCGACGGCCGATCTCGGGAGACACCATGCGCGGACCCAGGCGAACCTGGTTCGGGGCGGGCCTGCTCGCGATCCTCGTCGCCTGCCAGGCCGGGCCGACCACGTCCCCGTCTCCGGAGGCGAGTCGGTCGGGCACGCCACCGGGGTCCGCCGTCCTCCCGACGTCCACCGCCGCGCCGACGGCATCGCCGGCACCGGACCCCGCGGCCGACCTCGAACGGCTCGTCACGGTGCTCGAGGCGGCGCATCCGGACCCGTGGCACGGCATCGGTCGCGAGGAGTTCGGCGCCGCCGTCGATGACTACCTCGATCGGCTTCCCGGCCTGTCGGCCGAGGAGGCGACCGTGGAGCTCATGCGCGTGGTGGCGCTTCTGAGCCGCGCCGGCCGGGACGGACACCAGTTCGCCTTCCCGACGGAGCGGCATGACGGACCGATGCTCCCGCTGCGCGTCTACGAGTTCTCCGAGGGCCTGTTCGTGACCGATGCGCTTCCGCCTCACCGCGAGCTGGTCGGCGCGCGGCTGACGGCGATCAACGGTCATCCGATCGAAGAGGTGCTCGGCGCCATCGAGCCGCTGGTGCCGCGGGATGGCCCTGCGACGCTTCCGGCGCATCGGCCGATCCTGTTCCTCCGCACGACCGTCCTGCGGGGGCTCGGGTTCGCGGGACCCGGAGCGGTGGAGCTGCAGGTCGTCGATGGCGCGGGCGCGGAGCGGCGGGTGAGCGTGGAGCCCGTCGCGGCGGACGAGCATCGGGACTGGGCCGGGCGGTTCGGCACGTATCGCCTGCCGAACGTCCCGGAACCCGCCTACCTCGCCCGCGACGAGACCCTGGCGACCGAGGTGCTCGACGACGGAGCGACGGTCGTCCTGCGCTATCGATTCGTCGCCTCCGGCGACACCGACGAGGCGCGCCGGCTGCTCGCCGGCGACGGGGTCGAGCGGCTGATCGTCGACCTCCGGCAGAACCCCGGAGGGGACAACGGCACGTACGGACGTCTGCTGCGTCTCGTCCAGGGCTGGGCGGCCGAGCACCCCGGAGCGACGTTCGTGCTCACCGACCGCGTGACCTTCTCGGCGGCCGCCAACCTGGCCACCGAGCTCGAGGGCAGCACCGACGCCGTCTTCGTGGGCGAGGCCATGGGCGGGTCACCGAACCTGTACGGGGACACGACCTGGCTCGAGCTGCCCTCGCAGCCGATCCCGATGCGCGTCGCGATCGCGACCCGATACTGGGAGATGTCGACTCCCGACGACGATCGGCTCACCATTCCCCCGGATATCCCGATCGAGGTGACGGCGGCGGATCACTTCTCCGGCCGTGATCCGGGTATCGAGGCAGCCCTGGCCGCGTCGGTGCCCTGGACGGAGCCGGCCAGCCGCTGAGGCGATCCGGCGATCGTTCCTATACTGCGGCGCATGGCCGGCACGATCATGATCGTCGAGGACGAGCCCGCGGTGGCCCGCGGCGTCCAGGTCGCCCTGGAGCGCGAGGGCTACGACGTGAGCGTCCAACCCACCGGCGAGGACGCCATCTCGAACTTCGCGGACGCGGCGCCGGACCTCGTGGTGCTCGACGTCCGGCTCCCGGGGATGGACGGCTTCGAGGTGCTCCGTCAGCTGCGCCGAGAGTCCCGCGCGCCGGTGCTCTTCCTCACCGCTCGGTCGGACGAGGTGGACAAGGTCGTGGGGCTCGAGATGGGGGCCGATGACTACCTCGTCAAGCCGTTCAGCGTGCGCGAGCTCGTCAGCCGCGTGAAGGCGCTCCTGCGTCGCGCCTACGGCGAGCTCGCCGACACTCAGACCGGGAGGACGATCCGGCGCCGCGACCTCGTGATCGACCTGGAGCGCAGGCGCGTCACGCGTGACGGCGAGCGCATCGGCCTGACCACGACGGAGTTCGACCTGCTTCGCCATCTGGCCTCGAGGCCGGGCCGCGTCTACACCCGCGCCCAGCTGCTCGAGCTGGTGCGCGACTACGACGACGCCCTGGAGCAGGACGAGCGCACGATCAACGTCCACATCAGCCACATCCGCGACAAGATCGAGCCCGATCCCGCCCGCCCGCGCTACATCCGGACCGTGAGGGGCGTGGGCTATGCGTTCGCCGAGGACTGAGCCAGCGGCTCGGCGCGCTCGTCGCCGGCGCGTGCGGGGCGCCCTGCGCCGTTTCGTCCAGCGCCTCAACGTCCGGTTCGTCTTCGCCCTGTGGTCGATCGCGCTGGTCGGCCTCGTGATCTCGGCGATCGCCATCAACCAGATCCTGCCCGACTACTTCCGCGAGCAGGCCGAGGAGCGGCTCGAGACCGCCGCGCTCTCGACGGTGCTCCTGACGCAGACGCTCGCCGACTCGTTCCGCGAGGACAATCCCCAGACGACGCTCGTGCCGGAGCGGCGACGCGTCTTCATCTTCAACCCCGCGGTCCGGCTCGCGGCCGGATCGGTCATCCCGGCCACCGTGGCGGTGTACGACAGCTTCGGGCTGCAGGCGCGGGCGGCGCCGCAGAACGTCGCCGAGCTCGCCGCCGAGGGTCTGCGCCTGGATCCCGAGCTCGAGCCGTTCGAGGCGGAATCGATCCTGGAGGTCGGCGGTCCGCAGAGCGGCGAGGTGGTTCCGTTCCGGATCGTGATCTCGGACGTGTACACCAGCCGCGAGGCGACCCTCGAGCAGATCCGCGACGTGATCGCCGGCGCGGGGGTCGTCGCGCTGCTCGTCGCCCTGCCGCTGGGCGTGCTCGTGGCCCGCCGCGTGACCGCCCCGATCTACCGCCTCCGGCGCGTGGCGAGCCACGTGGCCCAGGGAGACCTCGACGTTCGCGCCGCGCCATCGGGCGTGCTCGAGGTGGACGAGCTGGCGGCGCAGTTCAACGTCATGGCGGATCGGCTCGCCGGCACGCTGCGCATGCTCGAGGCCGATCGGGATCGGCTGCGCGAGTTCGTCGCCGACGTGAGCCACGAGCTGCGGACGCCGATCGCCGCGCTGCGGATGTACACCGAGCTCCAGCGCGACGGCGAGGTCGACGAGCCGACCCGACGCGAGTTCCTCGACCGATCGACCGAGCAGATCAGGAGGCTCGAATGGATGAGCACCAACCTGCTCGACCTGTCGCGCATCGACGCCGGCATCTTCCCGCTCGACGTGCGGCGCGGCGATCTGCGCGACCCCGTGCAGGCGGTGGTGCAGGCCCTCTCCGAGGTCGCCGTGGAACGGAACGTCGCGCTCGAGAGCATCGCTCCGGCCCACCCGATCGAGCAGGACTTCGATCGCGAGCGGGTCGTGCAGCTGCTGACCAACCTCGTGGGCAACGCCCTGAAGTTCACCCCCCCGGGCGGGGCCGTGGAGGTGGAGCTCACGGAGACCGACGACGGGGCGACGCTCGAGATCCGCGACGACGGGCCAGGCATCCCGGCCGACGAGCTGCCCCACATCTTCGACCGGTTCTACCGCGGGACGAACACCGGCGACGCGCGGGCCTCGGGCAGCGGGCTGGGCCTCGCCATCGTGCGCTCCATCGTCGAGATGCACGGCGGCCAGATCGACGTCGCCAGCGCGCTCGGCGAGGGAAGCGCGTTCCGGATCCGCCTTCCCCGGGATGCAGACGGCGCGAAGGTCAACGAAACTTCACCGAGCCATGAATCTTCCGACAACGCCCGACCGATAGCCTGATCGCGTGTCCGAGACCGATCCGCAGCATCCGCCCTCCCGCGCCGACGCCACCGAGCCGGTGGAGGTCCAGCATTACGGGCCACCGCACCGTGAGCCCCTCCACCGAGCGACGTGGGACGAGGCGCCCTCGTGGTCGAATCGGCGCCAGGCCGTGCAGGCCGTCGAGACTCGACGGGGACTCGGCGCGGCGCCCGTGATCGCCATCGCCCTCGTCGGCGGCATCCTGTCCGGCGCGCTCTCCGCGGTGGCCGTCATGAACGTCATGGACCCCGGATCCGCCGCGCTGACGCCGGCCAGCTCCGCCACGCCGGACTCTCAGCCGGTGAGCGACGTTCGGATCGACGAGTCGAGCGCCGTGATCGAGGCCGTCGGTCGCGTGGCGCCTGCCGTCGTGACGGTGACGACCTCGGGGGCCGGACTCCTGGGCTCCTCGACCGGCACCGGCTCCGGCATCATCTTCGACCCCGATGGCTGGATCCTCACCAATCGCCACGTCGTCGAGGATGCGAACACGCTCACCGTCACCCTGAACGACGGTCGCGTGTACGAGGGAGCCACGATCTACGGACTCGACACGCTCACCGACCTCGCCATCGTGAAGATCGACGCCACCGGGCTGCCGGCCGCGCCCATCGGCACCTCGGACAACCTCCGGCCCGGGCAGCTGGCCATCGCCATCGGCAACCCGCTGGGCTACGAGAACACGGTCACCACCGGCATCGTTTCCGGGCTCGGCCGTCAGATCCTCGCCTCGGACGCGGTCCAGGCGTCGGATCCCGAGCGGCTGCGCAACCTCATCCAGACCGACGCCGCCATCAACCCGGGCAACTCGGGCGGGCCGCTCGTCAACAGCGCCGGGCAGGTCATCGGGATCAACACCGCGGTCAGCACCACGGCCCAGGGGCTGGGCTTCGCGATCCCCATCGACGTGGCGCGACCGATCATGGGACAGGCGCTCGCCGGGCAGGAGCTGGCCCGACCGTACATCGGCGTCTGGTACACGCCGATCAACCCGGCCCTCGCCGAGTCGGAGGATCTGCCCGTCGACTACGGGGCTTACATCGCCACCTCGTCCGGCCAGGAGCCGGTCCTGGGCGGCAGTCCTGCCGAGGCAGCCGGCCTCCAGGCAGGCGACGTCATCGTCGCCGTCAACGGCGAGCAGCTCACCGCGGAGGCCGATCTCCAGATGTCGCTGCTGCCCTACGAGCCGGGCGATACGATCACGCTCCGCGTCCTGCGCGGCAACTCGGTCCGCGAGATCGAGCTCACCCTGGGCGTCCAACCGGCGAACTAGCCGCTCAGCCGCGCCTCCGAAGCAGGGCGACCTCCGGCCCGTCGAGCTCGCCGTCGAGCGCCTCGGGCTTCCGGATCCGGACCTCGACCGCGTCGACGAGCGCCGGATCGGTGGCGGCCAGCGCGGCGCGCGCGATCGCGCCGGCGAGCGCCTCGACCAGGTCGAAGCTCGGGCCGGTGACGATGGCCGACACCAGGTCCCGCAACGCGGCGTAATCGACGGTCGCGTCCAGGCGGTCCGTCTTCGCCGCGCGTGAGAGATCGGCGTGGAGCACGACGTCCACCTCGAACGGCTGCGGTGCGATCTTCTCGTGCGCGTGCACGCCATGGCGCGCCTGGTAGCGCATGCCGAGGAGGGAGAGGCGATCACCGAATCGGACGTCGTTCATCGGCGCACCACCGCGTCGGCCACCCGCCGCACGCTGCTCATGGCCGCGACATCGTGGACGCGCACGATGTCGGCGCCGGCCGCGATCGCCAGCGCGACGGTGGCGGCCGTGCCTTCGACCCGATCCTCCGGCGCCGCGCCGCCGAGCAGCTCGCCCAGGAAGCGCTTGCGGCTGGTGCCGACGAGCAGGGGCCGGCCGTCGAGGGCCGCCTTGATCTCTGCCAGCCGGTGAAGGATCTCGAGGTTCTCCTCCGTCCCCTTCCCGAAGCCGATGCCCGGGTCGACCACGATCCGGTCCGGTGCGACGCCGCGCGCCTCGGCCGCCGCGGCCGCCTCGCGCAGCCTGGCGACGACGGTGGGGACGACGCCGTCCGGGTAGTCCGATCCGGCCTGGTTGTGCATGACGACGAAGAACGCGCTGCCGCCCGCGGCCGCCTCGGCCGTCCCGGGATCGCGAGCGCCCCACACGTCGTTCACCATGCGCGCGCCCGCCTCCACGGCCGCCCGCGCGACCCCGCCCTTGCTGGTGTCGATGCTCACCAGCGCCCGGTCACCGAGCTCGACCACGATCGAGCTCACGACCGGGATCGCCAGGGATCGCTCGGTGCCCTCGTCGACGTCGGGGTGGTCGCCGTACGCCGCGCGTGGCCGGCTCGACTCGGCGCCGATGTCGATGATCTCCGCGCCGGCCGCCACGAATGCTCGCGCCTGTTCGAGCGCCGCGGCCACCACCTCGTCGATCGGCCGGCCCGGCCCGGCAAGGCCGTCGCCTGAGAAGGAGTCCGGCGTGACATTGACGACGCCCATCACGTACGTCCGCTCCCCCCAGCGCAGCTCGACCATCAGTCCTCCTCGTGTGTCCCGGTGATCATGCCCCGGACCGCTCCGACGAGATAGAGCGAGCCGGCCACCACGACCGGGTCGCCCTCCGCCATCGCGAGCGCCTCGGCCGGCGTATCCGCCACGCGACCGCGACCTCCACCGACCCGCCTCCAGGCGCGTGCCAGGGAGCGCGGCTCGAACGCGCCGGGATCGTCGACGCGCGTGAAGACGAACCGGGGCTGCACCGGTGCCAGAGCCCGGAGCACGGCGCTCACCCGCTTCGATCGCATGGCGCCGAAGACGATCACGGGCCGGCGCACCCCGAGCTCACGCAGGGCATCGGCCAGCGCGGCGGCGCCCGCCGGATTGTGCGCGCCGTCGAGCAGCACCCGGCCCAGCCCCGCACGGGCGCCGTCGAGCAGCTCGAGACGGCCCGGCCAGCGCACCGCGGTGAGGCCGTGGCGCAGCGCCCGCTCGTCCAGCGCCAGGCCCCAGCGCTCGGACAGCGCGTCGAGCGTGGCCAGCGCGACCGCGGCGTTCGCCGCCTGGTGGCGGCCCAGCAGGCCGATGCGCAGGTCGCGCAGCCATCCGCCCGGGGTTCGGGCATCGATGAGGAGCCCGTTCCAGCCTGCCTCGCGGACGGTGGACGCATACTGCTGACGCGGCCCGGCTCGGCGCAGAGGCACGCCCAGCGCCGCGCATCGGTCGAGGATCGGCCGCAGCCCGCGGCCGGTCGCGCCGGTCACCGCCAGGTTGCCGGGCTTGATGATCGGCGCCTTCTCGCCCCCGATCGCGGTCAGGGTGGTGCCGAGGTACTGCTCGTGGTCGCGCTGCACGTTCGTGATCGCCGCCACACCGAGGTCGAGCACGTTCGTGGCATCCAGCCGCCCCCCCATCCCGACCTCGACCACGGCGAGATCGACCCGCTCGCGGGCCAGCTCCGCGATGGCCGCCGCGGTGAGAGCCTCGAACTCGGTCGGCGGCCCCACCGCCGAGGTCACCCGGTCGATGGCCGGCAGCATGCGCTCGACGGCCGCGGCGAACGCGCCGGCCGAGATCGGCTGCCCGTCGATGGCGACCCGCTCCCGATAGCTGACGAGGTGCGGCTTCGGCATGCTGCCGACGCGGAGGCCGGCAGCACCCAGCACCGAGCGCACCATCGCCACCACCGAGCCCTTGCCGTTCGTGCCTCCGACGAGCGCGCCCCGCAGGCCGCGCTCCGGGTTGCCGGCCTCGGCCAGCAGCCGCTCGGCGCGCTCGAGGCCCATGCTGATGCCGAAGCGCCCGCGCTCGCTGAGCGCGGCGACCGCCTGCCGGTACGTGAGCCGGTCCGGGTCGGTCAAGCCGTCAGTCCGCGCCGTCCTCGTAGAAGACGCAGTCGTTGAACTGACCGGTCAGGCACAGGTCGTTGACGTATCCGGAGTCGAGGTGGACGCCGCCGCGCAGCTCGCATCGGGCCACCGTGCCCTCCTGCTTGAGGAGCGTGCGCATGAGCTGCGGCGCCTGGATCGGAATGCGGCCCTTCGAGCCATGGGTCAGGTAGAAGTGCGGGCAGTGATGCCGACGCGGCTTCGAGTAGCCGAGGGGCATCCCGCGTCGCCCGACGTGGACCGTCAGCGGCTCGGCCGGCTCGGCCGTCCCGGCGAAGCGCTTCTCCGCGATCACGCAGCGGCCGGGCTCGCACTCCTTGTCGTTGTAGCAGCAGGCGCGCGCCGGGCCGATGCCCTCCACGGCCCACAGCTCCCAGCAGGGGCGGCGCAGGATGAACGCCGGGCAGCGGTACCGGATGGTGAGGTCGCAGTTCTCGACCTCCCAGCACATCGTGCGGCGGTCGCTCCCACGCCGTTCGGGCGCGAACGGGTCATCGCCCTGGCGACGATCTCCGCCGCTGCGACGCTCGGTCTTGATGATCATGCGGTGCTCGGACAGCCCTCCTCGCGGCGGAGTGTACCGGCTGTCGCGTGGGAGGCGTTGCCGCAAGCGGACGAGCCGGTGGGGCCGGTCGCTACGCCAGGAACTGGCTGAGCCGTTCCTCCATGACCTCCTGGGGCATGTAGCCGACCAGGCGAGCCGCCTCGCGGCCGTGCTGGAAGACGATCAGCGTGGGGATGCTGAAGATGCTGTAGCGCATCGCCAGCTGCTGGTTCTCGTCGGTGTTGACCTTGGCGATGCTCATACGCTCGGCATGTTTCTCGCCGAAGCTCTCGACCACAGGGGAGACGAGCCGGCACGGCCCGCACCACGGCGCCCAGAAATCGACGAGGACCGGCTTTTCAGCGTTGAGGACCTCCGACTCAAAGGTCGACTCGTCGACCGTGATCGGGGTGACGGTTGCCATGACGGTTGATTGATGCCTCCAAGCGTGGATCGGGCCTGCGGCCATCCTAGCATCGGGCGTGCCCGCACCTCCGCCGACCGGAGCGGCTCAGGGCGTCTCGGTTGGACTCGGATCCGGCGTGGACGGAAGGGTCGGAGCGGGCGTCGGCGTCGGTTCGGGGGTCGGCGTCGGCGTCGGCTCGGGGGTCGGCGAGGGCGTCGGCGAGGGGCTCGGGCCGTCGCTGACCACCAGGTCGACCTGCGAGTTGGGCGCCACGTCGACGCCGGGCGCCGGACTGCTGCTGATGACCGACCCGGCGGCGATCTCCGGATGGAACTCGCGGGTGACCTCGCCGAGCCGAAGCCCAGCCTCCCGCAGCGTCACCTCCGCCTGCTGCTGGGTCTGGCCGCGCAGGCGCGGGACGGCGACGCTGTCCTCGCCCGCCGACACGATCGGCGTGATGCTCGATCCTTCCTCCACCTGCTCCCCGGATGCCGGCTCGCAGCGGATCACGCGCCGTTCGTCGATCTCGTCGGACGGCTCCTCCTCCGGGTCGTTGACGACCAGGCCCAGCCGGCTCGCCTGCTGGCGCAGTGTCGCCAGGTTCGCGTTCTCGCAGTCGGGGATGGTGACCAGCTCCGCCGTCGGCGACGGGGACGGGTCCGGGCCGCCGAATCCGCCGAGGAGCTGGACGGCGAGGAAGCCGATGGCGCCGAGCAGGACGACCGCGAGGAGCGCGAGCAGCCACATCCACCACGGCTGCCCGTCGTCGCGCTCTCGCCGGTAGGGATCGGCGCGGCGTGGAGGCGGGGCGACCGGCTGCCGATCCGCCGGCCGCGTGACGCGGGGCGGGACGTAGACCGTCGGCTCCCCGCCGCGGGGGGTGGCGGCAACGGCTGCCGCGGCGGCAGCCGGGCCGGCCACACCGGGCCCGGCGTCCGGGTTGCGGCGCCAGACGCGCAGCGCCTCGGCGAAGGCGCCGGCGTCGGGGAAGCGGTCGGCCGGCTCGCGGGCCAGGCCACGCATGAGGATGGCCTCGAGTCCCGGCGGCAGCGGATGTCCGATCGACGTGGGTCGTGGCGGGTCCTCGCTCAGGCGCTTGAGCGCCACGGCGGCCGCCGAGTCCGCTTCGAACGGTCGTCGGCCGGTGAGCATCTCGAACAGGACGATCGACAGCGCGTACACGTCCGACGCACCGGTCACCTCGTCGCCGCGCGCCTGCTCCGGGCTGAAGTAGTGAACCGAGCCCAGCGTGGTGCCGGTGACGGTCATCGACGCCTCGCTGACCGCGCGCGCGATCCCGAAGTCGGCGACCTTCACGTCGCCCGTGTCGGTGATCATGATGTTGCCCGGCTTCACATCGCGGTGGACGATGCCCTTGCGGTGGGCCGCCTCGAGGGCGCTCGCCACGGCGATGGCAACCCGGACGGCGTCGTCGGTCGAGAGGGTGCCGCGCTCCTGGAGGACCGTCGAGAGATCGCGTCCCTCGACGAGCTCCATGACGATGTACTGGTCGCCATCGGCCCCGTCGGTGCCGTAGTCGTAGACGCTGACGATGTTCGGGTGGGACAGGCCGCCGGCGCTGCGCGCTTCCTGCTTGAACCGGGCGGCGAAGCCCGGATCGGCGCTGAACTGCGGGCGCAGCAGCTTCACCGCGACCTCGCGATCGAGCTGCTCGTCGATGGCGCGCCAGATGGTCGCCATCCCGCCGTCCCCCAGCGGGCCGATGAGTCGGTAGCGGCCGCTGATCAGCCTTCCGATCATCTCCAACGCGGCGTTCCTCCTGTGACGGCCTCCGGCTCGGCGCCTGCCCGACCCGGCCCCAGGCCGGCCGATGTCGGCGTCAGTCTCGCAGGTCGAGCCCCCGGATGTAGCCGCGCATCTCGTCGGCCGCCTCGGACTCGAGCGCGACCGCAATGTTCGCCTTCATCCATCCGATCCGCGTGCCGGCGTCGTGGCGCGTGCCGTCGAACTGGTAGCCGAACACCGGCTGCTCCTGGATCAGGCTGCGGATCGCGTCGGTCAGCTGGATCTCGCCGCCGGCGCCGCGGGCCGTCTGCTCCAGGACGTCGAAGACCTTCGGCGTCAGGACGTAGCGGCCGAGCACGGCGAGGTCGCTCGGCGCATCGTCGACGGACGGCTTCTCGACGAGGTTGCGAATCTCGACCAGGCGACCCTCCTCGTGGAGCGGCTCGAGGATGCCGTATCTGCCGACGTCCTCGCGGTCGACACGCTGCACCGCGATCACGGATCCGCGGTGGGCGAGGTGGGCGTCGATGAGCTGCTTCGTGACCGGGTCGCCGCTCGGGTTGAGCATGACGTCGTCGGAGAGCAGCACCGCGAACGGCTCGTCGCCGACGAGGTCCTTGGCCATGAGGACCGCATGGCCGAGCCCGAGCTGCTCGCGCTGATGGACGAAGGCCACCGTCCCGAACTCGCTGAGCCGGCGGATCTGGCGCAGCATCTCGATGTCGCCGCGCTCCTCCAGCCAGCGCTCGAGGGACGGGTTCGAATCGAAGTGGTCCTCGATGGCGCTGCGACCGGTGCTGATGACGATGATGATCTGCTCGATTCCCGAGGCGAACGCCTCCTCGACCGCGTACTGGATGATCGGCCGATCGACGAGCGGCATCATCTCCTTCGGGATCGCCTTGCTGGCCGGGAGGAAGCGGGTGCCGAACCCTGCAGCCGGCAGGACGGCCTTGCGTACGCGCACGGTGATGAGAGAGCTCCTTGTCGCGGGATGTCGGGCGGGCGGTGCATGCGGCGCTCCGTCCGGAGCGCGCGGCGCGGCCGCGTTCGAGTTCCACCAGGGGACGCCAGTATACCAACCGGCGTTGCAGCGCCCGGATCCGGGGTGGGGCGGTACAATCGCGCCGCCCATGCTGAAGTCACTCGTCCGCACCTTCAAGGGCCCGAGCCGGGACCCACGGATGGCCTACATCAGCCGCCCGCTGCCACGGGACCTTCCCGACGAGGAGGTCGTGGCCGCACTCGAGCTGGCCCTTGCCGAGCATCCGGACCCGGCATACCTTGCCGAGACCCTGCCCGGGGCTCTGCGCCAGGTCACCGGGCGCAGCTTCGAGGTCCTCGACCGCTCGGTCCGCGACGTGACCGGCGCGTTCACCAAGACGATGGTGATGATCCGCGACGGCGATGTCGGTCGCTGGCCGGGCTACGACGCGATGTCGTACCCCCTCCTGGCGCCGGCCGACCGAGTCGAGGAAACCCGCGCGGCGATCGCCGCTGCGAACGCGCCGGAGGGCGAAGAGGCGGAACCGGCCGGGCCGAAGCCGGGGTGGGCGCCGCCCCCGGTCGAGCGCCGCTGATGGGACGCCAGAACGTCCCGCGCGATCAGTGGCTCGACATGGGCCACGAGTGTCCGCGCTGCGGGGAGCAGATCGGCGAGGAGGACGTGTACTCCTGGCGCCCGGTGCCGGAGGATCCGAAGCTCCTCCTGCTCTACTGCGCGAACTGCGGCGATCGCGTCGAGATCAACCACATCTGATCGTTCGCGAGTTGTCCGTCAGGCGTCGCGACGCCCCAGGGCGACGTAGGCGAGGACCAGGAAGGCGGCGACCCAGCCCACGGTCACGGCGATGGCGGGAGCCTGATCGAGCGCGAAGGGGACCTGCTCGAGGTGGCCGATGCTGACCGCATCGGAGGCCGCGCTCGGCAGGTACACCAGCACGTTCTCCTGCCACCACGCCGGCAGCAGCGGGGCCAGGACGTCGGGAAGGAACACGATGCCGAGCACCGCCGTGATGGCGCCGGCGGTGCTCCGCAGCAGGAAGCCGAGCGCCACGGCGATGAGCGGGAAGACCGGCGCGGTCAGGCTGACGCCCGCGACCGCGCGGACCGCATCAGGGTCCTCGAGCGACACCGTCGGCAGGTCGTAGGAGCCGAAGATCGCCTGGCTGACCAGGAACATCGCGACCGTTGCGACGGTGCCCGCGACGAGCGCCACCAGACCGATGATCAGCGCCTTGGCGGCCAGGATCCGGCCTCGTTGCGGCGTGACCGTGAGGGTCAGGCGAATCATCCCCGACGAGTACTCGGACGACACGAACATGACGCCCAGGACCGACAGCAGGATGAGGATGAAGATCGAGCCGGGCAGCGAGAAGAGGATCGGGTCGAAGGCGTCGATCTGCATCTGCGGGTCGTCCGCGGTGGCGCCGATCGACACGCCGAGCAGGGCGGCCAGCGCGACCGGCAGCACGAGCGCCAGGCCGACGCTGACCCAGGTGGATCGGACGCTCCACAGCTTCGTCCATTCCGAGGCGAGGGTGGCGCCGAAGCCGATGCGCCGCTGATCGCCGCTCAGGGAGGCCTCGGCGGTCACGACCCCGGCTCCTCTCTGGCGTGATACTCGACCGCGTCACCGGTGAGCTCGAGGAAGGCAGCCTCGAGCGTCGCGTGCCTGGAGGTGAGCTCGTGAAGGACGACTCCGCGTTCCGCCGCGAGCTCGCCGATGCGCGCAGCCTCGAGGCCGGTGACGAGCAGCTCGGTATCGCTGGCGCTCACATCGGCCCCGGCGTTCTCGAGGAGTCGAGCGAGGTCCGCCGCCTGCGGAGACACGACGCGCACGTGGCTGCCGGTGCTGCGGGCGATGAACTCGGCCATGGGCGTGTCGGCGATGAGCCGCCCGCGCCCGATGACGACCACGTGATCGGCCGTGCCCTCCATCTCGCTCATGAGGTGCGAGGACACGAGCACGATGCGGCCCTCGGCCGCGAGGCGACGCATGAACGTCCGCACCCAGCGGATGCCCTCCGGGTCCAGGCCGGTGACCGGCTCGTCGAACATGAGGATCGGCGGATCGCCGAGGAGCGCGCCGGCGATACCCAGCCGCTGCAGCATGCCGAGCGAGAAGCCCTTCACGCGCCGGCCGGCCGCATCGGTCAAGCCGACGATATCGAGCACGTCGTCCACTCGGCTGCTCGCGATGCCGCCGGCGCGCGCCTGCCAGCGCAGGTGCTGACGGGCGCTGCGAGCCCCGTGCACCGCGCCGGCGTCGAGCAGCGCACCGACCTGGCGCAGCGGCGCGGGATGGGTCGCGAACGGCCGTCCGTTGATGAGCGCGGTGCCGGAAGTGGGTCGGTCGAGGCCGAGGATGACGCGCATGGTGGTCGACTTGCCCGCGCCGTTCGGGCCCAGGAAGCCGGTGACCATGCCGGGCCGGACCGTGAACGACAGATCGTCGACCGCGACGGTGGTGCCGAACCGCTTGGTGACGTTCCTGACTTCGATCATGGCGCGCATCCACCGTAGCAGCGTCGGTCAACGGCGAGCGAGGACTCGGTCGGGGAGCAGGCAAGCGGCCTGCGGTGCGGGGGAAGGGTGGTGCCCCCAAGGGGATTCGAACCCCTGATCTCCACCTTGAAAGGGTGGCGTCCTAGGCCTCTAGACGATGGGGGCCACGGCGTCGTGCGACGCCCATCGTAGCAGCGGAGGGCGGATCCGCCTCAGCCGAGATAGAAGAGAAGCACCAGGACCCAGATGCCGGCCAGCGCCACGCCGGCCACGAGAGCCATCAGGCCGCCCCCCACGGCGAATGCCACGGAGGTTCCCATCCGGCGCTGGCGGGCCGTCCGCGCGCCCCAGATCCAGCCCTGGACGTACAGGAACAGGCCGACCCCTGCGGCCACGAGGCCGGCGGCCAGGAGCGTCAGGACCGACAGATCGGAGTCGTCGCCGAGAAGGCCGAGCGCAACCAGCCCGCCCGCGATGAGCAGGCCAACGATCCCGATCACGATGTGGCGGAAGAGAGGGGACATCGGCGCGCCATTCTAGCGGTGACCGATCGAACCGGCTCCCTCCCGCACCGGCAGGGCGGGCTCGACGGTACGCAACTTGCTTTCGAGTCGGGGCACACGAATCGTGTCCGAGCGGCAGAGCACGCAGCACAGGAGGCGCCCGATGGCCGACCGTGGCAACGGTGACCGGAGCGGCACCGCCGATGAAGGCAACATGAGCGTTCGGGAGGCCGGACGCAAGGGCGGGCGAACGACGCGCGCGCGCTATGGCGCCGAGTTCTTCCAGGAGATCGGCGCGAAGGGCGGCAAGGCCGTCAGCGAGCGGTACTCCAACGAGCACTTCCGGGAGATCGGTCGCAAGGGCGGGCGCCGGGTCGCCGAGCTCATCGCGCGTGCCAAGCGAATGGACGAGCCCAAGGGCTAGCGCGAGTAGCGCTCCTCTTTCCACGGGTCCGCTTCGTTGTGGTACCCGTTGCGCTCCCAGAATCCCGGGTGGTCCTCGGCGCTGAACTCCACGCCCCGCAGCCACTTCGCGCTCTTCCAGAAGTATGTGCCGGCGACGATGGCCCGCAGCGGATAGCCGTGCTCCGCGCTGAGCGGCTGCCCGTCGTACGACCACGCGAGGAGGCATTCGGGACGAAGCGCGGTCTCGATCGGGATGTTGGCGGTGAAGCCGCCCTCCGAGTGGAAGATCACGTGGCGCGCCGCAGGCGTCGGTCTCGCCACCTCGGCGATGTGAGTGAAGGCAACGCCCTCCCACCGCGTGTCGAGCTTCGACCACCGGGTCACGCAGTGGATGTC